>CANFLM010000017.1 GCA_947447895.1 Hyphomicrobiales bacterium
CGCTGATCTGACGATTGCCCGTGATGCTGATCAAAAAACCGTTGAGATGGCTGTTTTAGCTCTCGACGCGGTGCAAAAGGCATTGGACAATCAGGTTCCGAAGAAGATCATCGTTGTTCCGCAAAGGATCGTCAATGTGGTCGTCTAAACCCTTTTCAAAACTGTTTGTCGCCGGCTTGATGGCGCTGGCGCTGGCCGGCTGTTTCCGTCCGTTGAACGGCGAATTCGGCAAGGACAAAACCACCATTGCCAGCGAACTGGCATTGGTCGATGTCGAGCCCATGCAGGATAGTTTGGGCCATTTTCTGGTCCAGAACGTGTTGTTCGAGTTGAACGGCGGCACGCTGCCGGCCAAACCACGCTACAAATTGACGATGAAAGCCACCAATTCGCTCACCACACCGGTGATCGATTCCTCGTCGGGCCGTGCGGATGTCGGCTCGGTTCTGACCTCGGTGACCTTTATTCTGACCCGGAACGATACCGGAGCTGAAATCGGTCGCGGCGTGGTCAATTCCTCGGCCACATTCGACCGGATGTCGCAACGCTTTTCGGCAGCCCGCGCCCGCCGCGATGCCGAAACCCGCGTGGCCCAGGCTATGGCAGAGGATATCCGCACCCGCGTGGCTACACTTCTGCTCAACCAAAAATAATCCGATGACGGCTCTCAAAGCGGGTGAAGTCGAGGCCTTCCTCAGGCGGCCCGATCCGCGTTACCCCCTTGTGCTGATTTACGGGCCCGATCACGGTCTTGTCTCGGAGCGGGCGCGTCTTCTGGCGCGCTCCGCCGTTGAAAATCCCGATGATCCGTTCCAGCTGATCCGTATGGATGGTGACCAATTGGCCAGCGATCCGATGCGGTTGGTCGATGAGGCGCATACCGTCCCAATGTTTGGCGGCAAGCGCAGCATCTGGGTGCGCATGGGCAGTAATCCACTCTCCGAAGCCCTTGGCCAATTATGTGCCGTTCCCCCGCGGGATGTGCTAATCGTGCTGGAAGCAGGCGAGTTGACACCCAAAAGTCCCTTGCGCAGCCTGATCGAGAAAGCGTCGACCGCAGCCGCCTTGCCCTGTTTCGGTGACGAGAGCAAAAGCCTGAATGAATTGGTCGATCAAGGCTTGAAACAATATGGCTTACAGATCGACCGTGATGCCAAAGAGGTTCTGATCGAGCGTCTGGGTGCCGACCGTCTGATGTCGCGCAATGAAATCGACAAATTGGCGCTTTATGTCAATGGCGGCCCGCGGATCACCCTTGCCGATGTCGATGCCATGATGACCGATACGGGTGCGGTCAATCTCGACCAGCTGATTGATGCCGTGTTTGTGGGTTCAAGCGGCCATGCCGATGAAATGCTGCGGCGTTGTCTCATAGAACATATGGATGCCGGTGTAATTGTCGGGGCATTGCTGCGCCATGCCATGCAATTGCAGCAATCACGCTCTTTGCTTGATCAGGGCAAGGATATGGCATCGATCACCCAGGCTTCTCGTCTGCATTTCAAGCGCAAGTCAGCATTCGAGCAGCAAGTCCGTCATTGGAAGCGCGAAGCCCTCGACACTGCCATTGCGCATCTGTTCGAGGCCCAGACCATGGCCCGCAAAACCCCGGCTTTGGCTGACAGCATCGTGTCACGCTGCTGCCTGCAACTCTCGCTGGCAGCGAGACGGCGCGGTTAAACGTTAACGGCGCAATCTCTGGCAAAGATCCTCGAGCTGGTCGAGCGTTTTATAACGGATTTTCAGTTCGCCACCTTGTCCGCTATGCGAGATGCTCACCGTCATCCCGAGCTGGTCTTCCAGAATCTTCTCGATGGCCCGCGTATCGGCATCTTTTTGCGGGACGGAGCGCGGGTGGTGGGGTTCACCTTGTTCGTCGTCAGGCTGGCGGGACAGTTTTTCAAGATCACGGACGCTCGATCCACGTTCTATCGCCAGCCTGGCAACCTGTTCAGGATTGGCGACAGCCAGCAAAGCCCGCCCATGTCCGGCCGAGAGCTGGCCTGTGCGCAACAATTCCTTGACGCTGTCCGGCAATTTCATCAAACGCAGCGTATTGGCGATATGCGAACGGCTTTTGCCGATCATCTTACCCAGATCAGCCTGCGCATAGTCGAATTCGGCCATCAGCCGCTCGTAACCGGCTGCTTCTTCAACCGGATTGAGATCGGCTCGCTGGACATTCTCGATGATCGCCATTTCAAGAGCATCGCGATCACTGGCTTCCACGACAATAATCGGTACTTCGTGCAGACCGGCCCGCTGCGCGGCGCGCCAGCGGCGTTCACCGGCAATGATTTCGAAGACATCGGCCAGACCGGCCTGCTCGCGCACGACAATCGGCTGGATGATCCCTTTTTCGCGGATGGAACTGGCCAATTCCTCGAGATCGACCTCTTCAAAGGTCTTGCGCGGATTGCGCGCATTGGGACGGAGGAACTCGGTCGGGACCTTGCGTGTTCCTGAACGATTTGTATTAGCCTCATTCGTTTCGCTACCGACATCACCCATCAGGGCAGCGAGACCACGGCCCAACCGTGATCGTGTTTCTTCGGCCATCGACATCATTCCTTCAGATATCAGTTTCAGGCCGCAACAGCGGCCTGACGTTCACGACGGATCACTTCGGAAGCCAATTTCAGATAGGCTTGGGACCCCGTGCATTTCAAATCATAGAGCAATACGGGTTTGCCGTAGGATGGTGCTTCTGAAACCCTGACATTGCGTGGAATAACCGTGTCATAGACCTTGTCACCCATGAAATCGCGCACATCCTTGACCACTTGGCCCGACAGATTGTTGCGCGGGTCAAACATGGTCAGCACGATGCCCTGAATGGTCAGACGCGGATTGAGCGAAGAACGCACCTGCTCGACGGTTTTCAAAAGCTGGCTCAACCCTTCCAGTGCAAAAAACTCGCATTGCAACGGCACCAGCACAGCATCGGCAGCCACCATGGCATTGATGGTCAACAGGTTGAACGACGGCGGGCAGTCAACCAGAATATAGGAATAGGGCTGCAAGCCGGCGGCAAGGCGCGATTCATGCAGCACCAGCACGGCGCGGCGCAAGCGATGGGCACGGTCCTTCTCGGAAGAAATTTCCATTTCCACGCCCAGCAGATCCAGCGTGGAAGGGGCCACCATCAGGCGCGGCACGTCTGTCGGCAAAATCGCCTGGTCGAGGCTGGCGGTACCCACCAGCACGTCATAGGTCGAGACGCGGCGGTCCTTGCGCGCCACACCGAGACCGGTAGAGGCATTGCCCTGGGGATCAAGGTCGACGATCAACACATCTTCGCCGATCGCAGCAAGAGCCGTGCCCAGATTGATTGCCGTGGTGGTTTTACCGACGCCGCCCTTTTGGTTGGCGACAACAAGAACCCGTGGAACCGATCCGGCTGGGCGAAGGCAATTAGCAAGTGTGGTCATTTCGATCAGAGCTCCTGCTCGCTCTCAACTCTTGCAACCTGTGTGAGGCTGACAATGCGGCCTGCAAGATCAGTCTTGCTAGGCAGGAGAGACGCCCTGAATATCCAACATTTAGTGGCTTTGGTCAATTCATTATCTACATCTTGACCCTTTAGAAACAACCCTTCAGCCCCTTTTTTCAACAGGGGTTCAGCCATTTCGATCAGATTGTCCAGACTGGTCAGCGCACGCGCCGACACCAGTTCGATATCGCGTGTCAGAAGCGCAGGCATGGCCTCTTCAACCCGGCAATCATGGACTACCACCGACAGGCCGAGCAACCGGGCTGCTTCGCGCAAAAACGCGGCCTTACGGCCGTTGCTTTCGACCAGATGCATTTCCCGATCCTGGTCCATCCAGGTGCAAGCCACGACCAATCCGGGGAACCCTGCACCGGACCCGAAATCGGCCCAGCGACTGATTTCGGGGCGCAACAAAGCCAGTTGCAGTGAATCGGCAATGTGCCGCGTCCAGACCTCATCCAGAGTGCGCGGACCCACTAGATTCTTGATGGTCTGCCAGCGGCGCAACAGATCGACCAGCTGGTCGAGCCTTTGTTCTGTTTCACGTGAAACAGGACAAAGGGCCAATGCTTGGACTTTGTCGGGTGATTGGGACATCAGGCCGCACAATTCCGGTCACGTTGACGTTTGGCATGCGCGGCCAGCAAGGTCAAAGCGGCCGGTGTCATGCCCTCGATCCGCGCCGCATGACCGACGGTCAAGGGTTTGACACTCACCAGTTTGACCTGCAATTCGGTCGACAGGCCCGGCAAGCCGGTAAAATCGAAGCCCTCAGGCAAAAGCAGATTTTCATCGGCGCGGAAAATCTCGATGTCCCGGCTCTGGCGATCCAGATAAACCGAATACCGCGCATCCGAACTGATCCGGTCAACAACAGCCGGTTTGATCTCGGTTAGTTCCGGCCAGATCAGGGCCAGTTGCGCCCATTCAATGTCGGGATGGGCCAGCAGGTCAAACGCCGAGCGGCGGATGCCGTCAAGGTTAACGTTCAAGCCCTTGGCTCTGGCCTCATTGGGTGTCACATTCAAACAATTGACCAAAGCACGCGCCTCGGTCAGTTCAGCCTGTAACCTCTTGTGATGGGCGGCCCTCACTGGCCGCACGCAACCGACAGACAGTCCCCAATCGGTCAAACGCTCGCCAGCATTGTCACTTCGCAGGCTGAGCCGGTATTCAGAACGCGAGGTAAACATCCGGTAGGGCTCGGTCACACCATGGGTCACCAGATCATCAACCATCACCCCGAGATAGGCACGGGCGCGATCGATAATCACACCCTCTTTGCCCTGGGCCCGACGGGCCGCATTGATCCCTGCCAACAGGCCCTGGGCAGCAGCTTCCTCATAGCCGGTGGTTCCATTGATCTGGCCTGCGAGAAACAGGCCCGGTCGTGACTTGGTTTCTAGCGTGGCGGCCAATTCGCGCGGATCGATATAATCATATTCGATGGCATAGCCGGGGCGGATGATGACGACCTGTTCAAGCCCGGGGATCGATCGCAGGAAAGACTCCTGCACATCGGCCGGCAGAGAGGTCGACAGACCATTGGGATAAACGGTCGGATCATCAAGCCCTTCAGGCTCCAGAAAGATCTGATGGCGGTCGCGATCGGCAAAACGAACAATCTTGTCCTCGACGGACGGGCAATAACGGGGACCGCGTCCTTCGATCTGCCCGCTATACATCGCCGAGCGATGCAGATTGTCGCGGATAATGCGATGGGTTTCTGCTGTCGTGTAAGTAATCCCGCAGGCAATTTGCGGGGTCGTAATGGCCTCGGTCAAAGCTGAAAACGGCTCGGGGATTTCGTCGCCCTCTTGCCGCTCCAACTGGCTCCAGTCAAGCGAGCGGCCATCAAGACGGGCTGGTGTGCCGGTTTTCAAACGGCCCATCGTGAAACCCAAACTGCGCAAACTAAGCGCCAAACTTTTGGACGGCGGATCACCGACACGGCCCGCCTCCTCCCGCTCGTCACCGCGATGGATCAAACCATTCAGGAATGTGCCGGTCGTCATCACAACCGCGCCCGCTCTGATTGCACGGCCATCGGCCAGTGTCACACCACGGATGCAATCAGCCACGACCCTCAGACCCGCCACTTCCGCGGCCAGAAGGGTCAGGTTTTCGGTCTCCGACAGGATCTGTTGCACGGCTTGCGCATAGAGTTTTCTATCCGCCTGGGCGCGCGGACCGCGAACAGCAGGCCCTTTACGCTTGTTCAACACCCGAAACTGGATGCCTCCGCGGTCGGCGGCCAGAGCCATCACGCCATCAAGCGCATCGATTTCACGCACCAGATGACCCTTGCCGAGACCGCCAATCGCCGGATTACAGGACATGGCGCCGATGGTTTCAAGTTTGTGGGTGATCAATGCGGTAGAGGCACCCATGCGGGCTGCCGCAGCTGCCGCCTCTGTCCCGGCATGTCCGCCACCGATGACAATTACATCATAAAAATCGGACATTATCTTTCCACTTGCTTGTCATCGTGATCATCAATTTTACGAGTCATTTGATCGGTTTAGAACCAGAATATGTTTCACGTGAAACAGTACGGTTAGCAAACCCGATCATTTCCCGATGCAGAATTGGGCAAACAGCGTATCCAGCATCGCTTCTACACCGACCACACCAATAATCTCGCCGAAATGCCGCGCTGCCAGACGCAAATCCTCGGCAATCAATTCCGTGTCTCCATCCTGCTTCAGGCCTTTCAGTGCCTGACTTAAAGCTTGCATAGCCCGCGTCAAGGCCTGATTTTGGCGTTCACGCGTGATGAGGGCATCACCGGACCCCAGGCGTTGTCCGATCTCCTGTCTCAGAACCTCGCGCAGCCGCTCCATCCCGTCACCTGTCAGAACAGAAATGGCCAGTCCATCATGCTCGTGAACACCCAAATCGGCTTTGGTTCGGATACGAATCCAATCAGGTCCAGCCGGAGGTTGGTCATCAAAACCGGGGGGCATCAACCACAGACCCAGATCAGATTGCGACACCCGTTGACGAGCGCGTGCAATACCCTGCCGTTCAATCTCGTCACTGCTGTCACGCAAACCCGCCGTATCGATCAAAGTCACCGGCAGTCCGTCCAGATCGAGCGGAACCTCGATAAGATCCCGGGTGGTTCCGGCAATCGCTGAGACAATCGCAATGTCCCTGTAAGCCAGTGCATTGACCAGTGTCGATTTACCCGCATTGGGGGGACCAGCGACAACCACGACAATCCCGTCACGCAACCGCTGGCCCTGACGGGCGGTGGCGAGAACCTGTTCGATGTCTGTGATCAAATGCTGGATAAAGCGCCGGGCATGGCGCGCTGTTTCTGGCTCGATGTCACCCTCGTCGGAAAAATCGATATCGCTTTCCACCAGAGCCATCGCCGACAACAGGGATTGCCGCCACTCGGCAACCCGAAGGGACAATCCGCCCTCCATCTGGCGCAAAGCCTGTTTGCGTTGCCGTTCCGTTTCCGAATCAATCAGATCAGCCAGCCCTTCGACTGCGGAGAGGTCCATTTTGCCATGTTCGAAGGCGCGGCGGGCAAATTCGCCCGGTTGCGCCAAACGGCAATCATCAAACAAAGCCAGACAGGCAAGCAAGGCACGGACGATCGCCATCGAGCCGTGCAGATGGAATTCTGCGCAATCCTCACCGGTGAAACTATGGGGGGCCGGAAACCAGACGATCAGCGCACGGTCAATCGCGCCATCAGGACCGTTCAAAACCCGTAAAGTTGCCTGGCGGGGTTTGGGGAGAGAGCCGGCAATCGTTTCGAGAACGAATCGAGTCTTGGGTCCACTGATCCGGACAATCGCAATGGCCGCTTTGCCGGAACCGGATGCTGGCGCAAATATCGTATCGCGCGGCATGTCCGGTTCCTTTCAGTGTTTGATAATGAAAGCAGATCAGGTGTTCATCGAATCGAAGAATTCACCATTGCTCTTGGTCTGGCGTAATTTGTCGAGCAGGAATTCGATGGCATCCACGGTCCCCATCGGATTGAGGATACGGCGCAGGACATACATTTTCTTGAGCGTATCGGGAGCCACCAGCAATTCTTCCTTACGCGTTCCCGAACGGGTGATATCGATCGACGGGAACACGCGCTTGTCGGAGACCTTGCGGTCGAGGATGATTTCCGAATTGCCGGTGCCTTTGAATTCTTCAAAGATCACTTCATCCATGCGGCTACCGGTATCGATCAGCGCGGTTGCAATAATGGTGAGGGAACCGCCTTCTTCGATATTACGTGCGGCACCAAAGAAGCGTTTTGGCCGTTGCAGGGCATTCGCATCGACACCACCGGTCAAAACCTTACCCGATGATGGCACAACAGTATTGTAGGCGCGGCCCAGACGGGTGATTGAATCCAGCAGAATGACCACATCACGGCCATGTTCGACCAGGCGCTTGGCCTTTTCGATTACCATTTCGGCAACCTGTACGTGTCGCGACGCTGGCTCGTCGAAGGTGGATGACACCACCTCGCCGCGCACCGATCGCTGCATATCGGTCACTTCTTCCGGCCGTTCGTCGATCAGCAGAACGATCAGATAGCATTCGGGATGATTGGACGTGATCGACTGTGCGATGTTTTGCAGCAGGACCGTTTTACCGGTGCGCGGCGGCGCCACAATCAGGGCGCGCTGGCCTTTGCCGATCGGCGAAACGATGTCGATAATACGGGGCGAGAAATCCTTGCGGGTCGGATCCTCGATTTCCAGCTTCAACCGCTCGTTGGGATAAAGCGGGGTCAGATTGTCGAAATTGACCTTATGCTTGGTTTGCTCGGGATCTTCGAAATTGATCGTATTGACCTTGAGCAGAGCAAAATAGCGCTCGCCTTCTTTGGGGCTTCGGATTTCACCCTCGACGGTATCACCGGTTCGCAGGCTGAATTTACGGATCTGGGAGGGAGAAATATAAATATCGTCCGGTCCCGCGAGATAGTTGGAATCGGGCGAACGCAGGAAACCGAAGCCATCGGGAAGAACTTCAACAACGCCCTCGCCGATAATATCGATGTCATTGGTGGCCAGCTGTTTCAAAATCGCAAACATCAATTCCTGTTTGCGCAGCGTGCTGGCAGCTTCCACTTCCTGCTCTTCGGCGAAAGCAAGCAATTCGGTTGGTGCCTTGGCTTTAAGGTCTTTGAGTTTAATCTCTGGCATTGATATCGCCTGATTGAGAGCGGATGCTTGATCCGGTCTGGCATGGGGAAAGAAATTTGAGAGCTTGACAGAGAACCGGGGGACTTACGGGTTCTCTGTTCCGTAATCGATCACAATGAACAATTCCGGCCAAAACAGGCGAGGGTTCATTCACGAATAAAGGGAACTCGTTCTTGTTAGCTGTTTTTAATCGGACAGACAAGTCCCTCGTTAGAAAGGCTTAACCACCACCAAAATCACGATCGCAATCATCAGAACTGTCGGTATTTCATTCACAAACCGGAAATAACGCCCTGTTTTCTGGTTCTGATCGGATGCGAATCGTTTGACACAAACCGACAACCAGCCATGGACACCACTCAGCACCAGAACGAGCAGCAATTTGGCATGCATCCAGGGTGACTTGGCCCAACCCGCACTGATCATCATTGCCAGACCGAAAATCCAGCTGACAATCATCGCCGGGGTCATGATGAAGCGCAAAAGACGGCGTTCCATCACCTTGAACGTATCGGTCAGAGCCGTATTTCCCTCATTTTCAGCATGATAGACAAACAGACGCGGCAAATAGAGCATGCCTGCCATCCAGCTGATGACGGCGATGATATGGATCGATTTGACGATCAAATAAAATGTCTCGGTCATCGGGTCAGCCTCTTACACGTTTCAGCAACCGTTCGACATGATCGGGTGATGTTTCCGGTACAATACCATGGCCGAGATTGAAAATATGCGGGCCATGTGAAAAAGCCTCGATAATCTCGTCAACACGACGATCCATCAATTCACCGCCATTGACGACCAGCAAAGGATCAAGATGGCCTTGCACGGCTGATTGGCTTTGCACATGTTTGGCAGCCCAGATTTCATCGACCGCCCAATCAAGACCCACCGCATTGGCGCCGGTTGCCTTGGCCACCTGATCGTGACGCGCTCCTGCCCCTCTGCAGAAGACAATAAAACGGGCATCGGGACGCTGTTCGCGAACCCGTGCAATAATGCGCCGGATTGGCTCGAATGAATAGGTTTTCAGCATATTGGCGGGTAAGGCCCCGGCGAAACTCTCGAAAATCTGGGCCGCATCGATCCCGGCTTCGAATTGTTTGAGCAGATAGGCGACCGAGGCATCTTCCAGTCTCTGGATCAGGTTGGAGAAGAAAACCGGATCGGCATAGGCTTTCAGGCGGGAAGGCGCCAATTCCGGAGTGCCCTTGCCGGCAATCATATAGCTTGCAACAGTCCAGGGAGCGCCACAGAAGCCCAGAAAGGTCGTCGAGGCAGGCAGATTGCCTTTGACACCACGGATGGTCTCGAAGACAGGCGCCAGATGATCCAAATCCACTTCTGACTTCAAGCGTTCCAGGGCTTCGAGATCCAGAACAGGCTCCAGTCTCGGACCTTCTCCTTCCTGAAAAGACACTTTCTGTCCCAATGCATCAGGAATGACCAGAATATCCGAAAACAGGATGGCAGCATCGAAACCGTAACGCCTTATCGGTTGCAATGTCGCCTCAACAGCCATTTCAGGCCGATAGCAGAAATCGAGAAAATTCTTGGCCTTGGTTCTCAGCGCACGATATTCAGGTAAATAGCGGCCAGCCTGTCGCATGATCCAGATTGGAGGTCTTTCGAGTGTCTGACCATCCAGAACCTGTATAATCGGCTTCATCTGACTTATCCCCTGATCGGTCTTCTAAATGATTCTTATATAAAGAATCTTTTGATGTTGTTGTTTGAGCACCTCAAACCAGTGATTCTGATTGATACACAAACCATCCACATCAGACAAAGATTCATTCCCGTTAAAAACCTGTCGATAAAGCAGAATGATCGCAACGCTTTCATTGAAATTCATCAATAAAATCAATGCGTTGATGTTGTGTATTCTGACAAGGTCATTCCAACGTCGCCCTTGTTGATAATATGCTCCGTATCAGGCCCTTGCTGTTTTTGGTTGGGGATGATTCAAAGGGGTTTGTTTCACGTGAAACAGATGCGGGTCCAAAAGGGTCGGGTTATACCCCCCTATCCACACTGATCCACAGGCAGACAAATCGAAGAAGGATCGGGACAAGTGACAACACGCAGCTATTTCCACCTGCATCTGGTCTCGGATTCAACCGGTGAAACCCTGATTGCGGTCTCGCGCGCGGTGGCTTCGCAATATACCGGCATATCGGCTATCGAACATGTCTATCCGCTCGTCCGCACAGCCCAGCAACTGGAACGGGTGCTGAATGAGCTGGAAGAAAGCCCGGGCGTTGTTCTGTATACGCTGGTCGAACCGGAATTATCCGAAAAACTCGAACGTGTCTGCCGTGAACATGGGTGCCCCTGTCTTTCGGTGCTTGATCCGGTGATGGCGCTGTTCCAGTCCTATCTGGGCACGGTGTCCAATCACCGACCCGGGGCGCAGCATGTCTTGAATGCCGAATATTTCAAACGGATCGATGCCTTGAATTACACCATGCTGCACGATGACGGCCAGTTGCCCGATGATCTGGAAAGCGCGGATGTGATCCTGGTCGGGATCAGCAGAACCTCGAAAACCCCGACCAGCATGTATCTGGCCAATCGCGGCATCAAGACCGCCAATGTCCCGCTGGTGCCCGATATACCGCCGCCACCCGATCTGAAACTGGTGCGCCGGCCTTTGGTGGTAGGCCTCATTGCCAGCCCCGAACGCATCATCCAGATCCGGCAAAACCGGTTGCTCTCGCTCAACGCATCCGATGAGACCTCCTATGTCGATCGCCAGGCCGTCAGTTCCGAAGTGTCGCAATCGCGCCGGATGTTCCAGCAGAACAACTGGCCGGTAATCGATGTGACCCGCCGATCGATTGAGGAAACCGCCGCTGCCATTATCGATCTGTATAAAGAGCGACAGAACCAACTGATGGCACAATAATGATCTGGCAGCATGACAAAGTGCTGATTCTCGCCTCAAAAAGCCTGGCCCGCCAGAAGTTGCTGAACGAGGCCGGATTGGTCTTTGCCAGTATTCCGGCATCGATCGACGAGCGCGCGGTCAATCTCCAGCACCGTCACGAAGCGGTCGCTGACCAGGCCTTGATGCTGGCGCGTGCCAAAGCTTTGGCTGTCTCGGCCCTATATTCCGATCAATGGGTAATCGGTTCCGACCAGATGCTTGATTGCGAGGGAGAGGTTTTGCACCAGGTTGGCAACCGTTTGGAGGCGATGGCGCAATTACAAACCCTGAACGGACGCAAACACCGGTTGACCAGTGCTCTTTGCCTGGCCTTTGCCGGCCAGGTCAAAGCCGAACTCCATGATGTCGCCACTTTGCAGATGAAACACTGGTCAGGCGATGATCTGGAGCGTTATCTTGATGAGGTCGGTGAAACAGTGTTCGGCAGTGTCGGTTGTTACCATATCGAGGCAGAAGGGGCGCAATTGTTCGGGCGGATCGAAGGATCGCGCAGCACGATTATGGGGATGCCGATGGATCCTTTGCTGGTTCTGTTGCAACAGAAAGGGTTGATTGCGCGATGACCTTTGTGCTTGGCCTGACAGGCTCGATCGGGATGGGCAAATCGACAACCAGTGCAATGTTCCACAAACATCATGTGCCGGTCTATGATGCCGATGCGACAGTGCATGCGCTTTACCGCGGAGCAGCCGCCCCGTTGATCGGGCAGCGGTTTCCCGGAACGGTGATCGACGGGATTGTCGACCGCAAACGGCTCGGTGCGCAGGTTCTGGGAAATCCCCAAGCCCTCAAGGATCTTGAAGAGATCGTCCATCCTTTGGTGAGGACCGCAGAAAAACAGTTTATCTCGGATCAGGCCAGTCTCGGCACAGCCCTGATTGTGCTTGATATTCCCCTGTTGTTTGAAACAGGCGGCCAACAGCGTGTTGATGCCATTTGCGTGGTCACCGCACCGGCTGATGTGCAGAAACAACGGGTGATGGATCGCAAAACCATGACCGAGGAGCAATTCAACGCCATTCTTGCCAAACAATGGCCTGACCGGCAAAAACGCGATCACGCCGATTGTCTGATTGATACCTCGCAGGGACTGGAATTTGCCGAGCAGCAGGTTAAACAGGTGATCGAAACCTACCGCCATGCTACCGGAAGCGTTGCGCGGATCTTATTGGACCAGAAAGATCACCCACCCCATGCGTGAAATTGTCTTCGATACGGAAACAACCGGATTAAGCCCGCAATCGGGGGATCGCGTCGTCGAGATCGGCTGTGTCGAGCTGATCAACCATTTGCCGTCCGGCCAGACCTTCCATTGCTATATCAATCCGCAGCGGGACATGCCCGAAGAGGCGTTCAAGGTGCATGGCTTGTCGGCGGCTTTCTTGTCCGATAAGCCGGTTTTTGCAGAAATTGCAGTTTCATTTATCGAATTTATCGGCGATTCAACGATGATCGCCCATAATGCCTCGTTCGATATGATGTTTCTCAATCATGAATTGTCACAATTGGGCCATTCCCCCATTGCGTCCGAACGCATCATCGATACGCTGGTCATGGCGCGCAAACGCCATCCGTTCGGACCCAACAGTCTGGATGCTTTGTGCCAGCGTTACGGGATCGACAATTCGCGCCGGACCAAACATGGCGCCTTGCTCGATTCGGAAATTCTTGCCGAAGTCTATCTGGAGCTATTGGGCGGGCGGCAAACCGATCTGGGCCTCGGCAACGAGCCGGTGACCCAAGCCAAAAACGCGCTGGAGACCGTCACGCGCCAGAAAGCGCAAATACGACCTGCGCCACTGCCCAACAGGCTTGATGCCGACACGCTGGCCCAACATACGGCCTTTGTGGCCACGCTCAAGGAGGCTGTGTGGGCCGATTACATCAAAGAGACCGATCAGGCGTGAGAGATGGTCTTGCTGGCCACGGTTGAATCGGCATTGAGGCGGTAAATCAGCGGAATACCTGTTTCCAGCTCCATGGAAGGAATGGTTTGCGGTGACAGGCGGTCAAGCACCATCACCAGAGCCCGCAAGGAATTGCCGTGGGCTGCAACCAGAACACGTTTACCGGCCAAAACCTGCGGCAAAATGTCCTGGCAATAATAGGGCAGCACTCGGGCAACCGTGTCTTTCAGGCTCTCGCCATTGGGCGGGGGCACATCATAGGACCGACGCCAGATATGAACCTGTTCCTCGCCCCAACGGGTGCGGGCATCATCCTTGTTGAGACCCGACAGGTCGCCATAATCGCGTTCGTTAAGCGCCTGGTTACGCGTCACAGGAATGGCCGATTGGCCCATTTCCGACATAATAAGCCCGCAGGTCTTTTGGGCGCGGGTCAGGTCGGAGGTAAAAGCCATGTCGAAATGCAGGTCGAGTGCTTTCATCCGTTGCCCGGCCGCCTTGGCTTCGCTGACGCCTTGTGCGGTAAGATCGGGGTCTTTCCAGCCGGTAAAGAGATTTTTGAGATTCCAGTCACTTTGACCATGCCGTACCAGAACCAGAAGCCGTTCCATTGCAAAACCCCGTTTTCAAATCGTCTTGGAGTAATTCACTATCAAGAAAGCCCTAAAACATCCATCATGGAATAAAGTCCAACAGGCTGGCCTCTGCTCCACAAGGCAGCTTTCAGCGCACCGGATGCAAACAGGCTGCGGTCCTCGGCATGATGGGACAGGGTGATGCGCTCGCCATTGCCGGCAAAAATCACCGAATGATCACCAATTACGGTGCCGCCACGCAGGGTGGCAAAGCCGATTGACCCTACCGGCCGTTGGCCGGTTTCACCGTCACGGCTCCGAATCGAATGGTCTTCCAATGCAATTTGGCGGCCTGCAGCGGCGGCTTCGCCCAACAGATAGGCTGTGCCGGAGGGAGCATCGATTTTCATGCGGTGGTGCATTTCGACGATTTCGATGTCAAAGCCCGGATCAAGCGCCGCCGCTACTTTTTGCACCATGGCTGCCAGCAGATTGACGCCAAGGCTCATATTGCCCGATCGGATAATGCAGGTCTGGCGGGCCTGGTCGGCAATGAAGGCGAGATCATCACCCGAAAGCCCTGTCGTGCCGATAATATGGGATATGTGATGCTTTGCCGCCTCGGCTGCATAATGGCGGGTGGCGGCCGGAATGGTAAAATCGATCATCGCATCGGCTTTGACCGAAGGATCGGGAAAGTCCGAGGCAATGGCGATACCCGACGCCCCGATGCCCGCGACAAGCCCGGCATCCTGACCCAGAAAGGCAGAATTCGGTGCATCGAGGGCGGCCACCAGCAGGGTATCCGGATGGTCGGCTATGGCCTTGACCAGCATCCGGCCCATGCGACCGGATGCGCCGGTGACTATCAATCGCAAAGGATGGGCTGAATGGTCGGTCATGCTGTTTATCCTTGTTTTCAGGACGGTTGTGGACCGTCATAGCCGTTGATGATGATCAGATCGACAAAGGCCGCATCCTTGCGCGCGGCAATGGCGGCAGAATATTCGGGGGAATGATAGCAAGCCACGGCCTGTTCATAGGACGGGAATTCGATCACCACATTGCGGCTTTTGGCACCGCCTTCGGCCACTTCGAAAGAACCGCCGCGGACCAGAAACCGTGCACCATATTTCGAAAAGGCTGCGCCATTCAAAGCGACATAGTTTTTATAGGCGTCCATATTGGTCACTTCGACGCGACCGATCCAATAGGCCTTGGTTGTCATGGGGTGATCCTCCGATTGTATGTTGTTATGCGTGTGTGGCAGCTTCGATTTCAACCAGAATCGCCGTGGCGGCGGCTTTGGGATCGGGGCTTTGGGTAATAGGACGGCCGATCACCAACCGGTCGGCACAGGCTGTAATGGCTTTGAGCGGTGTCATGACGCGTTTCTGGTCTCCGACAGCCGCTGATGCGGGCCGGATGCCCGGCGTGATCAGCGTCATGCGCGGACCCAGCAAGGCGCGTATGGCCCCCACCTCTTCGGGCGAGAGGATCAGACCATCAATGCCGATCCGGTCGGCAGCCAGCGCGCGCAGCGTGACCAGATCGGTCACGCTTTTGTCATAGCCTGCCTCGATCAGATCCTGATTGTCATAGGAGGTCATTACAGTGACCGCCAACAGCTTCAAATCACTGCCGGCTTTGCCCGCCATCGCAGCTTTCATGGTTTGCGGAAAGGCATGGATGGTCAGAAATGTCATGCCGAGACCGGCAATCTGCTCGGTCGCCCGCTGCACGGTATTGGGAATATCGTGCAATTTCAGATCGAGAAACACCTGCTTGCCGGATTTGACCAGATCGCGGGCAAATTCCAATCCGCCGGCATAAGTCAATTCCAGACCGACCTTGTAGAAGGATACAGTGTCGCCAAGGGTCGCGACCAAGTTCTCGGCATCGCGTGTCGAAGGAACATCTAGGGCGACAATCAGGCGATCACGCGGCGATAGCGACATCAAACGGCTCCGGACAGCTCTCGTTTCATACTGTGCCTCTTTATGGCACAGCGAATCAATGTCTGTCTTGTCCGATCAACGCACTGCCGATTCACTCGGCCGGTTTTGAAAAGAATTCCTTGATGCGCGAGAAAAAGCCTTCGCTCTCGGGCTGGGTATCGACCGAGCTCTGGCCGTCGAATTCGCGCAGCAACTCTTTCTGGCGGGCATTGAGCTTTTGCGGGGTTTCTACCACGGTTTGCAGATAGAGATCGCCGACATCGCGCGATTGCAAAACCGGCATGCCCTGGCCACGCAGACGGATCTGTTTGCCGGTTTGTGTGCCTTCGGGAATGGTCACGATCTTTTCCTTGCCGGACAGGGTCGGCATGCGGATTTCGCCACCCAACGCAGCTGTGACCATTGAAATCGGCACGCGGCAATAGAGATCGGCGCCGTCGCGCTGGAAGAAGCTGTGGGCTTTCAGCGAAATGAAAATATAGAGATCGCCGGGCGGGCCACCGCGCAGGCCGCCTTCCCCCTCACCGGCCAGCCGGATGCGGGTGCCGTCATCAACGCCGGGCGGGACATTGACCGAAAGGGTACGCTCGCGCGTTGTCCGGCCCGATCCCGAACAGCTCGGGCATGGATTTTCGATCATCTCGCCACGGCCCTGACAATGCGGGCAGGTCCGTTCGACCGCGAAAAAGCCTTGTGTGGCTCTGACACGTCCGTGTCCGCCGCATGTCGTGCAGGTTTTGGCTTTGGTCCCCGCTTTGGCTCCGGTGCCCGAGCACGGCTCGCAACTGATCGAAATCGGAATTGTCAGAGCGGCTGTCTTGCCGTTAAAGGCCTCTTCCAGCGTGATTTCGAGGTTGTAGCGCAGATCGGAGCCGCGCTCGCGGCCATTATTGCTGCGCGAGCGGCGGCCACCCATATCGCCAAACAGATCTTCGAAAATATCCGACATGCTGGAAGCAAAATCGCCGGAAAAGCCCCCGGTGCCACCCCCGCCGCCCTGTTCGAACGCCGCATGGCCGAACCGGTCATAGGCCGCACGCTTCTGACCATCTGACAGGGTCTGGTAGGCCTCGTTGAGCTCTTTAAAACGGGCTTCGGCCTCGGAATCATTGGGATTGCGGTCGGGATGGTATTTCATCGCCAATTTGCGGAACGCCGATTTGAGTTCGCCCTCATCGGCCGTCCGTGCGACGTCAAGGACTTCATAGTAATCGCGTTTGCTCATGACAGCGCCATTGATAGAGAAAAAAGGAAAATCATCAGGCCGACAGACAGAAACCCGACACGTGACCGCACCGAGTTTCTATCACTATTGGGACGAGAGACAAACCGGACTTATGACCGCTTTTTCTTGGTGTCATCACCACCGACTTCGCGGAAATCGGCGTCGATCACATCATCCTTGTGGTCGCCTTTATGAGGTTCGTCATGATGGGATTCATCATGTGGAGCCTCACCGGCGCTTTGCGACGCGGCATAGACAGCTTCGCCCAGTTTCATCGAGGCTTGGACCAGTTCGGCGGTTTTGGCCTTGATGCCTTCGATGTCTTCGGTGCCGAGCACGGCTTTGAGACCATCGATGGCGGTCTGGATATTGGTCTTTTCGGTTTCGCCGACCTTGTCACCGTGTTCGGCCAGCGACTTTTCGGTCTGGTGCATCAGGCTTTCGCCCTGGTTCTTGGCTTCCACCAGTTCGCGGCGGACCTTGTCTTCCGAGGCATGGGCTTCAGCATCCTTGACCATCTTTTCGATGTCGGCATCGGACAAACCGCCCGAAGCCTGGATCCGTATCTGCTGTTCCTTGCCGGTCGCCTTGTCCTTGGCGGTGACCGAGACAATGCCGTTGGCATCGATGTCGAAGGTCACTTCGACCTGCGGCATGCCGCGTGGAGCCGGAGGCAGACCGACCAGATCGAACTGGCCGAGCATCTTGTTGTCGGCCGCCATTTCGCGTTCGCCCTGGAACACGCGGATGGTCACAGCGGTCTGGTTGTCTTCGGCAGTCGAGAAGACCTGACTTTTCTTGGTCGGGATGGTGGTGTTGCGGTCGATCAGACGGGTAAACACGCCGCCCAGTGTTTCGATGCCGAGTGACAAAGGCGTCACATCGAGCAACAGCACATCCTTCACATCGCCTTGCAGCACGCCGGCCTGAACCGCAGCACCGATGGCCACCACTTCATCGGGATTGACGCCCTTGTGGGGCTCCTTGCCGAAGAATTGTTTGACGACTTCCTGCACCTTGGGCATGCGGGTCATGCCGCCGACCAGAATCACTTCCTCGATCTCGCCGGCGGTCAGGCCCGCATCTTTCAGGGCCTTTTTGCAGGGTTCGATGGTCCGCTGCACCAGATCGTCGACCAGAGCCTCGAATTTGGCGCGGGTGAGTTTCAGCGTCAGATGTTTCGGACCTGAAGCGTCGGCGGTGATGTAAGGCAGGTTGATTTCGGTCTGGGTAGTCGAGGACAGCTCGATCTTGGCCTTTTCAGCCGCTTCCTTGAGACGCTGCAGGGCCAGCTTGTCCTTTTTCAGGTCGATGCCCTGTTCCTTCTTGAACTCGTCGGCCAGATATTCGACCAGACGCATGTCGAAGTCTTCACCACCGAGGAAAGTATCGCCATTGGTGGATTTGACTTCGAACACACCATCGCCGATCTCCAGAATCGACACGTCGAAGGTGCCGCCGCCCAGATCATAGACAGCAATGGTGCCGGATTTCTTGTCGAGGCCATAGGCCAAAGCGGCCGCGGTAGGCTCGTTGATGATGCGTAGCACTTCCAGACCGGCAATCTTGCCGGCATCCTTGGTGGCCTGACGCTGGGCATCGTTGAAATAGGCCGGAACGGTAATCACCGCCTGTGTCACCGTCTGGCCGAGGAAGGCTTCAGCGGTTTCCTTCATCTTCTGCAGGATGAAAGCCGAGATCTGCGAGGGCGAATATTCCTGGCCATGGGTGCGGACCCAGGCATCGCCGTTCTTGGCTTTCATGATTTCGTAGGGCACCAGACCTTTGTCTTTTTCGGTCATCGGGTCGTTATAGGTGCGGCCGATCAGACGCTTGATCGCAAAAAAAGTGCCTTCGGGATTGGTCACCGCCTGACGCTTGGCAGGCTGGCCGACCAGTTTTTCATCCGAATCCGAGAATGCGACAACCGAGGGGGTTGTGCGTGCGCCTTCAGCGTTTTCAATCACGCGAGGCGTCGAGCCTTCCATCACAGCCACGCAAGAATTGGTGGTGCCAAGATCAATACCGATAACTTTTGCCATGATCGTCATTCCTTCATTGAGCGAGATCGCCGTGCCCCGCCAATCATTGAAGTCTCAATCATTGACTTATCAGCAGCTTCGGCCTCGGATCAGGGGCGGCAAATCGAGTGATTGTTTGCCGGTTGATCGATCTCCAACAGATGCCGAAAAGACCGTCCGGTCCTTTCAGGTTCCCTCGCTATATATGAAGGCGATTTTCTCTCTACAAGGACTCGCAAGCCAGAGAATCGGCAAAACCCTGATTTTATTTTGCCAGCAGTTGCTCAGTCTCCTGCCCCGACACAGCCCGCTTCCCATCCAAGCATCGCCTGTTTGCGGGGAATTCCCCAATGATAACCGGTCAATGCACCCGAGCGGCCCAGCACCCGATGGCAGGGCACCACAAAGGACACCGGATTGCGCCCGACGGCTGCTCCCACGGCCCTCGCCGCTTTCGGTTTGCCGATATGCTGGGCAATGGTGGAATAGGTTGTGGCTTGGCCGAGCGGAATTTTGAGCAAGCTTTCCCAGACCTGCACCTCGAAATCGGAACCGATCAGTACGACGCGCAATGGCCGGTCCGCCTGCCATTCCTGTGGACTGAAGGCCCGTTCGGCAAATGGCAGGGTGAGGACCTCGTTTTCGATCAACCGGGCCAGAGGCCAGCGCCGCTGCATATCCGCCAAAGCGGCCGCACGGTCATTGTTGTCGACAAAACCCAGGCCTGCCAGGCCGCGATGGGTTGTGACGATGATGGCTTCGCCGAATGGCGAGGGATGGAAACCGTAATGCAGGACCAGTCCCTGGCCTTTGGCTTTCCACTCTCCCGGTGACAGGGCCTCATGCGTGACAAACAGGTCATGCAGCCGGCCCGGACCCGACAGGCCGACTTCCAGCGCGGTATCGAGCACGCTGGCGGAATCACGCAACAGGCTGCGGGCATGGTCGAGCGTGATGGCTTGCAGAAAGCTTTTGGGTGAAATCCCGGCCCAGCGCTGGAACAACAGGCGCACATGATTGGAGGACAGGCCGACATGTTCGGCAATCTCGTCCAGTTCGGGCTGTTGCCGCCAGTGACCGGTAATGAAGGCCAGAGCCCGCCGCACCACGTCATAATCAGCCTGGGCGATGGCAAGAGAATGGCTTTGCAGAGGGATTTTGTCGCTGGTCATCGTGATTCTCCGATCATGTGACACCGAGATTAGGGGATGGCCTAAGACTGCGACACCCGAAAACCACACTTATCCGTGATCGAACACAGGCCCGCGCTTGGCCGTTGCCAGCGCAGCCTGCAGGGCTTTGCCGAAATCGGTTTTGTCCTCCGTGTTCAGACAATCGGCGATGGGGACGCTCTCGCCTTTCGAAACCAGCGTCAGCTGTTTCAGGGTCTGGTCTATGGTCATATCCTTGTGCAAAGAGGTCCAGACCGGATTGAACCGCCAGCTTTGGGCCATGCCGTCATGCGGGACTTTTTCGATGTCGAGATGGTACTGGCTGAGGGTGATGGTTTCATAGGACCTGGCTGCGGTCATATTGGAGCGGAACGCCCAATAGAGCAGCGCAATATCCAACCCGTAAAACCCTGCGACCGGCCAGAAGCCGAACACGATAAAAGGGATTGCTGCAATCAGTCCCGCAATGGCGACAAGGCCGATCACCAGGCGGATCCCTTGCGGGGTCAATGAGCGGTGCGGGCGCAGAACAGCCGAAAACAGCACCGGATCATCATGGCGCGGTGCCGGAAGACTGGATAAATGTGCGGCGGGCAAGGTCATGCCGGGTGTTCCCATCGAACTGTTTACGATTATAGTGCAGCCATGACCCAAACAAAGCCCAAAAAGACAAGCCCGAAGCCCCGTAGCAAAGCGGCCTCCAAAAAAGGCCCGGCTTTGCTGCCTCCCGAAGCGGTGCGCGAGGTTTTTGCGCGGTTCCATGCCATCGAGCCCGAGCCGAAAGGCGAGCTGGAACACGTCAATCCCTTTACCTTGCTGGTGGCGGTGGTGCTGTCGGCGCAAGCCACCGATGCCGGCGTCAACAAGGCGACGCGTCCGCTGTTTGCTACAGTCACAACCCCGCAACAGATGGTGGAGCTCGGCGAGGACCGTCTGCGCGAGATCATCAAGACCATCGGCCTGTTCCGCACCAAAGCCAAGAATGTGATTGCCCTCTCACAGCAATTGCTGCGCGACCATGGTGGCGAGGTTCCCGCCGATCGCGATGCGCTGGAACAACTGCCCGGTGTCGGCCGCAAAACCGCCAATGTCGTCATGAATATGGCGTTCGGCCAACCGACCATGGCCGTTGATACCCATGTCTTCCGTGTCGCCAACCGGTTGCATCTGGCGATTGGCAAAACCCCGCTGGCGATCGAGCAGGGTCTGGAAAAGGTCATTCCCGCCGATTATGCCCTGCACGCCCATCATTGGCTGATTTTGCATGGACGCTATTTGTGCAAGGCGCGCAGTCCGGAGTGCTGGCGCTGTCCGTTAACAGATCTTTGTCCATTCGAGCCGAAAACGCAGCCCAAACCGGCCTAGGCGGTTGCCCGCCGGAACGGTCCGTTCTATACGGCAACACTGTTTTTCGTGTTCCGGTCTTTCTGTCGTGACCGGTTTCACGGCCCACCCGTCCTTTTAGTCCAGCAGAACGAGAACCGTCGAAATCATGGCGACGCTTCATCATCATCCGTTATGTCCGCATTCCCGCTTCATCCGTCTGGTTCTGGGCGAGCTTGGCCTTGAGACCGATCTGATCGAGGAGAATATCTGGGAGCGTTCGGAACAGTTCTTGATGCTCGATCCGCAGGGCCGCACTCCGGTCTTTGTCGAAGACCAGATCGGTGCGGTGCCCGGTGCCAGTGTGATTGCCGAATATCTCGATGAAACCCGTGGGCTGGCCTTGGGGGACCGCCGTCTGTTGCCGGATGATCCGCGCGGCCGGGTCGAGGTGCGGCGGTTGATGGAATGGTTCAACGGCAAGATGTACGCGGAAGTAACCGATTATCTGGTGACCGAAAAAGTGTTCAAGCGTCTGATGTCGGCACAGGCGGGCGGAGGGGCTCCCGATACCGCCGCCATCCGCGCCGGACGCAGCAATATCCGGTTCCATCTGGCCTATGTCGGCTATCTCATGCGCGCCCGCAACTGGCTGGCCGGTGACCGCCTGTCCTATGCCGACTTGGCAGCGGCCGCGCAATTTTCCTGCGCCGATTATCTCGGCGATGTGCCGTGGCAGGATAACGAGGCGGCCAAGCAATGGTATGCGCGCATCAAATCCCGACCCTCGTTCCGGCCTTTGCTCAATGACCGGATCAGCGGCATGATTGCGGCCGACCATTACGCGGATCTCGATTTTTGACGCCGCAAGCCCTCAAGCGGGCTTTGATCAGGCGCGCCGAGGCGCAAGGCTTTGTGTTGACGCGGGTCACATCGGCCGTCTTGCCTGACCGGATTGCCGCTGATCTCGCCGGTTTTATCGGCCATGACTATCACGGCGGGATGGCATGGATGGCCGAAACGCAGGACCGGCGCGACAGTCCCCACCATTTATGGCCCGAGGCGCGATGCGCGGTGGTGCTGGCGATGAGCTATGCGCCGGTTGACCCGCCGCTGGACGGGCTGGCGCAGACAGATCACGGCTATGTCTCGGTCTATGCCCGTTCGCGCGATTACCATGACGAGATCAAGGGCAAGCTGAAACAGGTGGCGGCGGTGCTGGCTAGCGCGCAGGCGCAGGTCAAAGTCTTTGTCGATACCGCGCCCCTGATGGAAAAGCCGCTGGCACAGCAGGCGGGTCTGGGCTGGCAGGGCAAGCACACGGTGCTGGTCAACCGCCAGCAGGGCAATTGGCTGTTGCTGGGCGTGATCCTGACCGATGCCGATTTGCCGGTTGATGCGCCCGAGACCGATCATTGCGGATCGTGCCGCCGCTGTTTGTCGGTCTGCCCGACCGATGCCTTCCCCGCGCCCTATCAGCTCGATGCCCGCCGCTGCATCACCTATCTGACGGTGGAACATAAGGGGCCGATCCCGCAGGAATTCCGTAAGCCGATCGGCAACCGGATTTTTGGCTGTGATGACTGTCTGGCGGTGTGCCCCTGGAACAAATTCGCGGTCGACGGGCAGGCCTATCGGCGGCAAACGCGCGATGATCTGGCCGCTATGCCGCTTGCCGACATGCTGGGGCTGGATGATGCGGCTTTCCGGCAGTTTTTTGCGTCAACCCCGATCAAGCGCACCGGTTTTGCCCGTTTCATGCGCAATGTCCTGATCGCCGCCGGCAATTCCGGTGACCGGACACTGCTGCCGCAGGTCGAGGCCTGTCTCACCCATGCCGAACCCCTGATCAGGGGAGCGGCAATTTGGGCTTTGGCGCAATTGATTGATCCGGCACGATGGCAGAATTGGCGTGACCGATATCTCGTGCATGAACCCGATGAGGATGTGCGGGCAGAATGGTTATCAATTTCGGAACCGGAACGAGGATTGTTATCATGAGTTCTCTGGTAATTTTCGGCTTGGGCCAATCCGCCCGTGCCTTTGTGCAACGGGTCGGTGCGGACTATTCCTCCATCACCGCCACCGTGCGCGACAGTGCCGCTGCTCTGCCGATGCAGGGCGTCGACATCATGGATTTCAACGAGGCCGGCTTTGATCCGCGTCTGACGCAGGCCGTCAGCGAGGCCGATGTGATCTTGTGCTCGGTGCCGCCCGATGCCGAGGGGGATCCGGTGCTCGAATGGTTCGGCGATACGATCCAGGCGGCGCATCGGCTGAAATGGCTCGGCTATTTGTCCACGATAGGAGTCTATGGCGACCATCAGGGCGGCTGGGTTGATGAAACGACGGCTGTGCAGGGGGAGAGTGAACGCTCTTACCGGCGCATGATGGTTGAGCAGATGTGGCAGGATTTTGCCCGCGATGCCGGGCTGCCACTGCATATTTTCAGACTGGCGGGAATTTATGGACCTGCCCAAAACGCATTGGTGCAGTTGCGGCGGGGGACAGCGAAACGGGTCATCAAACCGGGTCAGGTGTTCAACCGCATCCATGTGGACGATATCGCACAGGTTCTCGCGGCCTCGATCCGGCAGCCGCGGCCTATGGCGATCTATAATGTAACCGATGACAATCCCTGTCCGCCGCAGGATGTGGTGACTTTTGCCGCTGGCCTGATGGGGATTGATCCTCCCCCCGAAGTGCCGTTCGAGCGGGCCAATTTCACCGAGATGGCGCGCAGCTTCTATTCCGAGAACAAGCGGGTATCCAACCGCCTGATCCATGAGGAATTGGGTGTGAGCCTGCTTTATCCGACCTATCGCGAGGGATTGCAGGCTTTGTGGGCGCTTCAGGCGGCGTAACGTGTGCCCTCGGCCCCGAAATAGCCGACATATTTGGGGTGGATATCGCTGACCGGCAGGATCACCAGCACATCGGTGGTGCCGAATTGATGGTCGATCACCGCGTGATCGCCGAAGCGTGCGCCGATCCGCAAATAGGCTTTGATCAGCGGCGGCATCGCATGGATCGCCTTTTTGGAATCAATGCGGGCCGGATCAAGCCGGTCCATCGATACCGCCTGTTTCGGCAAAGCCCGGATCTGCCATTGCGGTTCGGCCCGCATGTGGTGGTGCAGGAAACTCAGCGGCAAGGCCAGCTGTTCGGGGTCGGTGCCTTCAAAACTGGCGCAACCGAACATCACATCAATCGAATGGCGGCGCACATAGGCCCAGATGCCGTGCCAGAGCAGTTCGACGGTGCGCTTGTCGCGATAGGATTGCTCGACACAGGAGCGGCCCAGTTCGAGAAACCGCAAATGCGGCTGCGCTTCCAACATCGGTGCAATATTGAATTCCTGGGCGGAGTAGAAGCCGCCATGGCGCGCCGCCACCTCCTGCCGCAACAGCCGATAGGTGCCGACAACCTTGGGTTTGCCGGGGTTTTTGCCCGCTGCGGCGGTGTCGATCACCAGCAAATGGTCACAAATGGCATCGAAAGGGTCGATGTCTCGCTGCTTCAGCCAGCTTTTGAGATCGGGCATGGCTGACATCTCGCCGTAGAAAACCCGATAGCGGAGCTTTTGTGCGCGTTTGATATCCTTTGGCGATGCAGCCAACCGCACTTCCAATGTGCCGGAACGGCCCAGCAACTCGCCTTGTGGTTGCGCATGAAACGCTTTCGGCAACAGCGCATTTTTGAAGGCGGGGATTGGATTGTGCACAAATTCGGACATGCCACGATGCTCCTGCAGGCCTCGGATCCAATACACCTGATGTGCCTTGTTCCGTCTGCCATCCACATCACATAGATGTGAAACTTGTATGACACAATCAGGGATGATCGGAGCGATGGCCGGCGCGGTCCTGCTTGTCATGGCGGTAGGACAGGGCTTCGGCCAGATGGAGGCGTTTGATGGTGTGTGATCCATCGAGATCGGCGATGGTGCGGGCGACTTTCAGGCTGCGGTGGTAGCTGCGGGCACTGAGCCGGAATTGATCGGCCGCCTGCTGCATCAAGGCGGTGCCGGCCGGATCCAATATGGCGATCTGTTCCAGCAGTGGCGGGGGGCAGGCGGCATTGGTGGTGATATCGGGTCGCTCCAACTGTTCGAACCGCTGTTTTTGCCGTTCGCGCGCCTTGATCACCCGTTGCATGACCTGTTCCGAGGCTTCCGACTGCCCTGCCCCCATCAGATCATGCGTACTGACGGCAGGCACTTCGATATGTAGATCGATCCGGTCGAGCAGCGGGCCCGACAGGCGGCTTTGATAGATCGCCATACATTTGTCATTGGGGGCGCGTTTGCAGGCAAAGCCGGGCTCGTTGGCCAGCCCGCACCGGCAGGGATTCATGGCGGCAACCAGCTGGAAACGGGCCGGATAGGCAATGCGGTGATTGGCACGGGCAATGATGATTTCCCCCGATTCAAGCGGTTGGCGCAAACTGTCCAGCACTTGCGGCTGGAATTCCGGTAATTCGTCGAGAAAGAGAATCCCGTGATGGGCGAGGGAGGCTTCACCCGGCTTGGCCCGCAAGCCGCCACCGACCAGGGCAGGCATCGAGGCGGAATGGTGCGGTGCGCGGAACGGCCGCCGGTCGGTCAGGCTGCCGCCCGCCAGACTGCCCGCGACCGAATGGATCATCGATACTTCCAGCAATTCTTTCGGCAGCAAGGGCGGCAGGATGGACGGCAGGCGTGTGGCCAGCATGCTTTTGCCGGCACCGGGCGGACCGTTCATCAACAGATTGTGGCCGCCCGCCGCCGTGATTTCCAGTACCCGCCTTGCGCTTTCCTGACCGCGGATATCGGCCATATCCGGCAGATTGGTCCCCGCTTGCCGGATCGCCGGTTGCGGGCGCGCCATCAATTGTGTGCCCTTGAAATGGTTGGCCAGCTGGATCAGCGATTGCGGTGCCAGAATATCGAGCTCCGCCGAAGCCCAGGCCGCTTCCGGCCCGCAAGCCTGGGGACAGATCAGCCCCAGATTGCGCTGGTTGGCGGCAATGGCGGCCGGTAAAACCCCGGCAACAGGGGTAATCGACCCGTCAAGGGCCAGTTCACCCAGCACACAATATCCATCCAGCGCATCGGACGGAATGGCCCCGATGGCCGCCATCAAAGCCAGTGCAATCGGCAGATCGAAATGGCTCCCCTCTTTCGGCATATCGGCCGGGGCAAGATTGATGGTGATGCGCTTGAGCGGCAAAGCGAGCCCCGATGCCGTCAGCGCGGCACGCACCCGTTCGCGTGATTCACCCACGGCCTTGTCGGGCAGGCCGACAATCATGAACAGGATTTTACCGGTTGAAATCTGCACCTGCACGTCGACATTGCGTGCCTCGATCCCCTCAAAGGCAACAGTGGCGACCCGCACAGTCATCCGCACCCCTCCCTTGAGGCCATCAAACAATGGGTGTCCATCAGACACCAAAGTTCCAGTCTAGGGCGGTGTTTGCGGTGATCAGCCTGTCGTTTCCGACAGGGGATGCAATATAAGGGCGCGTCTTGTTAATGCGTCGTTTTGCCGAGCGCAATCAACTGGTAGAGCCGGTCCAGCGCCTCGCGCGGGGTCAGGCTGTCGGGATCAAGGGCTTGCAGGGCCTGACGCAATGGATCCGGCGTGGTCTGGGCTGGTGTTTTGGCCTGAGAAAGATTGGATCGGACCGGAACCGAAAAGAGAGGGAGATCATCAACCATCCGGTCGATCGGGGCGCGCTGGTCCTGTGTTTCCAGCTCGGTCAGGATCACTTGTGCCCGGTCGATGACAGCATGCGGCAGGCCCGCCAGTTTGGCCACCTGGATGCCATAGCTGCGGTCTGCCACGCCGGTGATCACCTCGTGGAGGAACACCACATCGCCGCGATAGTCCGTCACGCGCAGGGTCAACAGATGCAGGCGGTCGAGCTTTTTGGCCAATGCCGTCAATTCGTGGAAATGGGTGGCAAACAGACCGCGGCAGCGGTTCTGTTCGTGCAGATGTTCGATCGTGGCCCAGGCAATCGACAAACCGTCATAGGTGGCGGTGCCACGGCCGATTTCATCCAGAATGACCAGGGACCGTTCGGTCGCCTGGTTCAGGATGGCGGCGGTTTCGATCATTTCGACCATGAAGGTCGAACGGCCGCGGGCCAGATCATCGGCGGCGCCGACGCGCGAAAAAAGCCGGTCGACCAGGCCGATATGGGCACGGCTGGCAGGCACATAGCTGCCCATCTGGGCCAGCACCGCCAACAGCGCATTTTGCCGTAAAAAGGTCGATTTACCGGCCATGTTCGGACCGGTCATCAGCGCAATGCAGCCGTGGCTCTGTCCCTGATCGCAGCTCAATTCGGTTTCATTGGCGACAAAACCATGTCCGTCCCGCTTCAGAGCGGCTTCTACCACCGGATGCCGGCCATTCTCGATATGGAAGGCCAGCGATTCATCGACAATCGGCCGCGTCCAGCCGCCTTCTTCGGCGCGTTCGGCCAAAGCCGAGGCGACATCAAGCTGGGCCAACGCATCGGCGACCCCCTTGATCGTGGTCTCCATCCGCAGCACAGCCTGGGCCAGTTCGTCGAAAATCGCCAATTCCAGAGCCAAAGCCCGGTCGGCCGCCGAGGCAATCTTGCTTTCAAGCTCGTTCAGCTCGGTGGTTGAAAAGCGCATCGCGCCCTGCATGGTCTGGCGGTGCACAAACAGCGCCTGATGCGGGGGTTTCAACAGGTCTTCGCCGACCGTTTGCGGCACTTCGACAAAATAGCCGAGAAAATTATTGTGTTTGATGCGCAGCGTCTTGGCATTGGTGGTTTCGGCATAGTGTGCCTGCAAACCGGCAATCACCTGCCGGCTGGCATCGCGCAAGGCGCGGGTCTGGTCCAGTTCTTCGGAAAATCCCGCAGCGATGAAGCCGCCATCCCGCGAGCGCAACGGCAAAGACTCATCCAGTGCCCGTTGCATCAATTCCGGCAGACCCCGATCCAGCTGGCCCAAAGCCTGATGGGCTTTTTGTATTTCCGCAGGTTGGCCCGAATGCTGGTCGAGCAATTCCCCCACCATCAGGGCGGCAAGCATGCTGTCGCGCAAGGAGGCCAGATCGCGCGGACCGCCACGCCCCATCGCCAGCCGCGCCAAAGCGCGGGCCAGATCGGGCGCTCCGCGTAAAATGCGGCGCATGTCGGCGCGCAAGGCACGGTTCCGGTGGAAAAAATCGATGGCATCGAGCCGGTCGGCAATGATGGATACATTGGTCAGCGGGCCGGACAGGCGTTCGCCCAGCAAGCGGGCCCCCCCGGGTGTGACGGTGCGGTCAAGCGTGGCCAGCAGACTGCCCTGCTTTTCGCCCGACAAGGTGCGCGACAGTTCGAGATTGGCACGGGTGGCGGCATCGAGCCGCATCCCGCCTGCCAGAGAATCCGAGACCGGCACCGACAAAGGCGGACGGGCCCCCAATTGGGTGCGCTCGACATAGACAATGATGGCCGCCGCGGCGATGATCTCGGCGCGGCTGAGTGTCCCGAAACCCGATAACGTTCCGACCCCGAAATAATCCAGCAAACGCTTTTCGGACGAGGTGAAATCGAAACCGTCCCGCGCCAGCGGGGTGATGGAACTGCCGCTTTCGCGCCAGATATGCTGCAGGGCCGGTTCTTCGTGGATGCTGTCGGGGATCAGCAATTCGCGCGGTTGATAGCGGCTGAGTTCCGCACCGAGGGCGATGTCCTCGACCTCGCGGGTCACAAAGCGTCCGGTTGAAATATCGGTGGCGGCCAAACCGTAGAGCCAGCCGCCGTCGGGGCGGCGCACGCGCCCGATCGCTGCCAGCCAGTTGGCACTGGCGGGATCAAGCAGGCTGTCCTCGGTCAGGGTGCCGGGGGTGACCAGCCGCACGACATCGCGCCGCACAACCGATTTGGCCCCCCGCTTTTTTGCCTCAGCCGGATCTTCGGTCTGTTCGCACACGGCCACGCGGTGGCCGGCGGCAATAAGGCGTTGCAGATAATCATCGGCCCGTTCGACCGGCACGCCGCACATCGGAATATCGTCGCCGTGATGCTTGCCCCGCTTGGTCAGCACGATGCCGAGGGTGCGCGAGGCGATTTCGGCATCACGGAAAAACAATTCGTAGAAATCACCCATGCGGTAAAACAGCAGGGAATCCGGATTGGCCGATTTGATCTCGATAAATTGCGCCATCATCGGCGTGGTCTGGCTGTCAGCCACCATCAAGGCCGGGGCGGTCGCTAAAGGGGTCTGGGCGGGCAAATCATTCATGCGCGTAAACTAGCAAAGCTTTGCGCCGCTTACACTGCTTCTCAAGCCGCTAATCGGCTTTCTCCCAAATAAAATCGGCTTGATTGAGCTCGGTCGTGCAGCCCGTTATAAGGCAGGCATGATCTTTAACACTCCCCTGCCGATTGACGAGGTTCTCGACGACGTGTCCGCCGCTTTGCAAAGCGGCCGCAATGCCGTGCTGGTTGCACCTCCGGGTGCAGGCAAAACAACGCGGGTGCCATTGGCTCTGCTGGGCGCGGCATGGCGCGGCGACAAGCGGATACTGGTATTGGAACCACGCAGGCTGGCGGCGCGTTCGGCGGCTTTGCGCATGGCCTCCGAATTGGGGGAGGAGTTGGGCGACAGGGTCGGCCTGCGGGTGCGGCTCGGCTCCAGGATCGGCCCCAAAACCCGGATCGAAGTGATTACCGAGGGCATTTTTACCCGCATGATCCTCGATGATCCGGAACTTGGCTCGGTGGCTGCGGTGCTGTTTGACGAGTTCCATGAACGTTCGCTGGATGCCGATCTTGGGTTGGCCTTGGCGCTGGACGCCCAACGCAGTTTCAATCCGGATTTGCGGATTGTCGTGATGTCGGCCACGCTTGACGGGGCGCGGGTGGCCGGTTTGCTTGATCATGCGCCGGTGATCTGCAGTGAGGGCCGCAGCTTTCCGGTCGAAACCCGCTATCGCGGTCGCGATCCGTCCAAACGGATCGAGGACGAGGTGGTGGCATGCGCGCAACATGCGCTGGCCCATGATGAGGGCTCGATACTGGTGTTTCTGCCCGGACAAGGGGAAATCATCCGCACCGCCACACGCTTGCAGGAATTGATCAGAAATCCCGATATTCTGGTGGCTCCGCTCTATGGCGCGATGGAGGCGGCGGCGCAGGATCTGGCCGTGCGTCCCTGCCCCAAAAACCGGCGCAAAATCGTGCTGGCGACCTCGATTGCCGAGACATCGCTGACGATCGAGGATGTCAGGATTGTGATTGATTGCGGCCTGTCGCGTGTGCCGCGTTACGAGCCGGATATCGGCCTGACGCGGCTGGAAACCGTGCGTGTGTCGCGGGCGGCAGCCGACCAGCGCCGCGGCCGAGCGGGCCGCACTGCGCCCGGTATCGCCTATCGCCTGTGGGAGGAAACCGCCCAGGGTGCGCTTGAGGCGTTCCAGACCCCCGAAATCATGGCGGCCGATCTGTCCTCGCTGGTGCTCGATTGTGCGGCTTGGGGCGAGCATGATCCGCGCCGGATGTCGATGCTGGACCCTCCGCCCTTGCCGGCCCTGACCGAAGCCCGCCAGTTGCTGACCGCACTGGATGCGCTGACCGGTGACGGGCGGCTGACTCCAACCGGAGAAAAGATCAGGGCTTTGCCTTTGCCGCCCCGTTTGGGGCGCATGATCATTTCGGCTCAGGAACAAGACAATATTTCCTTGGCTGTCGAGATTGCTGCTGTGTTGACCGAGCGCGGTTTGGGCGGGGATGGCCTTGATGTGGCACATCGGATTGATCTTTTCCGGCGCGATCGCGGACCGCGTGCGCAGGATATGCGGCGATTGGCCGATCAGTGGATCAGGATGGTCGGCCGCAAGGGCTCCTCCTCCGACAGGCAGGCGGTGGACCGTTTCGAGGTTGGTGCGGTGCTGGCTCTGGCTTTTCCCGATCGGGTCGCCAAAGCGCGCGGACCTGTCGGCACATTCTTGATGGCCAATGGCCGGGCGGCCTCTGTGCCGCCGCATGATGCTTTGGCTCAATGTGATTATCTGGCGATTGCCGAAGTGACGGGCCGCGCCTCCTCGGCGCGTATTCTGGCAGCGGCGCCTTTGGACATCGGAGATATCGAACGGTTATTCGCCTCCTCGATCACGCGGCAGGAGCGTCTGGTGTTCGAGCGAGAGGCGCTGGCTTTGCGGTGCCGTTCGGTCCAGAGCCTGGGCGCGCTGACCCTGTCCGGGCGCATGTTGCCGGTGCCGGACAGCGAGGACGCCGCCCTTTGTCTGGCGCACGGCATTTCCGAGGCCGGTGTGGCTTGCCTGCCCTGGAGCAAAAGTCTGCGGCAATGGCGGGACCGGGTGGAATTCTTGCGGCGGGTTGATCCGGTCTGGCCCGACCTGTCGGATGAAGGCTTGCAGGCCGATGGCGCTCTCTGGCTGGTGCCGCATCTGCGCGGCATCGGTTCGGTTGCCAAATTGCCGCCGGACCGGCTTGATCAGGCCGTCAAGGATCTGCTGGACTGGAGCCTGCGCAAGCGGTTGGACCAGGAAGCCCCGACCCATTTCATCGCTCCGACCGGACAAGCGCATCCGATCGATTACGAGGCCGAGGAAGGACCGGTTCTGGCCATTCGCGTGCAGGAATTGTTCGGTTTGACCGCGCATCCGGCCATTGCGGGGGGACGTCTGGCGCTGGTGCTGCATTTGCTGTCACCCGCCCAACGGCCGATCCAGATCACCCGTGATCTGCCTGGTTTCTGGCGCGGGTCATGGGCAGCCGTCAAAAGCGAGATGAAAGGGCGCTATCCGCGCCATGTCTGGCCGGATGATCCCGCAGCAGCCATGCCGACCATGCGCGCCAAGCCGCGCGGCACCTGATTTCAGAAATCGCGGCCCCACCGCTCCTGCCACAAGCGCTCGCCTGCAAAACACGAGATGCGCGGCTGTGCCGCACTCGCATGCTGGATCAAAGGTCTGTCAAGGGTCGGCATCAGGCCGGAAATTTCCAGTATCAGCTTGGTGCGGGTCGCCTGGACAAATTGGGTGCGATCATTGATCGGGATGACAAAGGAGCCGGGACCACCCGTCACGCAATCCTCGTAATAGTGGTCGAGACGGTCGACATCCCTGAAGCGTTCGTTGGGACGGTTCAGAATGATCGGCAGGCCGTTGATAACGATCCCTGCTGCAAGGGCCTCGTCGCGCGCTTTGTTAACCGGACGGCCGTGATTGTTGGATCCATCACCTGATATGTCGATCACCTGCCGGAAACTCGAAAAGCCGTTATTGATGAATTGGCGGGCCGAAAAATCAATGGCACCGGAAATCGAGGTCCGCTGCAGCCGCTGGGCGGGAATGGCCTGCAAGACCGCAATAAACTGTTCCGCACTGGCGGCTGAATCGATGACCTGCCACGGCACGACGATGCGTTGGGCGTGCTCCCCCGCCCATTCGATATAGGTGGCGGCAATCTTGCCATGGATGCCCTTGTTGATCGCGTCGATCAGCAAGGGCGAGCGCAAAGCCTCGATATAGCCCTGCCTTTGCAGATATTGCTCTTCTGGGTCCATGGAAAAAGAGACATCCACGGCAAAGACCAGTTCGACATCGGTCTGGATGGCTCCCTGCCTTGCTTGTAACAGTCCCGGGCACAGGATCGACAGGCCCCATACGAGTGCGAGCAACAAGACCCTCAGTTGATAACAGCCTTTGTCCATGATCGGCCTCAATCTGCACAGATTGACTGCGCTTATTGCACGCAGAATTTGGCGATTGGTCAAGGTTCAAATCATCACGCGCATGGGTTAAGACGAACAGCATCGCGGGTGTCTGTGAAAGAGGGTTACATGACTGTTTTGGTTGCTGTCACGGGTTGGGATGTCGCGCATTGGGTCGAACGGTTCCAGCGGCTGTTGCCCCGCCGCACCATTGTCGCGCTGGGCGGGGATTATGATCCCGCAAATATCCATTATGCGGTGAGCTGGAAACATCCGGCGGGATCGCTGTCGAAACTGCCGAATTTGAAGGCGATTTTTTCGCTCGGGGCGGGCGTCGACCATTTGATGAATGATCCGCATTTGCCCGACGTGCCGGTGACGCGGGTGGTTGATGCCGATCTGACCGCGCGGATGAGCGAATATGTCGTGATGCATGCCCTGATGGTGCTGCGCCAGCAGCGCCGCTACCAGAAACAGCAGGCCGAAACCTTGTGGCTCGATGATCGCGACCAGCCCGCCGCGCAGGATGTGCGGGTCGGGGTGATGGGGCTGGGCGTGTTGGGCCGCGATGCCCTGCACAAGCTGCGAGTGATGGGCTTTTCCGTGTCGGGCTGGAGCCGTTCGGCGCATCTGATCGATGGCGTTGCCTGTTTTTCCGGCGAGGACGGGTTGAAACCCTTTCTGGCGCAGACCGATATTCTGGTGGTGCTGTTGCCGTTGACCCCCGATACCAGAGGCATGATCGATGCCGAGCTGTTGAAAGGGCTGGCGCAGGACGGGGCTTTGTATAAGCCTGTTCTGATCAATGCCGGACGCGGCGGCTTGCAGAAAGAGGCCGATATTCTGGCCTGTCTGGAGGACGGCAGTCTGGGGGAAGCCATTCTCGATGTGTTCGAGACCGAGCCACTGCCTGCGGCCTCTCCGCTCTGGCACCATCCCCGCGTGGTGGTGTCACCGCATAATGCGGCGATGTCCGCACCCGATGCGATCGGCCAATTGGTGGCCCGCCAGATCGGGCGGATGGAACAGGGCCAGCCCCTGCTGCATCTGGTCGAGATGAAGCGCGGTTATTGACGAAGGTAAACCCGCATCACATTTGTTTCGGAAGCGGATCAAGCCTTTTGACCGATGAGATATCATGGCCGGTTTTGGCCAGGATCCGTGCACGCGCTTCGGCCAGTGGTTCGTGGACACAGGCCATGTGGTGGCCATTGGCGTGCAGCAGAATGTCGGCATCGAGCATGATGCCGACATGGCCTTTCCAGAACACCAGATCATTGCGTTGCAGCTCTGCATCGTGGCCAATGGCCTGGCCGAGGGCGCGTTCCTGCATGTCGCTGTCGCGCGGGCATGCCACGGCGCAGGCCTGCAAGGCCAGTTGCACGAGGCCGGAGCAATCCATGCCAAGGGATGAACGGCCGCCCCATAGATAGGGCGCCCCAGCCATCATCAAGGCCAGACCAGCGGGATCATCGGCCCTGTGGTCGATCGGCAGCAGATGGCGGGAGACCATAAATCCGCCTTGGGCGAGGCTGCAAAATCCGTCTTTGTCCTGTGTGATATGGACTTGTGCCCCGAAGGACAAAGCCATCAATGGGGCCGATTTGATGCCGGGGCCGGGATAGACGAAGCTGCGCAACGCCCCGATGCGGTGGGTCGGCTGTGACTGGATCGGAGCCAGCATATCCGAGGGGATATAACCGACATAGTCATCGCCCGCCATCTGGCCCCAGCACCAGCCGTCATCATTGTTTTCGTAACAGACCAGTGTTTCGCCAAACAGCAATTCGCTCTGCATCGGACCGTTCGAGCGCGGTGCCGCGAACAGGGGTGCCGTGCTTGTGACAACCTGCATCGCCACACCTTCGGCATAGCGGTCAGCCGGAATGACCCCCTGCCATTGGATGGCGGCGAGATCGGGACGGGCAGCGGTGATGCGGGGATCGAAAGCGGTCATTTGATCTCCTCAGGACGGCAGTGTCTGGGCACGCGAGACCATGAAATCACCGAGCTTTTCGACAAACAGCGCGCCTTTGACAGTGCGCTGGATCAGCACATTGCGCTTGTCGGCAGGATCGCGGCGGCGCGCCACCAGTTCGAGACGGCCGAGGCTGTCGAGCGCGCGGGTAATGACCGGTTTGGTCACCTTGAGTTTTTGGGCCACGCCCCGCACCGTATGCGGTGGCAGTTCCAGATAGACGGTCAGCAGAATACTGAGCTGGCGCACGGTGAGACCGGATTCATCGAGGTGAACCAGATCGAGCACACTGTCGTGCCACAATTTCAGGGCTTGGCCGGGTCTGAGTTGGAGAGACATGCGCAATACTCGATTGTTACGCAACCGATATAGAGCAGGTGCAATCCTTAATCAATGACTCAAGTTAATATCAATGACCCTTATCTTTATCACTTGCCGTAGCGGGTTTGCAGCAAAGCCAAAGTCAGGCGTGCCGCTTGCGGCTCGCCGCCCTCGCTGCGGCCCGGACGCGCTGCGGGGGTCCAGCCGAAGATGTCGAAATGCACATAATCCCTGGCCTGCTCGCAGAAGCGGTCGAGAAACAGCGCGGCAGTGATCGAACCGGCAAAACCGCCGCTCGAAACATGGTTGATATCGGCAATCTTGGAATCGAGCATCGAGCGGTAACGGTTCCACAGCGGCAGCCGCCAGACCGGATCATGGACCTCGCGGCCCAGTTGCATGATCTGTTCGGCCAGCGCATCGTTTTTGGTATAGAACGGGGGCAGATCGGGGCCGAGTGCCACGCGCGCCGCACCGGTCAGCGTGGCATATTGCAGCACCAGTTCGGGCTTGTCTTCGTCGGCCAGCGCGAGTGCATCGGCCAGAACCAGGCGGCCTTCGGCATCGGTATTGCCGATTTCGACACTCAGCCCCTTGCGGCTCGCCAGCACGTCGCCGGGCCGGAAGGCTGATCCCGAAATCGCATTTTCCACGGCCGGAATCAGCACACGCAACCGAACGGGCAGATTGGCCGCCATGATCATCGATGCGGCTGTGAGCGCGGTAGCCGCTCCGCTCATGTCCTTTTTCATCAGCAGCATCGACGCATCGGGCTTGATGTTCAGCCCGCCGGTATCGAAGGCCACGCCTTTGCCGATCAGTGTGACTTTGGGATGGTTGGCCTGTCCCCACACCAGATCGATCAGACGGGGTGCGCGGGTCGAAGCCCGGCCGACCGCATGGATCATCGGATAATTGGCCTCCAGCAGATCATCGCCGCGGATCACACAGATATTGGCGCAGAACTGGTCGGCCAGTGCGCAGGCTGCATCCTCGATCTCTTGCGGGCCCATGTCATTGGCGGGCGTATTGATCAGATCGCGGCCCATGAACACGGCTTTGGCAATCGCACTGACGGCTTCGCCGTCAACACCTTCGGGCACGACCAGCTGGCGCGGTTGCTGCTCGCTCTGTTTGTAGCGTGTGAAACGGTAGGAGCCGAGCGCGAAGGCCAGGACCGCCAGTTCGGGATCGGGCCAGCCGCTGTCTAGCCGGTATTGTCCGGCAGGCAGGAGATTGGGCAGGCGGCCCGCGGCAAAAACCCCGTCTTCATTCAGGCTTTCGCCCAGGCCGAACAGCACCGCGACGGTTCTGCCATCGGCACCGGGCAGACAGAGGCAGCTGCCATCCTTGCCCCTGAAGTCTTGCGCCTTTGCAAATTGCTCGGCGAGGGAGCCGAAACGTGCCGCGGCAACGCTCCAGTTCTGGGTGTGAACGGCGACGACCGGAATGGCCGTGCTGTCTGATTCGAGCAAAGCCGGGTGCAAAACAGGGGCTTGTGGCGTGCGCATTTATTCATCCAATCATCATCGGTTCGGCGTTTATCTGATCACAGGCCGTGATGAGATCTCAAGCCTTGATCAAATGCAAATTCTGGGGAGTTGGACTGGGCGGAATTTTAAGGGTATTATGGATTATTAAGCGTATTAACCGTTCATTAACGTTAAATTGTCATTATTTTCATTATACAGAGGTATTAGCAGGTCATGAAACCATTTTACAAATACGAGCCATTCAAAAATCAGTTTTTCAAAATATGCTTTGTGTTGCTGGTGGGTGGTCCACTCTTGGCGGGCTGCAACAGCTTTGGCAATTCTGTCGGTTCCCAGCCTGCGATCAGTGCCTATAATTTCGAGAATATGAGCGACAAGGAGCGTCAGGATCTGGCGCAAGCCTATCAGCAGCAGCCGAAAAGCCGGCGTTTGGCGCTGGCCTATGCTGCCAGCCTGAAGGTGACGGGCCAGAGCGCGCAAGCGGTGGCAGTGCTGGAAAAGCTGACAATCCACTATCCTGAGGACAAGGAAGTTCTGTCGGCCTTCGGCAAATCGCTGATCGATGTCGGAAGGGCCAGTCAGGCCGAGGAGGTGTTGGGCAATGCCCATGCGCCGGACCAGCCCGACTGGACGATCCTGTCGGCGCAGGGGGTGGCCGCCGACCAGCAGAATGACCACCAACGGGCCCAGAGTTTCTACAAAGCCGCTCTGGCTATTATACCAAATGAACCAAGCATTCTGACAAATATGGGCCTGTCCTACGCTTTGTCGGGCGATCTTGTGGAGGCCGAAAAGAAATTGCGCCTGGCGATGGACAGCCAACAGGCCAGCCTGACGACCCGCAAAAATCTGGCAATGGTTCTTGCCCTGCGCGGCAAGCCCGCCGAGGCCAAAACCATTGTGGCGCAGGATATGCCAGCAAACGAGGTGGATCGGTTCATCAGCCAGTTCAAACGCGGCAAATGAGTTTTTGCTGACAAAAACGGTTTTTCGCACTCAAGACTTGCGTCAACGCGCATGATCCCTATAGTCCGCCTCACTTTTCGATTGGGGATGCGCCCCGGGGAGCCGCGCGGTCAAGTTGCGGCTCCCGATGATGCAGAGCGATGAGTCAGGAACAGAACAATGGCCGAAAAGCGCGTCAATAAAGTCGTGCTCGCTTATTCAGGCGGGCTTGATACCTCGATTATTCTGAAATGGCTGCAAACCACCTATGGTTGCGAAGTGGTGACTTTCACTGCCGATCTCGGCCAGGGTGAGGAATTGGGTCCGGCGCGCGACAAGGCGTTGCTGATGGGCATCAAGCCTGAGAATATTTTCATCGAGGACGTCCGCGAGGAATTTGTCCGTGATTACGTGTTCCCGATGTTCCGCGCCAATGCCCATTACGAGGGCGTGTATCTGCTCGGGACATCGATTGCCCGTCCGTTGATTGCCAAAAAGCAGATCGAGATTGCCGAAAAAGTCGGTGCCGATGCGGTGTCGCATGGCGCGACCGGCAAGGGCAATGACCAGGTGCGATTCGAACTGGGCTATTATGCCCTGAAGCCCGATATCACCATCATCGCGCCTTGGCGTGAATGGGATCTGACCTCGCGCACCAAATTGCTGGAATTTGCCGAGCAGAACCAGATTCCGATTGCCAAGGACAAGCGCGGCGAAGCTCCCTTCTCGGTTGATGCCAATCTGCTGCATGCCTCTTCCGAGGGCAAGGTGCTGGAAGATCCGGCCGTCGAAGTGCCCGATTACGTTTATTCGCGCACGATCGGGCCTGAAAATGCGCCCGACAAGGTCACCACCATCAGCATCGATTTTGCCAAAGGCGATGCAGTGGCGATCAATGGCGAGGCGATGTCTCCGGCAACAATTCTGGCCAAGCTCAATAAATTGGGCAAGGAAAACGGCATCGGCCGGCTCGATCTGGTCGAAAACCGCTTTGTCGGCATGAAATCGCGCGGCATGTATGAAACGCCGGGCGGCACCATTCTGGCGGTGGCGCATCGTGGCATCGAGTCGATCACCCTCGATCGCGGCGCGGGCCATCTCAAAGACGAATTGATGCCGAAATATGCCGAACTGATCTATAACGGTTTCTGGTTCTCGCCCGAGCGCGAGATGCTGCAAGCCCTGATCGACCATTCTCAGGCAGCGGTGACCGGACGCGTCACTTTGAAGCTCTACAAAGGCAATTGCTGGGTTATCGGCCGTGAAAGCCCCTATTCGCTCTATGATCAGGATCTGGTGACCTTCGAGGAAGGCGCCGTCGCCTATGACCACCGCGATGCGCAGGGCTTTATCCGTCTCAATGCCTTGCGGTTGCGGACGCTTGGCATGCGCAAGCGTAAAATGGGCGTTTAAGCTGTTCAGGACTGCAATCAGGACATAGCGGGAATTTAAAACCGGTTTCCAGCCAGAGATTGGTTGCCTTTTCCCTTAAAATCCTTTATGTGCAGCGCAATATTGACTTGGTTGCACCCGGCTTCCCGTGAAGTCGGGTGTTGTCGTTCGAGAGGAAGTACAATGGCACTGCGGAATATCGCGATCATCGCGCACGTTGACCACGGCAAGACCACGCTGGTGGATAAGCTTCTCGCCCAGTCCGGCACGTTTCGTGAAAACCAGAAAGTGGCCGAACGCGCCATGGACTCCAACGATCTGGAGCGCGAGC
>CANFLM010000018.1 GCA_947447895.1 Hyphomicrobiales bacterium
ATAATGGCCCCCGCCAGAGCGGCAATTTCACGCCCGCCCAGGCGGCGCAAGACCTCGAGCGGATCGGACAAGGCCTCCTGGTGCAAAGCCAGCGCCTTGCGCACGGCGGCGCGCTTGCGCTGCATCTGTGCCTCGTCGGCACCTGCCCCGTGCCCGACAAAGCGGTCGGGATCACCGCCATACAGAGCCGCATAGATGGCCGCCGCTGCCGTGGTGTTGCCGATGCCCATTTCGCCGAGCCCCAGCAGATCGACACCACCCGCCAGTGCCTCCATGCCGAAAGCCATGGTGGCGACGCAGGATTTTTCGTCCATCGCAGGCTGTTCGGTCATGTCATGGGTGGGCAGATCGAGCGCGAGATCGAAGGCCTTGAAACCGAAATCGAAAGTGGCGCAAATCTGGTTGATCGTGCCGCCCCCTGCCCCAAAGGCATCGAGCATCAGACGCGTCACCCCGGCCGGAAACGCCGACACGCCCTGCGCCACCACGCCGTGATTGCCGGCAAACACACAGACCAGCGGACGCGTGACATGCGGCTTGTCCTCGCCCTGCCAGGCCGCCATCCAGACGGCCAGCTCCTCGAGCCGCCCGAGACTGCCTTGCGGTTTGGCCAACTGGCCGTCCCGCAGGCGCACCGCCTCGCTGGCACGCGCGTCGGCGTCCGGAAAAGACGCCATCAACGCCCGAATATCATCAAATGGAGATACCATCGCAATCAACCCCAACCCTGTTGCTGCCCTTGCACAAACGGCACTGACAGACTCATCCGATTTCTGCTTATAACGTGCTCTGCCCCTGTTTCGACAGGTTAATATTCCGCTGCGGAGCCCCCCATGCTGTGCGCCCTAATTGATTGCATCCGGTTCTACTCGCGCCTGCCGGTCCCGGTCTTTGCCTTTGAAAAAGACCCGCATGGCCTGCCGGACTTTCCGCGCATCGTAAAGATGCTGCCGCTGGCCAGCCTGATCATCACCCTGCCTGGCGCATGTGTGCTAGTGCTGGCAGACCAGTTCTGGCCGCCTATCATCACAGCGACCTTGACCGTGACCATGATGGTGCTGGCCACGGGGGCCTTTCACGAGGACGGGTTGGCGGATGTAGCGGACGGGCTGGGCGGCGGCCAGACGGTTGAAAGGCGGCTGGAGATCATGACCGACAGCCGCATCGGCACCTATGGAGGGGCGGCCCTGGTGCTGTCCTTGCTGCTCAGGGCGAGTGTGCTGGCCGACCTGACCGACGGGTTGGGTGCCCCCGCAACGGCCCTGATTGTGCTGGCCGTCGCACCACTCTCGCGCATGGCCGGCTTGCTGCCGCTGATGCTTCTGGCCAATGCCAAGCCCGACGGCAAGGCCGCGGCGGTCGGACGTCCCGGAGCGACAACCTATCTCGCAACCCTTGCATTCGCCTTGCTGGTATCGGGCACTCTGCTATGGTGTTCCGGTTGCGACGACATCACCCTGCTTCTGGTCATGCCTGTTGGCTTTTGCGCGGTTGTGCCCTTATTGCTGATGGCGCGACGGCTGATCGGCGGCCAGACCGGCGATGTCGCCGGGGCGGCGCAGCAGATTACCGAAATCGCATCCCTGCTCACCCTGTCTGCTTGCGCGAATTAGGACATCATGACCATGCCAGCCGCTTCAAGTCCCTGCATCAAGCTCTGCGTGATCGACCGCCTCAGCGGTTTATGCGAGGGCTGTGGCCGGACCTTGCATGAGGTGACGCAATGGGGCGCGATGAGCGAGGCCGAACGGGTGCAGATCATGGCGCAACTGCCCGAGCGCAAAGCGGTCTGGGGAAGACCCACCAGCCGTTGCGCCGGCAAGCCAACCCGCTAGATCACGCGCTATCCGGGTTGTGTGCAGGCGGTTCGGGGGTCCACTCGCGCGAGACCAGCGCCACCGCATCGCGCAGGACCGAAAGCGGCGCATCGCGTTTGACAGCATGGGTGGCCAGATGGCGACGGAAGGCGCGCGCGCCGGGTCGCCCCTGGAACAGACCGAGCATATGGCGGGTCATGCCATGCAAATGCCCGCCGGCCTCGAGTTGCCGGGCCATATAGGGTTCATAGGCTTCAACGGCTTCGAAGCCCGAGCTGACAGGGGCCTCCTGCCCGAACAGGAGCGGATCGACACCGAGCAGCAATTCGGGATTGTGATAGGCCTCGCGTCCCACCATCACCCCGTCGACTTCGCCCACATGGGCCAGACACTCGTCCATGGTCCGGATGCCGCCATTGATCGCCACCGGATAGTTCCCAAGACGGTGTTTCAAGCGATAGACGCGGGGGTAATCGAGTGGCGGAATATCGCGGTTCTCTTTCGGAGAGAGGCCTTTCAGCCAGGCCTTGCGGGCATGCACGACCAGATGGTCGCAACCGGCCGCCATCACCCGATCAGCCAGCGCGTCCAGCGCCTCCTCGACATCCTGCTCGTCGACCCCGATCCGGCATTTGACAGTAACCGGCACAGCGACAACGGCTTTCATCGCGGCCACACACTCGGCCACCAAAGCCGGCTCGCGCATCAGGCAGGCACCGAAGCGGCCATCCTGCACCCGATCGGACGGGCAGCCGACATTGAGGTTGATCTCGTCATAGCCGAAATCCACCCCGATCCGTGCCGCCTCGGCCAAAGCCTGCGGGTCGGACCCGCCAAGCTGGAGGGCGATCGGATGCTCGCAGGCATCGAAACCCAGCAGTCGTTGGCGATCGCCATGGATGATCGCACCCGTGGTCACCATTTCGCTGTAGAGCCGTGCCCGCCGCGACAGGATGCGGTGGAAGGCCCGACAGTGGCGGTCGGTCCAATCCATCATCGGGGCCACGCTAAACCGCCAGGGGCTCGGCACGAATGTCTGAGAAGTCGTCTGCATGGGAGGCCTTATACCCCATGAGCCTGCGATTTTCGACAGGTGGATTGCCCCTTTCCATCATTTAATCTGATCCTTTGTGAAGGTCCGGAACAACGGATGATGCCTTTATCCCCAACGACACCGGACGATCCTGCGGTTGCTGAACAAGGCTTTGACGAAGCGCGCACCAGCTTCGTTTATGACGACCTGCTGGCCATTGCCGCGCCTTTGCACATATCGCAGCCGGCTGTGGCCACCGCGCCGCCGACCCTTGCATGGTCGGCCGAGCCGCTGGCCCGCTCCCTGTGGCAGCGGCTGGCGGGTCTGCTCCCCTTTGGAGGACTGTGTCTGGTGTGCTGGGTGCTCGATTTCCCTCTCAGTATCGTGCTCTCTGCCCTGATCATGCCTGTCCTGATATTCCGGCTATGCGTGCTGTCGGTTCCGCTGCCGCAACAGGATCCGGATTCTGATCAGGCTGATGAGGCACTCCCCGTCTATTCGGTTCTTATCGCGCTCTATCGGGAGCCAGACATTGTCGACCAGTTGCTGGCAGGGCTGACCCGGCTCGATTATCCACCCGACAAGCGGGAAGTGCTCTTCCTGCTGGAAGTCGATGACGCTGAAACCCGCCATGCCCTTCTGGCCCGCAGGCTGCCGGCCGGTTTCCGGCTGGTGATGGTGCCCGATGGGCAGCCGCGCACCAAACCGCGTGCCCTGAATTACGGGTTGAGCCAAGCCCGCGGCTCGCTGATCGTGGTCTATGATGCCGAGGATCGCCCCCACCGCGATCAGCTTCGGCTTGCCGCACAGGAATTTTCCAAGGCCGACGCGCGCCTTGCCTGCCTGCAGGCGCATCTGGTGATTGCCAATGCCGAAGCGCATTGGCTCGCCCGGTTTTTTGCCTTTGAATATGCCTTGCAATTTGACGCGCTGATCCCGCGTCTGGGGCTTGGCGGTTGGCCGGTGACGTTGGGGGGGACCTCCAACCATTTCCGTCGCTCCTGCCTCGAACAGGCGGGGGGTTGGGATGCTTGGAATGTCACCGAGGATGCCGATCTGGGCATCCGCTTCGCGCGGTTGGGGATGGGCGTGCGCCACCTCGCCTCCGATACGCTGGAAGATGCGCCCGACCGCCTCGGAGACTGGTTCATGCAGCGCCGCCGCTGGATCAAAGGCTGGCTGATGACCGCCATCGTCCATTTGCGCGACCCCTTGGGCATGGCGCGCCAGATCGGCACGATCCAGACCCTGCTGATTGCCATTCAAAGCCTCGGCCTTGTGCTGTCGGTCTTGTTCTGGCCGCTGACGGTGATGTCCGTGCCCTGGCTGGTCATCAACGGGCCATCCGCGGCGCCGCTCTGGCTGCTGGCCCTGCTGCCGATTGCGATCACCATTCCGGCCATTCTCGTCCCGCTGCTGCTGGTCGGGGCGCGGCGCGGACTGGGTCCGGCATGGCGCGATCTGGTGCTGCTGCCGTGCTATTTCCTGCTGGTGAGTGCTGCGGGCTGGATGGCGGTTTATGAATTTATCACCCGCCCCGCAGGCTGGAACAAGACACCGCACCGGCCCTCCGCCTGATCCGCCGGGCGGGGGGGATGATCTTTGCCGAACGGTTTGCTAGACTTCTCCGACATGTTCCAACCCGCCCAGACCGGAGACACGCCCATGCTGCCCTTCGAGGTTCTCGACCCGCGCTTTCAACCGCTGATCAATGGCTCGGTGCATCTGGAACAGCTCTATTCGGGTTGCCGTTGGGCCGAGGGTCCGGCCTATTTCCAGGGTGGGCGTTATCTGGTCTGGTCCGACATTCCCAACAACCGTCTGATGCGCTTCGACAGCACGGACGGGCATGTCTCGGTGTTCCGACAGCCGTCCAACAATGCCAATGGCAATACGGTCGACCGGCAGGGCCGTTTGCTCAGTGCCGAACATCTGGGACGCCGGATTACCCGCACCGAGCATGATGGCCGTATCACCGTGCTGGCGGACCGCTATCAGGGCAAGAGGTTCAATTCGCCCAATGATGTGGTGGTCAAATCCGACGGATCCATCTGGTTCACCGATCCGACCTACGGCATCGATGCCGATTATGAAGGCGAAATCGCCGATAGCGAAATCGGCGCCTCCAATGTCTACCGGATCGATCCGCAATCGGGCGAGGTCGGTGTGGTCTGCAGTGATTTTGTCAAACCGAACGGCTTGGCTTTTTCACCCGACGAAACCAAACTCTATATTGTCGATACCGGGGCCACCCATGTGCCGGACGGCCCGCGCCATATCCGCGTGTTTGATGTGGTGGACGGCAAGAGCCTGAAAGGCGGCGCGGTGTTTGCCACCTGCACCCACGGGCTGTTCGACGGCTTCCGCTTCGACGAGCGCGGGCATTTATGGACCTCGGCGGGCGATGGCGTCCATTGCTACCACCCCGACGGCACGCTGATCGGCAAGATCAAAGTGCCGGAAGTGGTCGCCAATGTCTGCTTCGGCGAGTTTTACCGCAACCGCCTGTTCATTTGCGGCACCACCTCGCTCTATGCCTGTTATCTGCAAGTGCGGGGCGTAAAAACATATTAAGCCGTCTCGAGCATGGCTAGCGCTTTGGTGAAGAAATCGACGGTACCGAAATTACCCGATTTCAACGCCAAAGCGATGGATTTTCCGTCTGCCGCCAGCGTCCACGGCACGCCGGGATCGATTTCCGGTCCGATTTCCAGCATCGAGACGCCCAAAGCGGTCACCACCGCACCGGAGGTTTCGCCACCGGCGACCAACAGACGGCTGACGCCGGCCTCGTGCAACCCGACAGCGACCGCGCCCAGCAGTGCCTCGATCATCTGGCCGGAATGGTCGCGGCCGAACTGATCCTGCACCGCGCGCACCGCATCGGGCTCGGCTGTCGAATAGACCAGCACGGGCTTGGCTCCCAACCGCGGCCTGGCCCAGGCCAGAACGTCTTCAGCCTTTTGCTGGCCACTGGCAATCGACAGCGGATCCAGCGCGAAGGTCTCGACGCAATGGGCGATGGCATGAGCCACCTGCCCGCGGGTTGCGGCCGAACAACTTCCCGCCAGCACCGCCGTATTGCCTTCGGGAGCATGGAACGCATGGATCTGGCGGGTAGCGGGCAGCAGGCCCGCCCGCCGGAAATTGTCGGGCAATCCCAAGGCAATGCCCGAACCGCCAGTCAGCAGCAATTGGCCATCAAAGGCTTCGCCCAGCACCCGCAAATCCTGATTGCTGATCGCATCGGCCACACCGATGGCCCGCCCCGTTTGCGCCAGAGCCTCGAAAGCTGCTCTGGTTGCAACCGCCCCCTTTGAAACCGTCTGATAGGGCACCAGCCCCACCGGAACCGAGGTCTGCCTCGCCAGCACACGCACGAGACTGGAATCGCGCATCGGCGTCAGCGGATGGTCCTTCATCGGGCTGTCGGACAACAGGCTGTCGCCGACAAACAGATGGCCCTGATAGACCGAGCGGCCATTTTCGGGAAAAGCCGGACAGGCCACCGTCCATGCCACGCCCAGATGGCGCATCAGGGCTTCGGTCACCGGCCCGATATTGCCCTGATCGGTGGAATCGAAGGTCGAGCAATATTTGAACAGGATTTGCCGCGCTCCGGCATGGCGCAGGGCATCGCAGGCCTGCAGCGACCACGCCACCGCTTCATCGGCAGGATTGGTCCGCGATTTCATCGACACGACCACCGCATCGGCCTTGGGCAGCGCGACACCATGCTGGGGCACGCCGACGGTTTGCACCACCCGCATGCCTTCGCGGGCCAGCATGAGGGCCACATCGGTCGCCCCGGTCAGATCGTCTGCAATCACACCTAACAGCATTTTATGTCACCATTTCACGCCAAAGGCGGTTTCAAGTTCAGAGAGTTGCGCCCCGTCCAGCGGTTGCGCATTCTGGCCGCGGGTCAGAAAAACCAGCTTGGCTGTCTCCTCCGCCTCTTCCAAAGCGGCGGAGGCCTCGGCCAGTGTCTTGTGCCAGAAGGTCGGACCGATGCGCGGCAGCATCACCCCGTGGCAGCGGTTGACCAAAGGCCGCACCAGATCGGCCGTGACCGGATCACCTGGACGATAATAGGGCAAAAGCGGCACAGGTCCAGCCTTCATCACGTGATAAGCGGTGAGTGGCGGGATCAGATTGTCCATCGGCCCCCGAGCCAGAATCGACAGACCAACCAGATGGGTTGCATGGGTATGGACCACGGCATTGAGATGCGGTCCTGCCTCATAGATGGTCCGGTGCAGCACAATGGTTTTGGAGGCCCTGTCACCGGCGATCTGCTCGCCGCTCGCATCCAGTCTGGCAAGCCGTGCCGGATCGAGCCGCCCCAGACAGGCATCGGTGGGTGTGATCAGGAACCCGTCCTCCAGCCGCACCGAAATATTGCCGGCACTGCCCACGCAAAAGCCGCGATCGAACAGGCTTTTGCCGATCCGGCAGATATCCTCGCGCTGTCTGGCTTCGCTGCTCATATGGTTTCCCCGGTGCGCGCTTCCAGCCGGAAGCGGATGATCCGCAACACCTGCGCCAGCGCGGTCAACTGTTCCTCGCGTCTGGTGCCGTTGACCCGCGAGGCAAAGCTCTCGAGAATTTGCTGTTTGGTTGCCCCTTTGACCGCCAGAATGAACGGAATACCGAAGCGCGCCCGGTAGCGGTCATTCATGGCGTGGAAATCGGCATATTCGGCCGGGGTCAGCGCCCCAAGACCCGCCCCCGCCTGCTCGCGCGCGGAATCGGCGGTCAGGGCCCCCGCCAGGGCCGCCTTACCGGCCAGATCGGGATGGGCACAGAGCAAAGCCTGCTGGCGGGCCGGATCGCCCCCCAGCACCGCCGTCTGGAAGGCATCCACCATCGCCTCCGTATCCGCAAAGGGACGCTGGCTCGCGGCCTGCTCGGCCACCCACGGCGCATGTTCGGCGATCTCGCCGAACTGGGCCACAAAGTCGGCCACCGGCAATCGATTGATCGCGTCCAGGGTCATCGCGCCGCCAGCCATGCGCCCAAAGCCGCGCGCTCCTCGTCGGTCATCTTGCTTTCATTGCCCAGCGGCATCACACGTCCCTGGACGGCCTGCGCCATCACGCCCTGGCGGTTCTGCCGGACATGGGCCACCGTATCGAGCAGGACACCCTTGGGCGGGCCGGAATCACGGAACGCCTCGTGGCGCGGTTTGGGGGCATGGCAGCTGGAACAATGGGTCGTGACAATCGCCATCATCTCGGCGTCCGACACGTCCTGATGCCCGGCCGAACCCGATTGCGGCGCGGTGAGGATGATGGTCGCGATCAGCCCGCACGCCGCCAGCGGCAGGGTCCAGAACACGCTGGCAGGCGTTTGGCCCGCATCGACCCGATTGATGAAATGGCGGATCAGCCCGCCCGCCAGCACGATCAGCGCAATCACCGCCCAAGCCTGCGGGTGGTTGTAGAGAAAGCCGTAATGGTTGGACACCATGAACAGCAGCACCGGCAGGGTCAGATAGTTGTTGTGCAAGGAGCGCTGCTTGCCGATCCGCAGCAATTCGGCATCGGGATCGCGTCCGGCCAGCAAATCGCGCGTCACCAACCGCTGGTTGGGAATGATCACCCGAAACACATTGGCGGTCATCATCGTGCCGATCATCGCTCCGGTATGGATAAAGGCTCCGCGTCCGGAAAAGACATGGGTGAACAACACGCCTTCCAGCACGATCATGGCGAACACCGAAATCGCCAGCCAGCCTGTATGCCGGCCGATGGCCGAGCGGCACAGGAAATCATACCCGACCCAGCCGGAAAACAGCAGAAACAGCGAGATCACCACCGCTTCGGGTCCGGTCATCATAAGAATTTGCGGGTCGACCAGAAAGGAGGAGGCGTTGACGTAATACTGCGCCACCATCAGCAAAAAGCCCGACAGGAAGGTCAGATAGGCTTCCCATTTGAACCAGTGCAGATCATCGGGCAGGCTGGGCGGAGCGACCTGGTATTTCTCGACATGGTAGAACCCGCCCCCATGCACCAGCCACGAGGTGCCATAGACGCCGGGGTTCATGGTCTCGCGCTTGCGGAAAGAGAAATCCAGCCAGACGAAATGGAAACTCGCACCGATCCACGCAATGCCGACAATCAGATGGAACCAACGCAAAAAGAGGTTGAACCAGTCAATCACAAAGGCCGACATCGCATGTTCCCGAAACTGTTTCGCAAATCCTGCCACAACTTATGCGGCTTGTCCTCAGGATTTCAAAATCTGCCCTGTTCAATAGGCGATTTTGTCGGTTTTGGCAGCCCAGGCAGCAAAGGCCGCTTTGGCGTCCTCGCGCGGCTGGTGTTCCATCAGCATCCGGCGTTCATGCGGGGCTTTGGGCATTTCATCATAGATGAAGGCATCATCGAACCCGATCTCTGCGGCCTCGTCGCGGGTGTTGGCATAGACGATGCGGCTGATCCGCGCCCAATAGGCCGAAGCCAGACACATCGGGCACGGCTCGCAACTGGTATAGAGCGTGGCCCCGTGCAGGCTGAAATCATTGACCTCCGCACAGGCCCGCCGGATCGCCGTTACCTCGGCATGGGCGGTGGGGTCGTTGCTGGATGTCACCTCGTTCCAGCCCTCTGCCAGGATATCGCCATCACGCATGATGACCGCACCGAACGGTCCGCCTAGATTGGCCTGCATCCGCTCCTGCGACAGCTGAACGGCACGCTGCAAAGCGCGCTGGTCATTCTCGGCGGTTTCTGTGGCACGTCTGGTCATAGGCCTGCTCCGCCCGTCAAATGGTCGATGGATTGCAAAATCGATTCAGGGGTTGCCGGCGCATCAAGGACAACCTGCTTGAGCGGTGCCAGCGATTGGATGGCATCGACAATGGCGCAGAAGACCGAGCTGGCCAGCATCAAAGGCGGCTCGCCCACCGCTTTGGAGCGGTAGATGGTCTGTTCCTCGTTCGGCTCCTGATAGAGGGCGACACGGAAATCCTCGGGCACATCGGAGGCCACCGGAATTTTATAGGTGGACGGTGCATGGGTGCGCAGACGGCCATGGCTGTCGAACACCAGCTCCTCGGTGGTCAGCCAGCCCATGCCCTGCACAAAGCCGCCCTCGATCTGGCCGCGATCGATCGCCGGGTTCAGCGAATGGCCGACATCGTGCAGAATGTCGACGCGCGTCACCCGCATCTCGCCCGTCATGGTATCGACCAGCACTTCGGAACAAGCCGCCCCCCACACGAAATAATGGAACGGCCTGCCGGACCCGCGGGCCCGATCCCAATTCAGTTTCGGTGTTTTGTAATGTCCGGTCGCCGAGAGGGAAATGCGCGCCAGATAGGCCGCCTTGGCCAGCTCGGCGAAGGTCATGCCGGTCACCTCGCCCTCCTTGTTTTTGGCCTGCACCAGCCCGCCCTTGAACGACACCTCCTCGGGCAGGCATCCGGCCTGTTGCGACAGAAAAACCGCCAGCCGCGTCTTGATGGCCAGCGCGGCATTGCGGGCTGCCATGCCGTTGAGATCAGATCCGGCAGAGGCGGCGGTGGGCGCGGTATTGGGGACTTTGTCGGTGCGGGTGGCCGAGACTTTGACCGCAGAAATCGGCAGCCCGAATTCATCGGCGACCACTTGCGCCACCTTGATGAACAGCCCCTGCCCCATTTCGGTGCCGCCATGGTTGAGGTGTACCGAGCCATCGGCATAGACATGGACCAACGCCCCCGCCTGATTGAGATGGCTGATGGTGAAGGCAATGCCGAATTTGACCGGGGTCAGCGCCAGCCCTTTGCGCAGGATCGAGGACCGCGCATTGAAGGCGGCAATGGTCGAGCGGCGGGCACGATAATCGGATGTGCGCTCCAGTGTTTCGACCACCGTGCGGCCTGTGGCTGAAGAATCCACACTCATGCCATAGGGGGTGACCGAACCATGTTGCCCATAGAGGTTGGCTTTGCGGACATCGAGCGGGTCCATGCCGAGTTTGCCTGCCACCGCAGACATCACACATTCGATGGCCAACACGCCCTTGGGGCCGCCGAAGCCGCGAAAGGCGGTATTGGAGACCGTATCGGTGCGCAAGCGGCGCGAGGCAATTTTGGCGGAGGGAATAAAATAGGAATTGTCGGCATGGAACATCATCCGGTCGACCACGCCCTGCGACAGATCGGCCGAACAGCCGCACCGCGCCAGAAAGGCGATGTCGAGGGCGGTCAACTGCCCGGTTTGCGTGAAGCCGACGGTCCAGTCGACGCGGGCATCATGGCGTTTGCCGGTCAGGACAAAATCCTCGTCCCGATCAAGCCTGATCTTGCAGGGCCGCTTGGTGTGATAGGCCGCCAGAGCCGCCAAGGCCGCCCATTGGGTGGCCTGGCTTTCCTTGCCGCCGAAGCCGCCCCCCATCCGGCGCACTTCGCACACCACCTGCGCCTCGCTCAACCCGAGAACCCGGGCAACGCAATGCTGCACCTCGCTCGGATGCTGGGTCGAACTGTGCACATGGATCTCGCCGCCTTCGAGCGGCATGGCCGTGGCAATCTGGCCTTCCAGATAGAAATGCTCCTGCCCGCCGATGCGCTGCTGGCCGCTCAAACGGTGTTCGGCCAAAGCCAGCGGAGCCGAGGCATCGGCGATCCCGAAGGCATAATCGGGCAATACAATGCTCTCATTGGCCAAGGCCTGATCGATGCTGACAACAGGTGTGTCTTCCTCGATCTCGATAACGGCCAGCCGTGCGGCGCGGCGGGCCAGATCGCGGGTGCTGGCGATCACCATAAACAAGGGCTGGCCGAAAAACAGCACGGACTGGGTGGCCAGCAATGGTTCGTCGGCAAAGGCGGGGGCAATATCATTGCGGCCCGGCACATCGTCGCAGGTCAGAACGGCGACGACGCCCGCAGCAGTCATCACCTCGCGCAGATCAAGCCGCTTGAGCCGCCCGCGTGCCTTGGGTGAACCGCCCACGGCCAGATGCAGCATGCCTTGCGGTTCGACCAGATCATCGAGATAGGGCGCAGCCCCTGTGACATGGCGGAGGGCGGCATCATGGGGCACAGGCTGGTTGACCAGCGATGCGCTTGCAGCAGGCAGGACTGGCGCAACGGCGTGGGGATCGGCCTTATCCACGGACGACCTCCCTTTCGCGGCGCGGATGGATTCTGGTATTCTCGGTCGGCAATCCGGCAATTTCCGCCAAAGCCTTGATCAGGGTCGCACGGGCCACCTGCATCCGGTATTTGGCCGACGCGCGATGGTCATCCATCGGCACGAAATCCCGGGGCAGGGCATCGCCGGCCGTTTTCCATGTGGTGGCCGAAGCAATCGGCTGGCCGAGCAGCACCTGCTCGGTCTGCGTTGCCCTGGACGGCGTCCCCGCCATGCCGCCATAGGCGATCCTCACATCGACAATATGCCCGTCAAGCAAGGTCACACGCAAAGCGGCGAGAACCGAGGAAATATCCTCCTCGTAGCGTTTGGAAATTTTGAGCGCACGAAAATGGGTGCCTTGGGAGAGCAACGGAATGTGCAAAGCCCGCACATATTCCCCCGGCCGGCGATCCTGCCGGCGATAGGCCAGAAAGAAATCCTGCAGGGGAATGGCGCGGGTTTCACCCGAGCGGCCCAATTCGATCACCGCGCCCAATGCAATCAGCGCGGGAGCCAGATCGCCGATCGGCGAGCCATTGGCTATATTGCCGCCAACCGTGCCCGAGGTCCGGATCTGCGTCGACCCGAAGCGTTCCATCAGGGTTTCGAGATCGGGATCGATCGCCCCGAGACAGGGCAGCGCTTCGGCCAGTGTCACCCCCGCGCCCAGCAACAGGCGATCCTGCTGCACCTCGATCTGTTGCAGGCTTTTGACACGGCCCAGCCAGATGATCTGCGTCAGGTCGCGCAGTTCCTTGGTGACCCACAAGCCGACATCGGTGCCGCCACCCAGCAAGGTGGCTTCGGGATACCGCTCGATCAAAGCCGCCAGAAAAGCCTCGCTGCGCGGGGCCGCGAAAAACACCGCGTCGGTTCCGGCAAACATGTTGGTGTCATCATCCAGAGCGGCCAGCACCTGCGCACTGGCCGGCATGGTGGCGGTAAAACGGTCCTCCACCGGCCCCTGACAGGCGCCCAATGCCGCCTCGACAATCGGCCGGTAGCCAGTGCAACGGCACAGATTGCCCGCCAGCGCCTGTGTGACCGAACCGCGATCCACGTCCTTGCCGCCATGGCTCAAAGCGAACAGGCTCATGACAATTCCGGGCGTGCAGAAACCGCATTGCGAAGCGTGGCTTTCGACCATGGCCGCCTGAACGGGATGCAGGCTATCCCCCTCTGCCAGATCCTCGACAGTGATCACCTCGGCCCCGTCGACCTGCCCGAGCAGCATGATGCAGGCATTGACCGGCTGGTAGACCACCTGCCCTCGCCGCAAACGGGCCAGCACGACGGTGCAGGCACCGCAATCGCCTTCCGCGCAGCCCTCTTTTGTGCCGGTGGAGCGCTCTTCGAGACGCAGCCATTCGAGCAAAGTCATCCGCGGGTTGAAACTCTCGATTTCGACCAGGCGTCCGCGTCTGAGAAAGCGCAAAGGCCGCATCGTCATGCCCTCAACTCCCGCGATAGGTGGAGTAGCTGAAGGGCGAGACAAGCAAAGGCACATGATAATGGCCTGCCCCGCTGATGCCGAAGCGCAGGGGAACCTCATCCAGAAAAGCCGGATCGGACAGCGTCACACCGCGCGCACGGAAATAGGCGGCCACCTGAAACCGCAATTCATACTGGCCGGGCAGGCAATCCTCGGCCCCCAGCAGACCGCCATCCACGCGCCCGTCCTGATTGGTCACGACGTCGCGCAATTTCACGCCATCGGAGAGGCGGTAGAGCGACACGGCCATGCCCGCCGCAGGGCATCCGTGTGCTGTATCAAGAACATGCGTAGTCAGGGACATGGCAGCATCTCCATCCAGTGTGACCGGCAGCACCGGAGCGGGCGCTGCCAATCCTGATATGCCCCGAAGAGCCTAAGATAATCTTACTGCGGCCAAACCGTCCTGTTTACCACTTGCCGGTATTGGGCATGGAGACCCATGGCTCGGCGGGTGGCAGGGCATCGCCCTTCTGCAGCAATTCGATGGAAATGCCGTCGGGCGAGCGCACAAAAGCCATGCGGCCTTCCCGCGGGGGCCGGTTGATGGTGACACCCTTGGCCATCAGGCTGGCGCACAGGTCATAGATATTGTCGACCTGATAGGCCAGATGCCCGAAATTACGACCGCCATCATAGCCATGCTCGTCCCAGTTATAGGTCAGTTCCAGCGTCGGCGAGCGGTCTTTTCTGGCCTTGTCCAGATCATCGGAGGACGCCAGAAAAATCAGGGTGAAACGGCCCTGCTCGTTTTCAACGCGCCGGATTTCGGTCATGCCCATTTTGTTGCAATAAAAATCGAGTGAATCCTCGATATTGCTGACACGCACCATCGTATGCAGATATTCCATCATCAAAACTCCCGCCATTTGACTTGCCTATCGACCCAGAGTGGCTTGGTTCGGCCCTCTGTTCAAGCCCTGTATATCCGAGGAAGCCGGCGGGCGGACTGAAATAATTCCGACGTCTTTGTCATAGATCATGAAAGCAGCATGAAAACGTGCTAGGTTCGGGCTCTCAGGAGCATTTATGAATCAGGATATCAAAGAAAAGGCCGCCTTTTGGTCGATCATCGCCAGTGCAAGCCTGACCATCGGCAAATTGGCTGCCGGTCTGATGTCGGGCTCGCTTGCCCTGATTTCGGAAGCAGGGCATGCGCTGCTGGATACGGGCGCCACCATCCTGACCTATTTTGCCATCAAAGCCGCCGACAAACCTGCCGATGACGAGCACCATTTCGGCCACGGCAAGATCGAGGCGATGGCCGCACTGATCGAAACCAGCCTGCTGATGGGGCTGGCCGGCGTGGTGGCCTATGAAGGCGTGCAACGCTTGATGGCTCCCGCCCCGCATATCGAGGCCTCGCCTTGGGTGTTCGGTGTGCTGGTCGTGTCGATCATCGTCGATTTTACCCGCTGGCGGCAGTTGAGCCGCATCGCCAAGGAGACCCGCAGCGATGCGCTGGCGGCCGATGCCCTGCATTTTTCGTCCGATCTCGTGTCCTCGGTTCTCGTGCTGCTCGGGCTTGTGGCCACGCTTTACGGCTATCCGCAGGGAGACGCGGTCGCAGCCCTCGGTGTTGCGCTGTTCATCGCGATTGCCGGTTATGAATTGGGGCGGCGTACGATCGACACCCTGACCGATGCCGCCCCCAGCGGCGTCAGCCAAAGCCTTCACGAGGCCTTGGGAGAGATTGCCGGCGTAGTCAAAATCGACCATGTGCGGGTTCGCCCTGCTGGCGCCCAGACCTTTGCGGAAATCGGCATCGGCGTGGCCCGCACCGCCTCGCTCGAACGTGTCGCGATGATCAAGGACAGCGTCATCAAGAGTGCAACCGCGCTGTTTCCCGAGCTGATCGTCACTGTCACCACCCAGCCTTTGGCGCTCGATGAAGAAACTGTGCTGGAACGCGTCCTTCTGATTGCGGCCAAACGCCGGGTGCCGGTTCACCATGTGACCGTGCAGACAATCGGCGGGACATTGTCGATCAGTCTCGATCTTGAAATCGACGCGCGCATGAGCCTTGGTGCGGCCCATGGCATTGCCAGCAAGCTCGAAGCCGCCTTGCGCACGGAATTCGGTGACGAGACCGAGGTCGACACCCATATCGAACCGCTGACTGTGAGCCACCTGAGCGGCTCGGATTGTGACGAGCCGACACGGGCTGCGATTGCCGCATTGCTGCTGTCCCAATCGGTATTGATCGGACAGATCGAGGATATCCACAATGTGCGCGTGCGCCACAACGAGCATGGCCTGATGGTCAATTACCATTGCCGGTTCGATCCCTCGCTGGATGTCGCCACCGTGCACACCGCCATCGATCGGCTGGAGCAGGACGTGCGCCAGCAACGCCCCGACATTGCCCGCATTGTCAGCCATACCGAGCCTTTGCGCTCCCCCGCCAAAAGTCCGACTTAACAATGGCTTGCAAAAGCCGTTCTAAGCCTCAACAATGCCCTGCCATCACATCATCCTTGACCTGTTGTGAATGGGATCCGCGACCGGGAGTCTCTATGCGCACCGATACCGCAACCGTGACACGGTTGTCAGACTATTCTTCGCCCAACCATCTGATTGATCAGGTCGATCTCGATATCAGACTGGACGGGCCAAAGACCCGCGTCTTGGCAACCCTGTCCATCCGCGCCAATCCGCTGGGAGAAGCGGGAGCGCCGTTGCGTCTGGATGGTGACGAGCTGGTCCTGCGGACGCTCGCGCTCAACGGCGAACCGCTCGATGCCAGCCGCTATCAGGCCGACCCGCAATCGCTGACCATCGACAATCCGCCTCCCCAGCCCTTCACCCTGACCATCGAGACGCAACTCGATCCGGACAGCAACACCAAGCTGATGGGACTATACCGCTCTTCCGGCACCTATTGCACTCAATGCGAGGCCGAGGGCTTCCGCCGGATCACCTATTTCGCCGACCGCCCCGATGTGATGGCGGTGTTCACCACCCGCATCGAGGCCCGAAGCAGCGAGGCGCCGGTGCTGCTGGGCAATGGCAACAAGCAGTCCGAAGGCCAGTTGGCCGACGGTTTCCATTTTGCCGTCTGGCATGATCCCCACCCCAAACCCGCCTATCTGTTCGCCTTGGTCGGCGGCAGGCTGGATGTGCTGGAGCAAGATTTTGTTACCCGTTCGGGCCGCAAGGTCGCACTGGGCATTTATGTTGAACCGGGCAAAGCCGAACGGGCACGCTATGCCATGGATGCGCTTGTGCGCTCGATGGTCTGGGACGAGAACGCCTTCGGCTGCGAATATGATCTCGATGTGTTCAACATCGTTGCCGTGTCCGATTTCAATATGGGGGCGATGGAGAACAAGGGCCTCAATATTTTTAACGACAAATATGTACTGGCCAGTTCCGACACGGCCACCGACAGCGATTATGGCGGCATCGAAACCGTCATTGCCCATGAATATTTCCACAACTGGACAGGCAACCGCATCACCTGCCGCGACTGGTTCCAGCTATGCCTGAAGGAAGGACTTACCGTCTTCCGCGATCAGGAATTTACCGCGGACGAGCGTTCGCGTCCGGTTAAGCGGATTGTCGATGTGCGCAATTTGCGCGCCACGCAATTTGCCGAGGATTCCGGTCCGCTGGCCCATCCGGTCCGCCCGACCGCCTATCGCGAGATCAACAATTTCTATACCGCCACCATCTATGAAAAAGGCGCGGAACTGATCCGCATGCTGAAAATCCTGCTGGGCGACGACCTGTTCCGCAAGGGCATGGACCTCTATCTGCAGCGTTGCGACGGGACGGCCGCCACGGTCGAGGAATTCATAAGCTGTTTCGGTGATGTCTCCGGCCGCGATCTCACCCATTTTTTCCAATGGTATGTGCAGGCAGGTACACCCGTGATCGAGATGCGCCGGCACTGGGATGAAACTCATCAGCGCCTGACCATCCATTTCAAGCAAACAATGGCCCCAACCCCATCCCAACCCGACAAAAGCCCGCTGCAAATTCCCATAGCCTATGGGTTGGTCATGCCCGACGGCAGCAACGGCCATGAAGGCGTCTTTGTGCTCGATCAGGCCGAAGGGCAGCTGGTCCTCGAAGGCCTGCCGCAACAGCCCGTGCCATCGGTGCTGCGCGGCTTTTCGGCTCCCGTGCGGCTCGAGACCGATCTGACCAGCACCGATCTGCTTACGCTCTTCAGGCATGACAATGATCCCTTCAACCGCTGGCAGGCCGCACAAAGTCTGGCGATGAGCCTGCTCGTGGATGCGGTCAGTACCATCAGGCGCGCTGAGGCCCCGCATTTCGATCCGGCCTATGCCCAGACCCTGGCGCATCTGCTCAACGACAATGACGACCATGCCTTTGTTGCGCAGGTGTTTTCGATGCCGAGCGAAAACGACATCGCCCGCGAGATCAAATCCGACATTGATCCCGATGCCATCTATCTGGCCCGCAAAGGCCTGCGCCAGGCCATCGGCCTCGGCATCGGCGATGATCTCCGCCGCGCCCATCAACGTCTCAGCACGGGGGGAGCCTACAGCCCCGATGCCAAATCGGCCGGACAACGCGCCTTGCGCAACACCGTGCTGGATCTGATCGTCGTGGGTGATCCCGATGCCGGCTTGCCCCTGTCGCATCAATGCTTTCAGCAAGCCGACAACATGACAGACCGGATCGGTGCGCTGGCGGTGCTTGCCCAATATCCCGGCGAAACCCGCGAGACCGCCCTGTCGCAATTTGCCGAACGCTTTGCCCATGAGGCGCTGGCCCTGGACAAGTGGTTCGCACTGCAAGCCTGTCTGGCCGAGGACGGCACGCTGGACCGTGTCAAAGCCCTGATGGCGCATCCTGGTTTTTCGATGACCAATCCCAATCGCGTGCGTTCGCTGATCGGGGCCTTCTGCATGTCCAACCCGACCCAGTTCAACCGGGTCGATGGAGCGGGCTATCATTTCCTGGCCGATATCGTGTTGACGCTCGACAAGACCAACCCGCAAGTGGCCGCCCGCATGCTGAGCGCCTTCAGGACCTGGCGGTCCTATGAAAGCACCCGCCGGACCCAGGCTGGCGAGGTGCTTCGCCGCATCTCCGATGCCAGCAGCCTGTCGGCCGACGTCGCCGATATTGTGGTGCGCTCGCTGGCCTGACGTTAACCATTTCAGCGGGCTCCAAAAGCCCCTGAACGGCTAACAGCATGATCCGATTCAGAAATTATGGTTAACAAATTTTTCGCGCAGAACCTTTGATTCATTGAATAAAAATTAATTTCTGAAACTTTTCATTAACATCTGGACAAATCAGCACGAGACGATTCAGATGCGTTTGATTCGGCAAAATCCTTCCCGAGGACCTGCCCGATCACGATGCAATCAACGAGGACCTGATGGCGCGCAATCCCGCAGCCCATGCAGAATCCTGCGCACCCGTGCCACCGACCTTGTCGGGCACGACGAGAGGCCCCCTAGCCTCCGCGCAGACATTCAGCGAACGTCTCAAGGCAGCCGAGCCGATGCTCCGCCGTCTTGTGCCTTCGCTTGCGCTGGTGTTCGTTGTCGTGATCGGCATCGCCTTCACTTTGCAATCCATCACCATCCGCAACGAAACACTGACCGATTCTGCAGGCGAAATCGAGTTGATTTCCGCCTATGTCACCTCGGAACTCACAGCTTCTTTGGCGGGTCAAAAGCTTGATAGCCCGAAAAGCGTCACCAATATTGTCGCCACACTGGGACGCATTCTGCCCGAGCAACATTTGCGCCATGGGGCACAGGTTTATATCGCCGACGAGCAGGGCGCCATTGTCGCAACGGCCCCCGCCAAGCTCGGCATTTCCGGCACCCTGTCCAGCCGGCTTGGCCAAAGCCAGCCGATCACCGTGCTTGCTGAAAATGCCGGTGTTGTGGCCATTACCCTGCCTGACGGCAGCAAGGCGCTGGCGATGGCGCGGACGATCGGCAACAAGGGCGCACTGGCGATTGTCGTGCAGCCGGCCGCCCAAGCCCTGCAACGCTGGAAAGACAGAACGGCGGCAACCATCACTTTGTTTGCCGCGACGGCGCTGGTGATGGCGGGGTTGGCCATCGCCTTTTTCTGGCAGTCCTGGCGCGTCAAAAAGGCGGATGACGCGGTCCAGAAGGTACGCGAGCGGATTGATACCGCCCTGTCGCGCGGCCGCTGTGGCTTGTGGGACTGGGATATCGCGCGCGGCTCTCTCTACTGGTCGGACTCGATGTACGAGATGCTCGGCTATCAACGCGTCAGCGAATTCCTGGCCTTTGGCGAGATCAACGACCTGATCCATCCCGATGATGAAAACCTCTATGTGTTGGCCCAGCGTCTGGCCGATCATCAGGAAACTGCGGTTGACCATTCCTTCCGGATCCGCAGCGCGGATGGCGAATGGGTCTGGGTGCGCGCCCGTGCCGAACTGATCCTCGACCAGAACGAGAACCGTTTGCATCTGGTCGGCATCGCGGTCGACATGTCGGACCAGCGCCGATTGGAAGCCGAAAATCTCACTGCCAATCTGCGACTGCGCGAAGCCATAGAAGCCTTCGGGGAATCCTTCGTATTGTGGGATGCCGGCAACCGTCTGGTCATGTGCAATTCGCGCTTCCAGAAGCTGCACAAACTGGCCCTGTCACAGGTGCAGGCCGGCACGCCCTATCACGAGATCGCTCCCTATCTGACGCCCCCCACCTATCACAGCATCAACGAGTTCAATACTGACAGTACCAGCCAATCGGGCAATTACATCGTGCAGATGCCCGACAATCGCTGGCTCCAACTGAACGAACGCCGCACCCGCGACGGTGGCTATGTCTCGGTGGGCACCGACATCACCCAGCTTAAAGATGCCGAACGCCGGCAGGCGCAGATGATCTCCGATCTCAAACGCTCGCGCCAGGCGCAAGAAGACCAGACAGCAAAGCTCAAGGAGATGGCTCAACGCTATCTGGAGCAAATGGCCGAGGCCGAAGGGGCCAACCGCGCGAAGTCCGAATTCCTTGCCAAAATGAGCCATGACCTGCGCACGCCGCTCAACGCCATTCTCGGTTTTTCTGAAATCATGGGAAAGGAATTGTTTGGTCCGCTGGGCAACGCAAGATATCACGACTATTGCAGCGACATTTCCAAAAGCGGCCAGAGCCTGCTGGCCGTGATCGCCGACATTCTCGACATGGCGGAACTGGAAGCTGGCAAGGTCAAGATCGAACGCCAGACACTGCCGATCAACGACATCCTGCGCGAGGCTTTCGACGCCGTGCGCAAGGAGGCGGATGTCAAAGGGATTACGCTGGTCGACGACATGATCGCATCGGGAACGCTGTATGCCGACCCGCGGGCCATCAAACGCATTCTCGGACATCTCCTGAAAAATGCCGTCAAATTCACCCCGGCCGGCGGGCGCGTGACCATGAGCTCGCGCATCGTTTCGGGAGCGCTGAACATCTATGTGGATGATACCGGCGTGGGTATTCCCGAAGATGCCCTGCCCAAACTGGCCAAGCCCTTCACATGGGTCGATCTGGATTCAACCAAGCCCAGCGAAGGCTCGGGACTGGGGCTCGCCATCGCCCGCTCGTTTACCGAATTGCACGGCGGCGAAATGAACATCCGCTCCAGCGAGGGCCAGGGCACCAATGTGCTGGTGCATCTCCCCCTGCGCGATGCCCCGAACCGGATTGCAGCCTGAGAGGTTCACGCCATCCATTTTGTGAACAGTTGACGCACCATCTGTTGCGTCTCGCGCAAATGGCCCGACAGGACATTAAAATCGGGCAGCCCTGCGGTCACGGCCAATTGCCGTTTCAGTCCCTTGCTGGCCGAGGTGACCGCATGGCCATCCCCCAGCGTCAGCCGGACCCACTGGAACAGATCCCTCATCATCGCATGGGCCGCCATCAACTGGTCCGCATCATTGGCCCCGATCAACCCTGCCTGCATCGCCGCCCCGAGAATGGCGCGGACTTCACGCTGCATCAAAGCAGGATGATCGGCGGCATGGACCAGAACCAGCGTCTGGGTTAAAAATTCCAGATCGGTCAATCCACCCGCGGCGTTCTTGAGATCCCACGGCTGGTCATCGCCCTTCTCGGTGGCAATCATCTTGCGCATCTCCAGGGCATCGGACTTGATTCTGGCTGCGTCGCGCCGCGTCTGCAACACCGTCCGGATCGCCTCTTCGACCCTGCCGATCAGAGCCGGATCGCCCGCCAGCACCCGGGCACGCACCAGCGCCATCTGCTCCCATGTTTCGGCCTCTGTTGCCTGATAGTCGACAAAGCCTTTGAACTGGGTTGCGGCAGGCCCTTTATTGCCGGTCGGACGCAAGCGCATGTCAACGGAATACAGTGTCCCGCGCCGTGTCGGCACTGTCAGGGCACTGATCAGGCGCTGGGTCAGACGACCGAAATAGGTGGTCGGCGGCAGCGGCCGCGGGCCTGAACTTTCAACTGCCTCGGGATCGAAATCATAGAGCAGGACAAGATCGAGATCGGAGGTCGCGGTCATATCGCGCGAGCCCAAACGCCCCAACCCGACCACCGCCAACTGCCCCCCCGCGATCACGCCATATTCGGCTTCGAACCGGCTACGCACCTCGTCCAATGTGCAGGCCACCACCGCATCGGCCAAAGCCGCATAACTCTCTCCTGCCTGCGCCGGAGACAGCACGCCGGAGAGCAGCCGCGCGCCAATCACGAACATCTCGTGATGGGTCATTTCCCTCAGACGGTCGAGCACATCCTCGAACTGGTCAAGACCCGACAGGCCCTCCCGGATCCGGCTCTTGAGCAACTCGACGCTCGGCATCGCTGCCACAAAGGCCGGATCGATCACCGCATCCAGCACATGCGGACGCTGGGCGACCATCTCCGCCAGCCGCGGCGCAGACCCCAGCACATCGGCAAACAGGCGCAACACATTGGCATTGGATTTGAGGATGGAAAACAATTCGACCGCCGCCGGCATCCCGCCCAGGGCCTTGTCGAAACTGAGCAGGGCCGCATCGGGATCGGCCGTCTGCCCGAAGGCTGTCAGCAAGGCCGGCACCAACTCGGTCAGCACCTCGCGCGCCCTCGGGCTCGTCACAGCCTGACGCCTGCCGAAATGCCAGCCACGTACGGTCTCTGCCACTTCGGCGGGCTGGACAAAGCCCATCTGCCGCAAGGTCTGCAAGGTGTCGGGATCATCGGTCGTGCCGGTAAAGACCAGACTGCCTTCCGATGTCGCCAGTTCGCCGCCTTCCTCGAACAGCCGTGCATAATGCCGCTCGACCTTGAGGGCATGGCCGGTCAGTACCTTGCCGAAACCAGCCACCGAGCCATAGCCGCAGAATTTGGCAAAGGCCAGCAAACGGTCCTCGTCGGCCGGCAGACGCTGGGTCTGCTCGTCCTCGCGCATCTGCAGCCTGTGTTCGATCATCCGCAAGAAACGGTAGGCATGGGTCAGATCGAGCACCGCCGCATCCGAAATCCATCCGTCGTCCCGCAAGGCCACCAGCATATCGAGCGTCCGCTGCCCCCGCAGTTGCGGGCGTCTTCCTCCGAATACCAGCTGCTGGGTTTGCACGAAAAACTCGATCTCGCGGATCCCGCCGCGCCCCAGCTTGATGTCATGCCCGATCACTGCAATGGTCTCATGCCCGCGCACCGCATGGATTTGCCGCTTCATCGCATGGATGTCGGCAATGGCGGCAAAGTCGAAATATTTGCGCCAGATGAACGGCTTCAAAGCCGCGATGAAATCAAAGCCCAACGCCAGATCACCCGCCACCGGTCGGGCTTTGATCATGGCCGCTCGCTCCCAGTTCTGTCCCACGCTTTCATAATAGGCATAGGCGGAATCAAGCGAGATCGCGATGGGGGTTGAGGCCGGATCCGGCCGCAAGCGCAGATCGGTGCGGAAGACATAGCCGTCGGCCGTCCGTTCCTGCATCAGGCGCACAAGCCCTTGGGTCAGGCGCACGAAAAACGGGCCCGGTTCGAGCCGCTCTACCAGAGGAACCCGCGATGGCTCATACAGAACCACCACATCGATATCGGAGGAATAATTCAACTCGCGTGCGCCATGCTTGCCGAGAGCCAGCACCACCAGACCGGAGCCAGTGGTCGGATCATCACGATCGGGCAGACTGATCCGGCCTTCACCCGCCGCCAAGGCCAGCAAACAGCGCAAGGAGGCATTCAACGACCGGTCGGCAAAATCACTGAGCGCCGCCGTCACCTGCTCGACGCACCAGACCTGCCCCAGATCGCACAGGGCAATCAGCAGGGCAATGTCCTGTTTGAGGCGACGCAAGCGTCGCATCACCTCCGCTTCGGTCGCCGGCTCGCAGCCCATTGCCTCGCGCCGCCACGCCTGATCCGTGGCTGTCAAAATCCGCTCCAGAGACTGCGCGGGAGGCTGGGTGAACAACAAACAGCTGCGCGACCAGTCGTTCCGGATCAGACGCCAAAGATAGGGGGCATGATCGGCTAGCCCAATCAGCATAGCGCCAATAGCAGGATGATTATGGATCAGAGAGGTAAAATCCGCTCCTTCCTCGTGCGCATCATCAAGAGAGAGCGCAACAATCCGCCGCGCCGACTTGCCCGCCATCAGTTTGATGGTACAGGCAAGCTGGTCTGCCAGTGTCGGCATAGGCTCCTGGGCTCCTGCCCCAATCGTGCCATCAGTCATCCGAATAGCCCTTCCATGCAAGTTATGAGTCTGCATGAAATCGAGGCAAGGTCCAGCAGAGGGGGGATTGGTCAAGGCCGATGGGGCGGATGGCCGGAGGGGTTGTCTGGCTGGTCTTGGGCGAGCAGACGGCGCAAATTCTCGCGTTCCTGCTCGGTCAGCGGAGTTGTATGCTCAAGAGCTGATGGGCGGCGCGAGCGTCGGAGCAGAACCCACCCCCCTGCGGCCAGCAGCACAAAGGGAGCAGTCCACAACACCAGCGTGCGCGGATTGAAGGGCGGCTGCAGCAGGATGAAATCGCCATAACGCGCGACCAGATCACGTTTGATGGCGGCATCATCATCACCGGCGGCAATCCGCTCGCGAAGCAAAATCCGCAAATCGCGCGCCAGCGGCGCATTGGAATCATCGATCGACTGGTTCTGGCAAACCAGACAGCGCAAGCCCGCCGACAAAGCCCGAGCCCGCATTTCCTGCGCGGGATCGGCCAGACGCTCGTCCGGCTCGACGGCGCGGAGTGGCGACAGGCCTGTCAAAGCCAGCATCACCAACAAGACAGCCAGTGTCAGGCTTCGGGCGCACTGTCGCGTCATGCCGCCTCCCCTTGCGCCTGTCTGGCTGTTTTAGGGGCGGCAATGCGCGAGCGGCGATCCAGCAATGACAGAAAGCCGCCCAATGCCATCACCAGAGCTCCAGCCCAGATCAGGATCACCAGCGGCTTCCAGTAGAGCCGCAGGGACACGGTCCCGTCAGTCTGGAATTCCCCGAGGCTGGCATAGATCTGCCCGAGACCGAGGGTCATCAATCCGGCTTCGGTTTTCGGCATGGTCTGCCCGATAAAGAGACGTTTCCCCGGCTCGATCACGCCAAGTCTGTTCTGGTCGGAATAGACCTGGAACCGTCCGATGGTTTCACGATAATCGGGACCATTGCGGGTGATGACCTGTTCAAGCACGACCCGGTAAGGCCCCGCTGGAATCTCGGCCCCTTTGCCGACTGTTGCAATGACTTCAGTCCCCCAGCCGGTTGCGGCAATCCCGATCAGCGAGATGCCCAGACCCGCATGGGCGAGTGCGGTTCCAAGGGCTGCGCGCGGCAAGCCGATCAGCCGCGACAGGTTGACAGCCCAGCCCGCTTTGGCCCGCCAGACCCGCAACCACAGATCGGCCATGGATCCCAGCACAAGCCACAAGCCGATCCCTGCACCCACCGGCGCAATCACCGAACCGCCGCGGGTGACATAGAGTACAATCCCCATCACCAAAACGGAGAAGCCGAAGGCCCATGACAGCCGCTGCATGGCTGCCCACAGATCGGCCCGTTTCCATGAAAGGGCCGTTCCCAGAGGCTGCAAGACCGCAAGCGGTAGAAACAGCGGCAGCATCGTCGCCTCGAAGAAAGGCGCGCCGACCGAAATCTTGTCCCCTGAGGTCGCTTCCAGAACCAGAGGATAGAGAGTGCCGATCAGCACCGTCGCCGCCATGGTCGCCAGCACCAGATTGTTGAGCACCAATCCGGCCTCGCGCGAAATCGGGGCAAAAAGGCCACCCTGCCGCAGGGCATGGGCCCGCCATGCAAACAGGCTGAGACCGCCACCGATAAAGAACACCAGAATTCCGAGGATGAATTTGCCGCGCGATGGATCCGATGCAAAAGTATGCACCGATGTCAGCACGCCCGAGCGCACCAGAAAAGTGCCGATCAGCGACAGGGAAAAAGTCAGGATCGACAACAGGATGGTCCAGACCTTCAGCGCATCGCGCTTTTCCATCACCACGGTCGAATGCAGCAAGGCCGTCCCCGCAAGCCAGGGCATCAGGGAGGCATTTTCCACCGGATCCCAGAACCAGAAGCCGCCCCATCCCAATTCATAATAGGCCCAATAGGAGCCCATCGCGATGCCGAGCGTCAGAAAGGACCAGGCCAGCAAGGTCCAGGGACGCACGAACCGCGCCCAGACCGCATCGATACGGCCATGGATCAGGGCACCGATCGCAAAGGAAAAGGCAATCGAGAACCCGACATAGCCGATATAGAGCAGGGGCGGATGGATCGCCAAGCCCGGATCCTGCAGGATCGGGTTCAGCCCGCGCCCTTCGGCCGGCACATCCATCGCCCGTAAAAACGGGTTGGAGGTGATCAGGATAAACAAGAAAAAGGCACTCGCCACCGCGCCTTGGACAACCAGAACCGCTGCCAAAAGAGGCAGCGGGATCGCCTGCCGCGCCATTGCCACCAGAGCGGCAAACAGTGTGAGGATCAAAACCCACAACAGCATGGACCCTTCATGGTTCGACCACACGCCCGATATCTTATAGGCTAGCGGTTTGGTCGAGTGCGAATTCATCGCCACATTGATGACCGAGAAATCCGATTGCACATAGGCATAGGTCAGAGCGGCAAAGGCCAGCAGGGTGAACACGAAAGCGCCCACCGCCGTGCCGCGCGCGGTTTGCATCAAGGCCGCATCACGGCTGACCAGCCCCCACAGGGGCAGTCCGACCTGACACAAAGACAGAACCAGCGCGAGGATCAGCGCAAAATGCCCCCACTCGACAGTCATAAAAGGGCCCCTCTCATGGCTTGGTTTCGCCTTGCCAATGACCCTGCTTTTTCAAGGAATCGGCGACCTCGCGAGGCATATAATTCTCGTCGTGCTTGGCCAGCACTGTCTCGGCCGCAAAGCGTTGACCGGCCTCGAGCCTGCCTTCGGCAACAATGCCCTGCCCTTCGCGGAACAGATCGGGGAGCAAGCCTTTATAATGGATCACAATCTCGTTATTGCCGTCCCCGACAACAAATTCGACCATCCTGTCCGATGAACGGACAACCGAGCCAACCTTGACGAGACCGCCAATTCTCAAGCGCGCGCCGACATTGATCTTTTTCTCGATGACTTCGGTCGGGCCATAAAAAAACACGATGGAGTCATTGAGTGCGTAAAGCACCAAACCGACAGCCAGAGCCAAAATCGAGCCCAATCCGGCAATCGTCACCAGACGGCGGGTTTTACGGGTCATCGGACACGCCCCTTCTCCAAACCGTCAAGCCGTTGCTGGACCGTTTGCGCGGCTTCGCTGCCTGCCTCCAATTCCGCCAGCAAAGCCCGAAAAGCCTGTACGGCAGCCTCGGTCCGGCCATCCTGTTCCAATGCCAGCGCCGAATAGAACCGGGCCGAGCGTGCATTCCCGTCAAGGGCCAGGGCTTTGGCAAACAGGGCCACCGCTTCGGCCGTCACCACCCCATCGGCTTGTGCCACAAGAGCTTCGCCCAAGGCCTCGAAACGCGTTGCAGAAGGCGGTGTGCCACGCAACAAAGCCGAATAGGCTTTGACGGCTTCGTCGAATTGCCCGGTGGCCATATAGATCGGCGCGATCAATTCCCAGCCCTGCATATCATCGGGATGTGTTGCCAGATGGGTTTCGATTTTCGAGATCACGCCGGCCATGCCGGAGGCATTGGACACCTCCGAGACCGGAGCCCGATCGGCAAAGGGCATATCCGGCTGGTCGGGATTGCCCCAGATGCCATAGAGCCCCAGACTCACCAGCGGAATGGCAATCAAAGCCAGCAAGGCCGCCTGTCCGCGATGGGATACGGGCTGGTCGGATCCAGCCGTCGGTTCGGGCCTGAGCGCGAGAATACGGCGGGCGGCTTCGGTGCGTGCGGCCTCGGCCTCGCTGTCACGGATCAGCCCGCGGGCGAGATCCTCGTCGATTTCAGCAAGACGCTGGCGGTAGAAATCCACATCAAGCTGGCCGGCGACAGGGACCATCCGCACGCGCGACAGGGGCCACAGCACAGCCATCACAGCCCCGCCCACCATGAGAGAAAACATCAACGCGTCAATCAAAGATGCTTGCATAGGGCCTTGTTAACGGGGATGGCCCCGTCTTGTCACGCGCAAACTCTGCCTCGGCACAACTTAAACGACTGCCAAAACCGAACCGGGCCGCGTTTGCGGCCCGGTCTCTGCAGAAAATTGGATCAGCTCACAATATCCCACCGGCCGTCGGGGGCACGGCAGGCTGTGCCGACACCGCGCTCCTGCCGTCCGTCAATGATGATGGTATGGGTATATTGGCGGCAGACGCGTCCGCTTTCGGAATAGACCGGACCGGGTTCCACCGATCCGCGCGGACCGGCATTGCCGCTGGACTTCCAGCTATAGGCATCTCCGGTCGACACCGCCTGATATTGGGCATTATAGGCCTGCTGGCGGGCCTCATCATCCATGTTCTTGCCGATTTGCGAACCGACGATCCCGCCCAGCATCGTGCCAGCAATCACAGCGGCAACCTTGCCGCCGCCCGCACCGAACCGGCTGCCGATCAATCCCCCGGCGACAGCGCCGATCACCGTGCCTCCGGACTGGTTGGGTCCGGTCGATTGCGAACAGCCCGCCGCGCCCATGGCCAAAGCGCCGATCAAAGCCCATGTCACCAGTTTTTTCGATTTCATCATGTTCCATGTTCCGTCTGGTTTTAATTGCTCTGAATTAAAATGGGAAAAAGCAAATTCACTAAGAGGCACTTCATACAAAATAGGCAAGATTCGGGCAATGCACCGAAAAACCATTCTTGATTTTCTAGGAAGGAGATTGCAGCGCCGGCAAGCGCAAACAGGCCCGCAAACCACCCGCCGGAGAGTCCTCCAGCATCAGTTGCCCGCCATAGAGTTTGGCCAGATCGGCCACAATCGCCAAACCCAGTCCGGTGCCGGGACGGGTTTCATCGAGCCTGCGCCCGCGTTGCAGGGCTTCGGCCCGCAATTCCTTCGCAAGACCGGGACCGTCATCATCCACCAGAATATTGGCAAAGGGCTCGCCCCCCTCGCTGACCGTAACCGTCACCGATACTTTTGCATTGGCCCATTTGCCCGCATTGTCGATCAGATTGCCCAGCATTTCCTCGAGATCCTGCTTCTCGCCACGAAAACACAGTCCTGTCGGGATCTCATGCACCAACACGACAGCACGGCTTAGCCACAATTTGGCAAAGACCCGCGCCAATCCGCCGATCACCGGAGCGAGCTCGGTGGCCCTCCCCAAAGCAACGCTGGCGGCTGCTGTCCGGGCGCGTTCGAGATACCACCCCATCTGCGTGCCGATCACCGCCGATTGTTCGCGGATCTTTTCACCCACCTCGCCATCAATGGCGGCCGCCTCGTTGGCAATCACGCTCAAGGGGGTCTTCAAGGCATGGGCCAGATTGCCGACCTGTGTGCGGGCCCGCTCCATGATCTCTCGGTTGGACTCGAGCAGCAAATTCAATTCACGCGCCAATGGAGCCAGATCGGGCGGATAATCGCCGTCGATCCTGTCGGCCTGTCCGGTCCGGATATCGGACAGGGCCTTAGACAACCGCCCCAACGGGCGCATGCCCAACCAGACCTGCAAGGCTGTCAGGCAGACAATGATCGCGCCCAGCAGGCCGAATGTGAGCAATAACGGAAAGCGAAAGGCCTGCACCGCCCGCTCGATCTCGTCGGCATCACCCGCCACGCGCAGCCTGTGCCAGACCCCGTCGGGGGTCAGCACCATGCGCTCGATCACCCGCAGATTGCGGTCATCGGGACCTTTGACATAGCCTTGCAGAACATCGGAACTGCTGGTGCGGGGGGTCGGGGTCACCATGCGCGGCAAACGCGATCCGAACAGCGAGGGCGAGGCAATGGTTTTGCCACTGCCGTCCCCGCCGCTGTCGATCTGCCAATACCAGCCCGACATCGGCAAATCGAATTTGGGGTCTCCCAGATCGCTGGGGTCGGAGTGGTCGCTTTCGGTCGGCGAGGCCAGACCGCCGGTCAGGGCCTGAAGGTAGACGTTCAACCGCTCGTCAAATCCCTGCTCCGTAGCCTGACGGTGGATATGGCTCAGGATCACGCCCGCCGCTGCCAGCACGGTCAAACTGCTCAGCAACGCGCCGATAACCATCCGTGTCGATAGAGAGGCCCGGGCGATCAGACGCATCTTATCCTGCCTGCGGCAATTCGAGCCGATAGCCGAGACCGCGCACGGTTTCGATAATATCGATGCCGAGCTTCTTGCGGATGCGCCCGACAAACACCTCGATGGTATTGGAGTCGCGGTCGAAATCCTGATCATACAAATGCTCGATGATTTCGCTGCGCGAGATGATACGGCCCTGATGGTGCATCAGATAGGCAATCAGCCGGTATTCATGCGAGGTCAGCCGCACCGGATTGCCATCGACCGTGACGCGGCCGTTTTTGGTGTCGAGCACCACGGGACCGCAGACCAGCTCGCTTTTGGCATGGCCCGTTGCCCGCCTCAGCAGGGCGCGGACACGCGCCAGGATCTCTTCGATATGGAACGGCTTGGTAACATAATCATCCGCCCCTGAATCGAAGGCATTGACCTTGTCGCTCCAGCGGTCACGCGCGGTCAGGATCAGCACCGGCATGGTCTTGCCCGCCTCGCGCCAGGCATTGAGCACCGAAGAGCCATCGCGCACCGGCAGGCCGAGGTCGAGAATTACCGCATCATAGGGCTCGGTCTCTCCCAGAAACTGGCCTTCCTCGCCGTCAAAAGCCTTGTCGACGACGTAACCGGCCTGCTCGAGTGCGGCAACAATCTGGCGGTTCAAATCCCTGTCATCCTCGACAACCAGCAAACGCATAACATTTCTCCCTAGCGGCCTCAATGCCGCTCGATCACAGTGCCGGAACGGCCATCGACTTCCAATATCCTGATTTTTCCGTCTTTTGCCAGCATTGTGACCACATAAAGAATGATGCCATCCTGCCGACACAGGCGCGCCTTGACGACTTCGCCGGGCCGCGCTGTCTTCGCAGCATGAATGGCGCGGGCGGCGGGCACCACCTCGGCCTTGTCGACCAGTTCGCGCACCTCGGGGGCTGAGAGGCAGGTGCGCGCGGCCCCATTGCCTTCGGCATGGGCGCCCGTGCCTGCCAATGCCAGCATGGCGATGGTAAAGATTACGGATGGGAAAGCTGTTTTCATAGAAGCAAGACTATGGCGTGATCGCTGAACATCATATGAACGAAAGACCTCACGCCGCCTCGAGGCTCTCGATGCGCGCCAGCGCTTCCTGCAAGGCAGCCACCAGCAAGGGGATCAGGCGGGTCTGGTCCAGTTGCTGCCAGACCGGAAGGCCTTGCCCATCCATCCCGTCTTTGGCCCCGGTGACAGCTTCGGGCACCACTTCTGCAACCTCATGCGCCAGAAATCCGTCAAGTCCTTGCCCCTGATGGGAGACAAATTCATAGCGCAAGGGGTTGAGCTGCTTGAGCCGTTCGGCGGCCCGGGAGAGCGGCTCGAGCGCCGTCTTGAGGCGGTAATCGGAGGTGGTGTTGAAACTGACCCCTGCCGTGGCCAGTCCGACCGAGCCGATCAGCACACCGCCACGGCTGAAACTGATGGCTGTGGAGGCCGCCGTTCCGGTGTCATTGAGCGCGAGCCCCTGCTTGCCCGCTCCTGAAAATTCAGCCTCGTAACAGGCATTGACCCGCGGCGACGCGCGGCCTGTCAGCACCCTGTCCATCCGCACCGTGCCGGTGGCGGGCGAACATACCAGAGCCTCGGTCCATGTGCTGCCGTCAGGCGAGACTTTGATGTGGAACTGGTCATCGCCGGTCAGTCCCAATTCGGCGCGTCCCGACCAGTTGGTCTGGAACAGATGCGAGACAGTCCCGCCGGCCAATGGCTTGTTGAACACCACCCGCAAATCTCCGCTGCCACCTTCCGCAGCGCTGGCCGCGACAAACAAGGCCGCATTGGTTTTGACAGCCAGACGGTTGGTTGCATCCGCAGCGGTGCCGATGCCGAGACTTTTGAGATTGGCAAAGCTCTGGGCCAGATCATCCAGAAGATGCCAGCTTCCGCCACTCAGCACCATCAGCGCATTGCGGCTTTTGGCAAAAACCAGCCACCCGGTTTGCGGTTGGAAGAACCGCCAGCTTCCTGTCAGATAGGCTGCCAACATGCCTGCCTGTCCCGTAAAGGCGCCAGTAGGAGATGCGCCGATCAGATAGGCATCGCCCTCTTGCGGTGCGGAGGGCGGTGCCAGACGATCCGTCTCCACCACCACGGCCTGAACCAGCGCATCGAGCGAAAGCAGGGCGTCATTGTGGGTTACATGCTTTTGGGCCTGCGCTGCTGCCATCAGAGCGAGGCCGAGTCGTGCGGTTTGTGCCATGAGATCGATCCTTTAAAACGAACCTTATTGCGAAAGGACGGCCACCTGTGCGCTCAGGGCCGTGCCTGGCCCGACAGCCCTGCTGATCTGCCTGATGCTGACAGCAAGCTGGCTTTGCGCCTGTCCGAAATCGGCCCATTCGTCACTGGCGGCATAGAGGCAGGTGGGGGCCGACACCGTCATCTGCCGGATGGTCTGTCCTGCTTTGGAAATGGTAACCTGATAGGCCTCGACCTCCTCATCGAGGGGAATATCCGACACGCCCCATCCGTCGGCACCCGACCGGGCGCGCCTGATCCAGTTCAGCACAATGCCCTGGGTGCTGCGTTTGGCGGTCAGGCCGACCGGAGCCAGCGGCACCAAAGCCGCCCCGCTGACCGTCGAATCCAGAGCCACCGCCATCGTGTCGGCATGGTCGAGATGTGACGCCACAACCCGCCAGTGCCAGACCTCGCCCAATGATGCCAGTCCTTGCCGCAGCGGCTTGACCGCGCCATCGAGCACCACACAGCGCGCACCCGCCGCCACAAAACGTTGTGCCGAAAGCTCGGAGCCACCCAGCCCGCGCAACAGACGGCTTAACCGCCATTGTTTCGGCCCGACCAATTCGGCCCGTGCATAACTGATCACCTCCCATGCGCCATCCGCGCCCTCGATCGCCAGAGCGGGTGCGCCGCTCAAGCCGTTGTGATCGCCCGGACTGGTCAGGACCCCGCCTTGCAGCTCGATGGTCAACATGCAGGTCTCATCCCACACCCACAGATGCCCTGACGGGAAATCGCTGAACAGCCGGCCGATCCGCGCCGGCGCATCCAGCGTCAATACCGGATCATAGGATGCGCCATCGGCTGACCGCCAGACTGTCAGGCTGGAAGGCCAGGGATCGGCAAAGGCCGCAACCACCTGCATCACCACCGGTGAACCCGTGGCGATCGGCATATCGAAAATCGCCACCCACGGCCGACTGGCCAGTTTCGGCGCGCGTGACGTGAGGACAGGCATCGATACTCCGCGCGCCCTGCGCATCGGCTCCGCTACAGCACGTGCGGTAATCAGCCGCATGCCCTGTTCCCGGATCGATGTGATCACATAGGGGCGCGCCAGATCGGCCAAGGGCAGTGTGACCACATCACCGATCTCGAGGCCGATCCAGCGCGGGGCAAGCGCGAATGTGACCTCGTCGCGGTTTGTCCAGACCCGATGCAGCCAGCTGTCGGCCATGCGTTGGGCTTCGCTGCGGCGGGTCATCAGCGCAAATTCGGCGAGGCTCTTGCGCCCCACTCCACTGGCCAGCCGCCGCGAAGAGACCACGGCACGGCGATAATCGGCATCCACCTCGGTAAAGCCCAAGGCCAATTCGCTCGGCAAAGCCGTTTCGCGCTGGCGGTGATGATCAAACAGGGCTCCATCGGGCAGAGGCACGCAATCATCCAGACCCAGTTGCGCCACCGGCTTGCGCTGTGGCGACAACAGCCGCAACCCGGCCCCCGATGCCGCCACCTCGATATCGAGCAGATCACACAAGGGCGCCACCATCTCGGCCACACTCATCGGATGGTCGACGACATAACCGTCGATCATCTCATCGACACGGCCGGACAAGGGCACCGATAGCGCTGCATCCTCCAGCATCGCTTGCATCAACCCGTCCAGCGGGACGCTTTCTAGCCGTCCGGTCAGCCAGTGGCCGGTTTGCCAATTGCTGTTGTCTGCCCAGACATCGCCCATGGCCGGAAAGGCCGGAAAAGGCCGTGCGTCCCACGCCCAGAAACTGATGCGGTCGGCATCGATCATCCGCCCCCCGTAGACGGCTGAAAGCGGATTGCGGCTGGTATCCGCGCCCTGATGCGGATCGAACGTCGAGAGCGCGGCTTCGACGAACCGCAACAGCATCACATCATCGCGCCCGCCATGCGAGAACGGCGGCAAAGCCGATTCAGACGATTTCGGATCGGGAAACACATTGGGAGCATTCGATCCCTTGTCGACAGCAGGACAACCGATTTCGGTCAGCCAGACGGGTTTCGAACACGGCTGCCACGGAGTTGGAGACGCATATTCAACCCCGTTCAACCGCTCGAAATGCGGATTGGACCACCAGCTTTGCACATCCTTTGCGCGCCACACCCATGGCTTGTTGATGCGGCCATCGGTGATCGGCGTCCGCAACTGGGCATGCCGGTCGGAGGGACTGGCATAAAACCAGTCGAAATTTTCGCCCGACACCATGCCGGCCAAAAGATAGGACGGATCATAGATGGTTGCCGCCTGGGCCAGATCGCGGTGCTGGTTGCCGTCACGCCAGTCGGAAACCGGCCAATAGGCATCGATGCCCACTGCACCGATTGCCGGATGCGCCCACAGCACATCCAGCGGGAAACGCAATTCCCCCGCGCTTGGACTGTAACCGCCATATTCGGTCCAATCGGCGGCATAGGTCAGCACAGTCACGGGTCCCAAAAGAGATTTGACCTCACTTGCGAGAGCAGCAAAAGCGATCGGCGCGGGAAACGCGCCGGGGCCGCTACAGATATGGTTGAGTGTGACAAATTCCGACCCGATGATGAAGCCGTTCACCCCTCCGGCCGCTTTGGCCAACATGGCATAATGCAACACCATGCGCCGCCATGACCATTCCGGATTCCCGGAAAAAACCACACCGTTTCGATAGCTGAACTGGGCCGCAGTGGCAGTGCCGAAAAAGGCCTGCACCGCAGTGTCCGCCGCCAGCGAACCGTCGGGCGAACCGGCTTGACCGGGTGCTGGCGCACAGGTAATGCGCCCGCGCCACGGATAGGCGGCCTGGCTTTTGGCTCCGCTCCATGGATCGGCCAAAGTGTTGGCGTCTGGAATATCCATCATCAGAAACGGATAGAGCGTCACCGCAAGACCGCGCCGCCGCAAGTCCTTGATCGCCTCCAGCACCGACGGGTCGGACGGCGTACCGCCATAAGCGGGGCGTCCATCGATCTGGCTGACCGCCCGCGCTCCCGCCCGCGTCAAGCCTGCCACCATCCATTGTGCGCCGAAGGTCGCCTTGCCGGACAGCTCGACACGCGGAGCAATGGTGCAGCTATCGCAACGCAGATCGTCGCCGAACCAGCTCACCACCAATTGCACATGCTGGAGATTGGGGCACAGGGCCTGCAAGGCGTCGAGCGAGACCATCCAGTCGGATGCGCCGGACAGATCATGGCGGTTTTCGGTCCGGCTGTTGCCCTGTCCCAAATCGCGCGAGGTGGCGGTGACGCCATAAACAAATTCACCCGAGCCGGGGATCAGATTGATGCTGCGGATTTTGTGCCCGACCCCGTTGACCGGGCGCACAACCTCGAAGCTCAGTTGCGGCAGACGGTTGCCGAAAGCGGCAAGCGGCATCCGCTCGAACACGACATAGCAGGTGCCGCGAAAGGCCGGGGTCGTGGCCGCTCCTTCCTTGGCGACGATCAGCGGATCGGGCTGCTGGTTGTCATCCCCGCGATAGATCCGCAGTGTCACGGCCTGATGGTCGAGCAACTGGCCATCGGCCCAGATCCGCCGGATGAAGGCGACCGGCCCCTCGCACACAGCCACTGCGAAATTGCCGTAATAGGAATAGGTCCGGTTGATCGTGGTTGTCCCGCCGCCACCGCCACCCTTGAAGCCATGCCCGCCAGACGCACCACCCGAGCCGGTTTCGGTTTCGGTCTGGGTAATCACTTCAGCAAATCGCGTGGCCCAGATCAGGGTGCCGCCAAGTCGGGCGCGACCATAGACTTTGGGAATGGGTGTCCCCTCGGTCGCCCCCATCACCGGCATGTCATGCAGGCGCGGACCATCATGCAAGCGGGTCCGGTGATCCGTCAGGGCCCCTGAAAAAGCCTGCCCGGCGATGCGGCCGAACATCGAGCCGATCGGGCCGCCCCCGAACAGGGAGCCGACCGCATGGCCAATCAGGCCGCCTGCTGTTGCGCGCACCGAGCCCTGGGCGGCATTCAAGATCAAAGTACCCATCATCAACCCCGTTCAGCTGGTGTCGGAAAGCGGAAAACCCGGACAATGCGGCGCGCCCAGATCCCGAAATGCACCTCTGCCACCGCCGCCCCCGCATGGGCGTGGATCATGGTGCCTTCCCCCGACACCACCCCCAGATGCTTGGCAGGCCAATGCGGACGCCAGCGAAACAGCAGCACATCTCCGGCCGCCATATCCGCCCGATCGACCGGCACGAAATGCCGGTGTCCGGCCAGCAGCAAAGGGTCGTTGCCCGAAGCCTCGGCCCAATCGGCGCTGTAATGGGGTATGGCCTCGGGCTCCCCGTCATACAGGACGCGCCAGATCCCCCGCACCAGACCGAGGCAGTCGCAACCCACGCCACAAAGCGAAGCCTGATGCAGATAGGGCGTGCCGATCCAGCGGCGGGCCTCTTCCACCACCCGCCCGGCGAGCATGTCTTTGGTCATGTCTGCGGTCATTGGAACAGGCTCCCGCCATCCATGCCGGCTTCGCCATCATTGACGCGGCGGAGCAACAGGTCATTGCCCGGCATGCGTGGAAAACCCCGGAAGTTGGCGATATTGCGAAAGCGGGTCTGGCAGGTGCCTGCCGTCTTGTCACAGCCGGCAACCGCCACCACCCGATCCCCCACATTCAGGGGGGACGCAAAGCTCTGCCACAGGCTAATTTGCGCCTGCCCCGAGACCACATCATGCGTCTTGATGTCCACCCGCATGCCGGCATTGGCTCCATCGAGCACCTGCAAGACCCCGCGGCTAAAATGGTCGGCGGCGAAACCACCCGAATCCAGGTTCAGCGTGGAGCGGCCATCGGTGGCACGCACCACACCTTCGAGTCGGAATGACGGACCTGTCAAAGCCAGACCGCAGCGCTTATCCCCCAGATCAGCCGAACAATGGGCCTGGAACAAACGGCCCTGCGGCTGCATCAGCTGGTCGATCACGGAGCGGACCTCGACCTTGAACCCGTGATCGGAGGCCTCGATCCGCCCGACCGATCCGCAATCGAGCAGGACGCTTTGGGCCGGATCGCTCCAATCGGCCAGCCAGGTTTCGATCGTGGCATGGTCATACAGACCGGCCAGAATATCGGCCATTGTGACGCTGTCGGAGACCAGCGCACCCAGCACCACGGTCTCGCTGCCCCCAAAGCCTGCAAGGCTTCGGGCTGCTTCCACATCCAGCCCGCTGCGCGCCTGATGCACCACTCCGCCAAACACCACATCGGCATCATGCTGGGTAAATCCGAGCACGACGCCATCCCGCCGCATGATCCGCCAGCACAGGGCAAGAGTCGCAGCGTCACCTGTCAGACTGGGGGGAAGATCGCGCATGGTTTTACGCCTTTTCCGGTTGGCACAACAATTCGATCAAGGAGATTTTGGTGACCTCGCCGCATCCGAAAGCATCGAAAGCGGCCTCAAGCCGATCGTCGGCAAAGCGCACCGGCACATCGAACTGGAAACCTGCGGTCACGGTTTGACCGGCGGCCGGACAATGGCCCGGCCGGAAACGCACCAGACCCGTACGCGGATCGCAATCGGCATCCTGCCCCGGCAGGACCTCCACCCCAGCCACCGCCAGCCGGATGGTTCCGGCAACCGGCTTGAAAACCGGGCGCGCATAGGGCGCAAACAAACCGCCATAGGTTTTGACCAGTTGGAACGCCATCCGCGTGCCATCGCCCTGCCCGAGGGTCTGGTCGAAGGGGGTGACAGCCGCATCCGGTGCCGCGCTGGAATGGTCGAGCGGATCACGGAACCGGAAGCCGTAGAATGCCCCGCGCCGCTCCTCAAAAAAGCTCACCAGCAAAGCAAGGTCTGCGCGGGATTTGATGCCGGATCCGATATCATAGTGATAGCGGGAATAGGCCCAGCGGCTCACCCTGTTCTCGCGCCCTGCCCCGGTGGTGATGATGTCCGTCCGCCGTTGCGGCCCGCCACGCGCCTGCATCGACAAGGCCAGCGGAAAAACCACTTCGTGAAAATCCGTGCTCATGTATCCTCGCCTTGAAGATTAGAAAAGCCGCTGACGCCAAGTCCTTGCGGCCCGGTTGTCGGGTGCGGGGCTTTGGCGATAGGATGGGATCGCAAATCAGGAGTTGTTGCAGTGAGCGAGCCCGATCCATTTCAGACACAAGCCCAGACACCAGCCCAGCACTGGCCATCGACAGAAGCATCGGCCGATCAGGCGGGTTTTGTGGTTGCTCCCGCGCTTCGTTCGGTGGAAGAGGAATTTGCGGATCAGGCCGCCGACTTTGCGCGTCTCAAGCATCGTGATCCGACCTTCCGCCGCCTTGTCGCCTATTACACCTCGCTCAGCCACAATATCGGTGCGATTGAAACCGGCGTTGAACCGGCGAGCGAGGAGTTTCTCGCCATGCTGAAAAACCAGCAGAGCCAGGCCCGCTCCGAGATCAGCGCCGCACTCCAGCAAACTCCCTTGTATTAAGGATTGGCGGCGGGCGCAGTCAGGGCACGCAGAACCACGACTGTCTGGCGCAGGCCTTGCGGATTGCCTTGCGGGCAATCGAGCATCAGCACCTGCAGGGGCCAGAGCTGATAGCCGGGCATCGACAGCACAGCTCCGTCGCTGATCAGGCTCAGGCGGCTGGCAATCTCGAGACTTTCGCGGTCCGACACCTGCCGTGACCAGACCGTCACCGTGACCTCCTGCTCGTGTCCGCGCTGGCTGCTGCCGAGCCATTGCCGGGCTGTCAGACTGCCGAATGTCACATAGGGCGGAATGACCGACCGCGCGGCTGTGTCATAAATTTTCTCGCCGCCCAGCAAACCGACCAGAACGGGATCGGCCAACCAGAACGTGCGCAAACACGCCCGCAAAGCGAGGACCGGACCTGTGGTGACGGGCACTGTCGCAGTCATGCGTGATCCTCCTCGCAAAGACACACCATCCGCATCCGCCGTCCATCGGCATCGGCCAGTTGGCAGATCCGCAGGATCCGCGTGCCTTTGCGCAGGCGCATGCCGGTTTCGATATCGCTACGCCAGCGCATGACAACCAACTGGCTGATCACCTGTCCGTCCTGGTCGGGACCACGCCCTGTCCTGATCTGGTAGGGGACGATCACGCCCCAGACTGTGGTGCTGACCTGATAGGACCGGGTC
>CANFLM010000019.1 GCA_947447895.1 Hyphomicrobiales bacterium
CGAGCCGCGCTGGATGGATGCGGTGATGACGCTGAAAGACCTGCCGAACGTGCTCGACATCCGCACCATCGGTCTGGTGGCGGCCATCGATCTGGCCTCGATCCCCGATGCCTTCGGCAAGCGCGCCTTCAACGCCATGGACAAGGCCTTCCAGGAACACGGCATGATGATCCGCTCGACCGGCGACACGCTGGCCGTCACACCGCCGCTGATCATCTCGGATGCGCAAATCGACGAATTGATCGACAAATTGCGCAAAACCATCCTCAGCGTCGCGTAAAGCGCAAGAGATCACACAGTGCAAAGGGTGGCTGGCATTATGTCACGCCACCCTTTTTGATCGGCACGGGGAAGGCGGACGACTTGCCGCACGCCCCCGCCTGCGCTACCACCCGTGTCACACCTACAGGATCAAGCGCATGACCACCGACACACAGAACGACAAGCCGAAATCCCTGCCCGATGCCAAATTGCCGCGTGGCTTTGCCGATCGTGATGCGCTGGATGTGGCGGCGACCGAACGGATGCTCGCCAAAATCCGCGAGACCTATGTGCTCTACGGTTTCGACGTGCTGGAAACGCCCTTCATCGAATTCACCGAAGCGCTGGGCAAATTCCTGCCCGATCTCGACCGTCCTAATGAAGGGGTGTTCTCCTTCAAGGATGACGACGACCAATGGCTGTCGCTGCGCTATGACCTGACAGCGCCGCTGGCCCGCCATGTGGCCGAGAATTTCGACAAATTGCCAAAGCCTTTCCGCTCGATGCGCTCGGGTTGGGTGTTCCGCAATGAAAAGCCGGGTCCGGGGCGCTTCCGCCAATTCATGCAATGCGATGCCGATATTGTCGGTGCGGGCTCGGTGGCTGCCGATGCCGAGATGGCGATGCTGATGGCTGACACGCTGGAAGCCGTCGGCATTGCGCGCGGCGATTACCAGATCAAGGTCAACAACCGCAAAGTACTCGACGGCGTGATGGAAGCGATCGGCCTCGCCGGGGATGACAATGCCGGACGCCGGTTGACCGTGTTGCGGGCGATTGACAAGCTCGACAAATTCCCCGCCGATGAAATCCGCAAATTGCTCGGCCCGGGCCGCAAGGACGAAAGCGGCGACTTCACCAAAGGCGCGGGACTGGATGCGGATGCCATCGAACGCGTGATCCAGTTCACCGGCTGGGGTGATCAGGGTGCGGGCGCACAAAGCCCGCTCGGCAATCTCGGGTTGACGCTCGCCAATTTCAGAGCGGCAGTGGCGGGTTCCGAGCGCGGCGAACAGGGCTGTCAGGAACTGGAGACAATGGCCGCGTTGTTCGAGGCGGCAGGCTATGACACCTCGCGCATCGTCATCGACCCTTCGGTGGTGCGCGGGCTGGAATATTACACCGGTCCGGTCTTCGAGGCCGAATTGACCTTTGCGGTCAAAGGCGATGATGGCCGTCCGGTGCGGTTCGGCTCGGTGGCGGGCGGTGGCCGCTATGACGGGCTGGTCTCGCGCTTTCGGGGTGAACCCGTGCCTGCCACCGGCTTTTCCATCGGCGTCTCGCGCCTGCTGGCCGCTTTGCGTCTGCTGGGCAAGATCGACGATCAGGCCGCAACGGCCCCCGTGGTGGTGCTGGTGATGGATCGCGACCAGATTGCCCATTACCAGAAACTGGTCGCCATGCTGCGTCAGGACGGCTTGCGGGCCGAGTTGTATCTGGGCGATTCCGGCATGAAAGCGCAGATGAAATATGCCGACCGGCGTGGCGCGCGCTGCGTGGTCATCCAGGGGTCGGATGAGCGCGAGCGCGGCGAGGTGCTGATCAAGGATCTGGTGCTCGGCGCCACGCTGTCGTCGGCCCCCGACCGCGACGCCTATCTGAAGGCGCAAGCCGAAGCGCAATTCGCGGTGACCGAAACTGCGATGCTGGACGGCGTGCGCAAGGTTCTGGCGCGCGGCTGAATACAAAAAAATGGCAGGGAATTCCCTGCCATTCTCCAGTGTCACTTTGTTTATCCGGCAGACAATTGCTGCTGTTGGATCACACCACTTCACGCGCCAGTTTGGAACCGGGCCAGAGTTTGGCGCGGGCGCGGTCATATTGGGGCGGGCGCGGCAGATCGACGCCGAGCACATCGGCGGCATGCCAGCCCCAACGGGGATTGTCGAGAATACCGCGACCCAGGGCGATCTGGTCGGCATCGCCGGCTTGCAAAATCTCTTCGGCCTGATGCGGTGTCACGATCATGCCGACAGCGCGGGTGACAATGCCGGTCTGCTTCTTGATTTCGCGGGCGAAGGGCACCTGATAGCCCGGACCGACCGTAATGCGGGCTTTGGGATCAAGACCGCCCGAGGACACGCAGGCATAATCGACGCCCAAGGCCTTGAGCTTCCTGGTCAGATCAACCGCATCATCAATGGTCAGACCGCCTTCGACCCAATCGGAACCAACGATACGGGCCCCGACCGCGACATCTGCCGGAGCGGCAGCGCGGACAGCACGGGCCACTTCAAGCGCGAAATTCTGGCGGTTTTCGGCCGATCCACCCCATTTGTCGCTGCGCTGGTTCGTCAGAGGCGACAGGAACTGGTGGACCAGATAGCCGTGGGTCATGTGGATTTCGATGACGGTGATCCCGATACGAACGGCGCGTACGGTTGCATCGGCAAAGGCCTGGATGATGCGGGCAATCCCCTTGTCGTCAAGCACTGCGGGAATTGGCCAGCCATCATTGAAGGGGATGGGAGCGGATGACTCGGTCTGCCATGGATCATCGCCTTCGCGGCAGGCCGAACCATCTTCCCAGGGACGACGCGAGGAAGCCTTGCGACCGGCATGACCCAACTGGATGCCGAAGACGGTGCCCTGCAAAGCCACCGCTTTGGCCGAATGCAGCGTGCGGAACATTTCGCGCTCGTTGAGATCGTTATAGAGGCCGACACAACCATGGGTGATACGACCCGAACGCTCGACGCCGGTGGCCTCGATCATTACGAGACCGGAGCCCGACATCGCCATATTCATCCAGTGTTGCAGATGCCATTCATTGACGGTGCCGTCCGATGCCGAATACTGGCACATCGGGGCAACAGCAATACGGTTGGGCACGGTGACCGCGCCGATCTTGAGCGGAGAAAACAGAAGTGGAGACATGCAAAACCCCATAGGAAACATTCGCACCGGATGGATACGAAGGACACAGACAATCATGCCTACCCCTGCACCCGGACAGTGCAAGGGCCCAACATGATCTTGGCTGCAACCTTAAGACCAAAAACACCCTGCGCCAAGCGGGCCAGTGCATAGCTCACACGCAAGGCAGCCAATCATACACTCCGAATGGCGAGAGACGCCGCGCCGGAGATTTTAAGCACGAATTAGTGGGTTCGAAACATGAATTAGGCTTGCCCTTGCGGCTCGGGCGGGCCAGTTTCATGACAGTTTAATGATGATTCTCTGCCGTCCCTGCTTGCCGGTGTTCCGGGCATCCTGACCAACCAACCATCGAGGGTTTCATGAGTGATACGCAACCACAGGTTCTTGTGATCAAACAGTTACTCGATGAAAGCAACGCTGCCTTTGAACAGCGGGTCCAACTCGCCCAGGACGATATGACCCAAGCACCCGACAACGGCGCCGCGCCCCTGATCATCTACAGCGTCCCGCTGCCGCTTCCCGTCACAGAGCACACCACCACCTTTGCCTAAGCGGATCGACCGGCCCTTGCCGCTTGTCTCCTTCTGGCCTGTCCGGCAGACTGTGGCGTTGACGCCAAACAGCCCCAGCAAGTGGCATGATGATCCAGACAAGAAAGACAAGCCATGCCGCATGATCTTGCCAGTCCCTCCCAGACAGCTCCGTCCCGCCCCAGCCTGTTGCTGAAACAACTGGCGGTGGTGGCGCTGGTCGGGGCGATGCTGGCGGCCGGAGCCGCTTATAAACTGGCGGACAGAGGCCTGTGGGGGCTGGCTTTTGCCGGTGTGCTGGCCGCCATCGCCACCTGGCAGGCGGCACGGATTTCAAAATTCCTGCGGATATTCTCGGGCCTGTTTGCCGTCGAATATGCCTTGTTTACGACGATCATCGTGTTGGGCCGGCTTGAACTATGGCCCGGGGCTTTGGCATCAGCGATGCCGCCGCTCAGTCTGGCAGCCAGTGTCGCGGTCTTTGCCATTCTGATCTATGCGATCTCGTTCATTCCGGTCATCCGATCGGTCACCACGATTTCCGACCGTTATTTCGACCATGCCGGCACCACCCATGTCACTGTCTGGCCGTTCAGGCAGGCCCGTATCGACGAGCGCCTGCTGGCCACGCTGATGATCATCTTCCTGATTGTTGTCAACCAGGCGCAGGTCGGCATTTCGGTGCGCCTGTCCTTCTTCAACCGCGACTGGTTCAACGCGATCCAGAACAAGGATTCCGAGGCGTTCTGGTCATTGCTTTATACGGTGTTCCTGTTCTGGGCGGCGATCTATATTGCCAGCGCGATCATCGAATATCTGGTGCAGTCCACCCTGATGATCCGCTGGCGGCGCTGGCTGACCGACCAGTATATTTCGTCGTGGTTGGGTGACGGGACCCATTACCGCATGGCCCTGATCGGACAGGATGCCGACAATCCCGACCAGCGTATTGCCGATGATGTCGGTTCTTTCATCAACCGGACCTATGATTTTTCGATCTCGATGCTGGCGCAACTGAGCTCGCTGGTGTCTTTCTCGATTATTTTGTGGCAGCTCTCCGACCAGTTCACGGTGCCGGGCACCGATATTGTCGTGCCCGGTTTCCTGTTCTGGGTTGCGCTGCTCTATGCCGCCTTCGGCACCTGGGTCACCCATGTGATCGGCAGAAAGCTGGTAAAGCTGGATTTCGACCAGCAACGCTATGAGGCCGATTTCCGCTTCTCTCTCGCCCGTTTGCGCGAATATACCGAACAGATTGCCCTGTTGAACGGCGAAAGAACGGAAAAATCCGCATTGATGCAGCGGTTTTCCGAAGTGATCCGCAACTTCTTTTCCATTGTCGCCCTGCGCAAGCGCATGATGATGTTCACGGCCAGCTACGGGCAAATCAGCCCGATCATCCCTTATGTGGTGGCCGCACCTTTCTATTTCGCCGGCAAGGTGCAATTGGGGGCAATGACCCAGACAGCCGGCGCCTTCGGACGGGTCGAGGGAGCGCTGAGCTATTTCATCAATGCCTATACCTCGCTGGCAGCCTATGTCGCGATCCTGCAACGTCTCACCACCTTTGACCGCTCGATTGATGAGGCCAAGCGGCTCGGTTACCAGCCGGAAACCATCATCCGCGAACAGACTGGCGATCATGGCGCGCTGGAATTGCAGCATCTCGCCTTGACCCTGCCCAATGGCAAGCCCCTGCTCTCGGCCCACCATCTGTTCCATGCCGGCCAATCCGTCCTGATCAGCGGTCCTTCCGGTTCGGGCAAATCCACGCTGTTGCGTGCACTGGCAGGCCTCTGGCCCTATGGATCGGGCCGTTTGCGCACGCCCTCCACCCAGACCATGATGCTGGTCCCGCAACGCCCCTATCTGCCGATTGCCAGCTTGCGCATGGCCGTGTCCTATCCGGCAGGCGAACAGGCCTATTCAGCGGACGAGGTGGCCAAAGCACTCGAAGCGGTCGGCCTGACAGCGCTGGTTGCGGAGATGGACGAGGAGCATGTCTGGTCTCAACGTCTGTCGGGCGGGGAACAGCAACGCTTGGCACTGGCCCGCGCTTTGTTGGCCAAACCGGCCTGGCTGTTCCTCGACGAGGCGACCGCCTCGCTGGACGAAGCCGGCGAAGCCCGGCTTTACACGATGCTGAAGCAACAATTACCGGAAACGACGCTGATTTCCATCGGACACCGCTCGACCTTGCTGGCCTTCCACGATGTCAAACTGACACTGGAACCGACAGCCCAAACAGGCATGCGGCTGCAAGCGGCCAGCATCGCCTGATCCGGCTGAATAGGAACCGAGGGATCAGAAGGTCCGTTCGAACACCAATTTGCCGTTCTGTCCGGCAATGACCAGCTTGCCCGCCTCGGCATCCCATTGCTGGGCCGTGCGAAGCGCCAGCAGGAAAGCCTTTTCGACATCCATGGTCGCTTTGGGGCAATCGCGCTGGGTCAAAGCGATCGGGCCGACGGCAAAGGCCTGTTGCTGGAGCGGATAGGCAGTGGCCGAATAGGTGTTGCAAGCCCCGAAACCGCGCACCCGCAAGGTTTCGTCAAGCGTCAGGGTTGGGCGGTCGGCCCGCTCGCCGGGAAACGGCTTGTCATTGAGGCTCACCGCGATCCACTGGGCATCGAAGGGAAATTTCTTGCGTGCCATAAAGGCCGGCTGCGCGACAACCGCGCCAGCCAGCACCGTGCCAAGCAGAAGTGTTCCTAAAGCGGCGGCTTTCAAAGTAGGGGTCAAGCGCAAGGATCGTCTCCTGAAGTGGGCATCACATCTGCCGGCATGATAACGGCAAGCCGGACGGCCTGCAATCTTTCCGGTCCGGGCGTGTTCTCACACTCATGCCCTGTCCGAGCCGGAGGACCCGATGCGGCCATATAATGTTTCGAGCAGGGCATTGGTGGGGCGGAACACATAATCGATCTGGCTGACGGCCACCCTTATCGCGCCCTGCGCCACCAGATATTCGCTGGCATCGAACAGGGCCCCCACCGGACATTGCACGATGAAATTGCTGGCATCTGTTGTGGCAACCAGACTGGCCGCAAAGCGGGATGACAATTCATCAACAACCGACGGAACCGGCGCAGACAGGGTGACGCGGATCTCGCGATGGCTGCGGGCCTCTTCCTCGGCACAGATCCGTGTCAGGATCGAAGCGGCAGCCGCACGCTGGTTGGCTCCCCAGGGAGCCGTCATGGAGGCCACCAGATTCGCCTCGGAGCGCAGCATCACACCGTCATCGATGATTTTCAGCGCATTGGCCGACAGGGTCGCCCCCGTTGTGGTGATATCGACGATCAGCTCGGCCGCACCGGAGGCAGGCGCCCCCTCGGTCGCGCCAAGGCTTTCGACAATACGGTAATCGGTAATGCCGTGGCGGGTAAAAAAGCGGCGGGTCAGATTGATATATTTGGTCGCAACCCGCATCTTGTGGCCGTGGCGCGCCCGAAAAGCCGCCGCCACATCCTCCAGATCGGCCATATTGCGGACATCGATCCAGGCCTGCGGCACCGCAACCACCACATTGGCATGGCCGAAGCCGAGCGGGGTCAGCAATTCCAGCTTGGCGGCGGCATCGTCGATGCCTTCACGGATCAGATCCTCGCCGGTAATGCCCAGATGCGCCCCGCCTTGCGCCAATTCACGGGCAATTTCGGACGCCGAGAGATAGAGCACCTCGACATTGTCGAAACCGGCAATCGTGCCACGATAATCACGTTCACCGCGCGACTGCTTGAACACCAGACCGGCACGGGCGAAAAACGCATTGGCGTTTTCCTGCAGCCGACCCTTGGACGGGACAGCCAGAATGAGCGGGGCTTTATCGGCCTGATTGGTCATTGCATCTCTCGCACTGTCAGCCGGATCATGCCTGTGATCCGATCAAGCGGTCCATCCAGATCGAGCAGCCCACAGCAGGAACCGCCTGCGTTGCGCCCAAGGACTGCGCCAAGCGGTCATAGCGCCCGCCACCCACCAGCGAGCGGGAAGCGGGATGTGGGGATGCGCCGGTGCGGGACGCACGCATTTCGAACACCATGCCGGTGTAATAATCCAGATCGCGCCCGAAAGCCGTGGCCACACGAATTTTGGAGACATCGACACCGCGCGCGGCCAAAAAGCCGGTGCGTTCGTCAAACACGTCGAGGGCCGCTGACAGATCGAGCCCCTGTGCGGCAGTCAGGCTGCGCAGCTGGTCCGACACCGCATCAGGCTCGCCGCTGATCGCCAGATAGGCGGCCAGCACCTTCCGGGCATGGTCGGGCAGAACCTCGTCTGTCTGTCCGGCCTGGCGCAGGAAACGGTCGGCGATTTCGGCACTGGTGCGTCCGCCCACCGTCGAAATACGGGCGATTTTGAGCATATCCTCGACCAGATTGCGTGCGGTCACCGGATCAAGTCCGACAAGCGCCGCGCTGAGACCGGGATGGCTGGCATCAACCTGCCCCTGCCCGCCCAACACCTGGTCGAGCGTATCCACATTCAGACTGCCTAAGGCAAAGGCGCGCTTCAGGCGCCGCAACAGGGCATCCGGCAAAGCCAGAGCATCCATCACGGCATTGAACAGGCCCATATCACCGAGATGGATATCGGGGTCATGCACACCGAACTCCTGCAACGCTTCCAGCGCCAGCGCAACCGTTTCGGCATCGGCGGCGGCAATGTCGGACCTGCCGAAGGATTCGATCCCGGCCTGCACGAATTCGCCGCTTTCACCCGATTGCATCCGGAACACCCGCCCGCAATAGGAATATTGCGCCAGACCGCCGGCATCCCCGCCTGCCAGATAGAGCCGCACCACCGGAATGGTAAATTCCGGGCGCAGGGCCATTTCGCGTCCCTCGCTGTCGGTGGTCACAAACATCCGGCGGCGGAAATTCTCGCCCGACTGGTCGAGAAAAATATCGGCCGGCTGCAGCACGGGCGGTTCAACCCGTGCATAGCCGAGCCGCGCAAAGCGGGCGACCAGATCTTCGGCGGAAAGGCGTGAATTCACCACGATGGCAGTTCCCAAATCATCATTATGCCTCTTTAGCAAAGGCAGAGCCGCTGCGCGATGGTCAATTTCAGGCTTCGGACAATATGGTGAAGATCAGCGATGCGCCGCGGTCCAAGACTTGAACCAGCCAAGCCCCTCGAGCGTTCCCGCCCTCGGATTGTATTCGCAGCCGACAAAGCCCTGATAGCCAAGACGGTCGAGCTCGTCGAACAGGAAGGGATAATTCAGCTCCTCCCCGTCCGGCTCGTTGCGCGACGGCACGCTGGCGATCTGGATGTGGCCGATGATCGGCATGGCCTGCCGCATCCGCATCGTCACATCGCCGTGAATGATCTGGCAATGATAGATGTCGAACTGCAATTTGACATTGGACAGACCCGTTTTTTCGATCAGACGCGCCGCCAGATCGAAATCATTCAGGAAATAGCCCGGCATATTGCGGCCATTGATCGGCTCGATCACCAGATCAAGCCCGTGTTGCGCCAGTTGCTCGCCCGCATGGTGCAGATTGGCCTCGTAACAGGCCATCGCGGCGTGATCGAGATGGCTCACCAGCCCGCTCATCATATGCAGCCGTTTGACACCGGTGGCTTCGGCATAGGTCAGAGCCGTGGCGACACCGGCCTTGAATTCGGCCTCGCGCCCGACCAGCGCCGCCATGCCGCGCTCGCCCTTGGCCCAGTCACCCGGCGGCATATTGAACAAAGCCTGCTGAAGCCCCGCCCCTTGCAGGGCCTTGGCCACGGCATCGGGGCTGTGCTCGTAGGGAAACAGGAATTCCACCGCGCCAAAGCCCGCATCGGCGGCCGCCTTGAAGCGGTCGAGAAACGACCATTCGTTGAACATCATCGTCAGATTGGCGGCAAAATGCGGCATGGTCATTCTCTGGTTGGTGTTGGGCGGACACAGTGCCGCCTCATCCCTTGTCGTGTCAATTACCCCGCGCCCATCACGGGCGTCCGGACATCGCATCATTCGGCCTTTACCACTTGCGCCACCCCCTCAAAAGGCCCATTTTAAGCAAATGGACATCCGAAAAACCCCGAAAATCACCCAATTGGCCATCGATGGCATGACCTGTGCGGCTTGCGTGGCGCGGGTTGAAAAGGCTCTGGCCTCGGTCGACGGTGTGGCCGAAGCCAGCGTCAATCTGGCCACCCACTCGGCCCGCATCACCGGATCGGCTGCGCCGGAGGCACTGGCAGAGGCGGTCGAGGACATCGGTTACGGGGCGCAGGTGATGGGGGCGCAGGATCAGGCCAGCGAGCCATCCCGTGCTTTGCTGCGCGAACACGGGGCGCGCCGTGCCGCCATTACCGGCGGCATTCTTGCCAGCCCTTTTCTGCTGGGAATGGGACTGATGCTGCTGGACCGCCCGATGCTCCTGTCGCCCGAAATCGAACTGGCACTGGCCAGCCTGATGCAGTTCTGGCTCGGAGCGCGGTTCTATCACGGAGCCTGGAAAGCCCTGCGCAGCGGTGCGGCAACCATGGATGTGCTGGTGGCTCTGGGCACATCGGCGGCCTACGGGTTGAGCCTCGTCCATTGGGGTCTTGGGTTTAACGCACACGGGGGGTCGCATGATGCCACCCTGCCGCTCTATTTCGAATCCTCCAGCATGGTCATTGCCTTTGTGTTGCTCGGCAAATGGCTGGAAGATCGGGCCATGTCGGAAACAGCCTCGGCGCTGCGCGCCCTGCAGGCCTTGCAACCCGACCAGGCTATGAGAATTGACCCGCAGGGCCATGCCGTAGCGGTGCCGATCCGGCAGCTGGTGACCGGCGACAGATTGGTGGTCAAAGCCGGAGAGCGCATTGCCTGCGACGGCCTCATTATTGAGGGCAGTGCGGGCATTGACGAGGCCATGGTGACAGGCGAGAGCCTGCCGGTCACCAAAACAACCGGCGACAAGGTTATCGGCGGCACGCTCAATACTGACGGCCGGCTGGTGGTGGAAATTACGGCGCTCGGCGCGGACAGCGTGCTGGCGCGGATTGTCGCCGCTGTCGAGGCCGCGCAAAGTTCCAAAGCACCGGTGCAGCAGCTGGTGGACCGGATCAGTGCGGTGTTCGTGCCGGTGGTGACCGGCATCGCCATTGCCACCTTGATCTTCTGGCTGGTCAAAGACGGTTCGCTGTCTGTCGCCCTGATCAATGCCGTCTCGGTTCTGGTGATCGCCTGCCCCTGCGCTTTGGGTCTGGCAACGCCGACCGCCATTCTGGCAGGCACCGGCGTGGCGGCACGCAACGGTATTTTGCTGCGCGATGCCCGCGCCATTGAATCGCTGGCGCGGACCCAGGTTGTGGTGTTCGACAAGACCGGCACGTTAACCACCGGCAAGCCGGACATCACCGGCATCGATCCCATGGGGGAACCACAGAAAGACCGGATCTTGCAGCTCGTGGCCGCATTGGAGGCGGGCAGCACGCATCCGCTGGCCAAAGCATTGATGGCGGCGGCCGCCCATCTGCCCGCGCTGCCAGCCGCGGACTTCCAGTCGCAAGCCGGTGCCATCACCGCGCGGATTGACGGGGAAACCTATCTGTTCGGTTCCGGCGCGGCCCTGCGCCATGCGGGTTTCGATCTCGGTCCATTCGAGGGCCGGGCCTGCCATTGGCAGGACCATGGCGCAGGCCTGTCATGGCTGGGGCGGGTGTCCGACCGCTCGGTGCTGGCCCTGATCAGCTTTGCCGACAAGGCCAGACCCCATGCGGCCGAAGCGGTGAGCCAGCTCAAACAGCTTGATTTGGGCCTCGTGATGCTGACGGGGGACAGCAAGGGAGCGGCCTTCCGCATCGGCGCAGAGTTGGGAATCAGCGAGGTGATTGCCGAAGTCTCTCCCACCGACAAATCCGCAGCGATTGCCGCCTTGCAAGCCAAGGAGTTGGTGGTGACCATGGTGGGCGACGGGCTCAACGATGCTCCTGCACTGATGGCGGCCGACACCGGCATTGCCATGGCAGAGGGCACCGACATTGCCATTGAATCGAGTGGCGTGGCCCTGATGCAGGCCGATCCGCGTCTGGTGGCGCTGGCCATTCTTCTGACCCGCCGGATCGTTTCCACCATCCGGCGGGGACTTTTCTTTGCCTTCATCTATAATATGATCGGTCTGCCGCTTGCGGCGGCCGGATTGCTGTCGCCTGTTATGGCCGGAGCCGCCATGGCCTTGTCGAGTGTCAGCGTGGTGGCCAATGCACTGACTTTGCGCTGGCTCGGCCGCCCCCCATCCAACCGTTGAGAACGCCATGCCAACTTCCACCTCTCCCTCTCCCTCTCCCTCAGCCTTCGGCCAGCGCGCCTGTGACCGCCTGATGACACTGCGCGGGTTCAGCGACCATCCCGACAATCTGACACGTCTGTTTCTATCCCCGTCCCACAGACAGGCGGCCGAGGCTGTCAGCCGCATGATGGCGGAGGCGGGATGCGATACTGTGGAGATCGACGCGCTGGGCACTGTGGTCGGCCGCTATCACGGCAACAGTGCGGAGGCGCCCGCCTTGCTGATCGGCTCGCATATCGACACGGTCAAGGATGCCGGCTCCTATGACGGCACGCTGGGTGTGGTGGCGGGCATCGGCGTGGTCGAGGCGTTGAAGCAAGCCGGACGCCGCCTGCCTTTTACCGTGGAGATTCTGGCCTTCGGGGATGAGGAAAATGTCCGCTTCCCCAGCAATCTCTCCTCCTCCCGTGCCTTGGCCGGCACTTTTGATCCGGCGACGCTGGACGGGATCGACGAGGACGGCATCAGCTTCCGCAAGGCTCTTCTGGACTTCGGCGGCAAGCCCGAAGCCATCGGCTCGATTGCCCGCGACGCATCCAAAGTGCTCGGCTATCTGGAAATCCACATCGAGCAGGGTCCGGTGTTGCAGCACGAGACCCTGCCTGTCGGGATTGTCACCGCCATCAACGGGGCCTCGCGCCGCCGCGTGACCGTAACCGGCCAGGCGGGCCACGCTGGCACCGTGCCGATGGCCCTGCGCCAGGACGCATTGGCTGCGGCCAGCGCAATGGTGCTGGCCGTCGAGGCTCTGGGCGCCAAAGCCCCTTTGACGGTTGCAACGGTCGGCCGTCTCTCCGTGTCGCCCAATGCCGTCAATGTGATCCCCGGCGGGGTGCAGTTTACCCTTGATATGCGCGGACCCGATGATGCCGAGCGGATCGCCATGGTTGAGGCCATCGAAGCGGAATGTCGGGCCATTGCCGCCCGTCGCACTGTCGCGCTCGAGATCGCTCCGTTCTACGACGCGCCGGCCTGCCCATGCTCACCCGCCTTGCAGGAGGCTTTGGCCGAAGCGGTCGCCCGCCACCAGATCAGGCCGCTGCATCTGCCCTCGGGCGCTGGCCATGATGCCATGGCCATGGCGGCCCTGTGCCCGATCGGCATGCTGTTCGTGCGCTGCACCGACGGCATCAGCCATAATCCTTCAGAATTTGCCAGCCGGAACGACATCGACCAGGCGATCCGGATCCTGCTGGATGCGGTCGAGCATCTGGCCCTCGCACACGGGGCATAAAAAAAGCCGACACCCTGACGGGCATCGGCTTCGATAAGGCGCGTGGACGGATGCGGTTACATGGTCGCGCCGACGGTCCAGGGCACGAATTCGGCATCGCCATAGCCGAGCTGTTCGGACTTCGACTGTTCGCCGGAGGCCACGCGCAGCAGCACGTCGAAAATCTCCTTGCCCTTGTCCTCGACGCTGACGCCGTCGACAATATCGCCGCAATTGATGTCCATATCGTCGATCATCTTGCGGTAGATTTCGGAATTGGTCGCCAATTTGACCGAAGGCGTCGGCTTGCAGCCATAGGCCGACCCGCGTCCTGTGGTGAAGGCCAGAATATTGGCCCCGCCGGCAACCTGGCCGGTGGCAGCCACCGGATCATAACCGGGGGTGTCCATATAGACGAAGCCCTTGGCGGTGACCTGTTCGGCGTAATGGTAGACGCCGGTCATGGTCTTGGTGCCGCCTTTGGCTGTGGCACCCAGCGATTTTTCCAAAATGGTGGTCAGGCCGCCCGCTTTGTTGCCCGGCGACGGATTGTTGTTCATCTCCATCTTGTTGCGGGCGGTGTAATCCTCCCACCAATGGATCATATCGACCAGCTTCTTGCCGATTTCCGGTGTGGCCGCGCGGCGGGTCAGCAAATGTTCGGCCCCGTAGACTTCGGGTGTCTCGGACAGGATCGCCGTGCCGCCATGCTGGACCAGCAGATCGACAGCCGCGCCCAGTGCCGGATTGGCGGTAATGCCGGAATAGCCGTCCGACCCGCCACATTGCAGGGCCAGCATCAATTCGGATGCCGGCACGGTCTGGCGGCGCGCCGCATTGGCAATCGGCAGCATGGTCTTGATCGCTTCCACGCCGGCTTCAACCGCCTTCTTGGTGCCGCCGACTTCCTGGATGGTCATGGTGCGGAACATATCGCTTTCGGTAATGCCATAGGCATCCTTCCAGCGTGAAATCTGGAAGCCCTCGCAGCCCAGTCCCACCATCACCACACCCGCCATGTTCGGGTTACAGGCATAGCCCCACTGGGTGCGCTTCAGGATTTCGTAGCCCTCGCCCTTGATGTCGAGCGCACAACCGCCGCCATGCACCAGCGGGATCACGCCGTCGATATGCGGATAATCGTTGAGAATACCGGAGCGCTCGATCTCCTGCGCCATGAAACGCGCGGCCGAGGCCGAGCAGTTCACCGAGGTCAGGATCGCGATATAATTGCGGGTGCCGACCTTGCCATTGGCGCGGCGGAACCCCTCGAAGGTGGCCTGCTGTTCGACCGGCAGAATCTCTTCCTCGCGGGCGTCTTCGGAAAAGCGGTAATCGCGGGCAAAATCGCGCATGCCGACATTGTGCTCGTGCAACCAGGACCCGGGCGGCACCGCCTTGGTGGTGAAACCGATGATCTGGCCGAATTTGATCACAGGCTCGCCTTCGGCAAGACCTGTGAGCGACATTTTATGACCACGCGGAATCCGGTCGATGGCGGTGACGCCGTTGACCACCACACCCTTGTCGACAGTATCGACGGCAGCCACAACATTGTCGGAAGGCGAAAGCAAAATCGTACGTGGCGTTTGTGCCGCAGAACCGTTCATCAGACGTAACCCCGTTTCAACATGTTAGTATTCATGACAGTTACAACACCACGACAGGCCGACAATTTCAACCTCTGCCTGCCTGTTTTCGACGGTTGAGAGGCCGATAGAGCCCATGCGCGGGGCGCAGATCAAATCTGATTGGCCGGAAAGCATGGACTTTTTTGCCATTTTCGTCTTGCCCCACGCCCAAAAGCCCGACACTGTAGGCCCATCACACGCAGCGATAGAAGAATAACGGGACGAGAAACGCATGACCAAATTACTGTTGACGCCGGAACAGACCTTGCCAAGCGATGGCACCACGGGCGCACTTGCAGGGCGCGTCTGGCGGCCCGAAGTGGACGGCCCTTCGGTGGTCGCGATCCGCGCCGATGGTGTCTATGACATCTCCGCGCATTTCCCCACCATGCACGACCTGTGCGAGCATGACGACCCTGCGGGCGCGATGCGGGCGGTCAAGGGCGAGCGCATCACCGATCTGGCGGCTCTGTTGGCGAACACTCCCGAGGACGACCGCGATCCGCACAAGCCGTGGCTGCTGGCTCCGATCGACCTGCAGGCTGTCAAAGCGGCGGGCGTGACCTTTGCCATTTCGATGCTGGAACGGGTGATCGAGGAAAAAGCCCGCGGCAATGCCGCTGCCGCCGCCGAAATCCGCAAGGAAATTGTCACTCTGGTGGGTGACGACCTGTCCAAACTGAAGCCCGGTTCGCCCGAGGCCATGCGCTTGAAGGATGTGCTGATCAAGCAGGGCGCCTGGAGCCAGTATCTGGAAGTCGGCATCGGACCGGATGCGGAAATTTTTACCAAATCGCCCAGCATGTCGGCTGTCGGCACCGGCTTCGATGCCGGCCTGCATCCGATGTCGAACTGGAACAATCCCGAGCCGGAAGTGGTGCTGGTCGTGTCGTCCGACGGGCGCATTGTCGGCGGCACACTCGGCAATGATGTGAATTTGCGCGATGTGGAAGGCCGCTCGGCCCTGCTGCTCGGCAAGGCCAAAGACAACAATGCCTCGGCCTCCATCGGCCCGTTCATCCGCTTCTTCGATGCCAGTTTCACGCTCGACCAGATGCGCCATTGCGTGCTGTCGCTGACGGTGGAAGGCACCGACGGCTATGTGCTGAAAGGCGCCTCTCGGCTCGACCAGATCAGCCGCGACTACACCGATCTGACCGCGCAAATGCTCAACCGCAACCACCAGTATCCAGACGGGGCGGTGCTGTTCACCGGCACCCTGTTTGCCCCGATCGACGACCGCGACCATCCGGGCGAGGGCTTCACCCATAAAATGGGCGATGTGGTGACCATTGCAACACCGGAATTGGGGGCTTTGGTCAACCGCATGAAACGCTCGAACGATTGCGCCCCGTGGACCTTCGGCACCGCACAGCTGATGCGCAATCTCGCCAAACGCAACCTGATCTGACCACGCAGCGGGGGGCCAGCCATGGAGTTCGACATCTGGCTGGCTTTTGCTGCCGCCTCGGCCATTCTGGTGCTGATCCCCGGCCCGACCGTCCTGCTGGTGGTGTCCTATGCGCTCGGGCAGGGCTGGCGGGCTGCCCTGCCGACGGCCATCGGGGTGGCTCTGGGTGATTTTACTGCCATGAGCTTGTCGATGCTGGGGCTGGGCGCGCTGTTACAGACCTCGGCCACGCTCTATCTCGGGCTCAAATGGCTGGGTGCGGCCTATCTGGTCTGGCTCGGCATCGGTCTCTGGCGGGCGGGCGGCCGTTTCGAGGTGGCCCCGCGCGAGGCTGAAACGCGCAACTCGACCATGATGCTGCATGCCTGGTTCGTCACCGCGCTGAACCCGAAAAGTCTGACCTTCTTCATTGCCTTCCTGCCGCAATTCGTGGACCGGCAGGGGGATTTCTGGCTGCAAATGCTGGTCTTTGAAAGCACGTTTCTGGCGCTGGCCTTTGCCAATGCGCTGTTTTACGCGCTGACCGCCAGCCGCGCCCGCGCAATCATGGGCTCGCCGCGCGCGATCCGCCTCTTCAACCGTTCGGGTGCCGTTCTGCTCGTCGGCGCTGGCCTTGCGGCCGCTGCTTTGCCGCAACGCGGATAAGCCGTCCAGCCCAACTCAAATAATGCACTTTTCCAGCACCCTCCGCTGTTTGGCGATACGGTCGAAGCCGAGATCGGACACATCCAGCGTGCGGTATTGGCCATAAAGGACCCATTCCGCCAAAGCGCGCCCCACCGCCGGGCTTTGTTGTAGGCCATGCCCTGAAAAGCCATTGGCCAGAACGAGATTGTCGATCCCTTCAACCGGCCCCAAAATCGCATTGTGGTCGAACAGGTTCATATCATAGGGACCGGCCCAGGCCCGGCCCGGCCTGATTTCCTCGAAAGCCGGAATCCGGTGGGCGAGCAGAGGCCAGAGCTTGTCCTCGAACAGATGCGGATCCACGCTGAAATCGTGATCGTCCATCTCGGGATCGGCCTCGCCTTCGCCCGGGGCGATGCTGCCGATAAACATCTGACCCGCGGCATCGGGCCTGCCCTCGGGCCGGCACCATGCCCCGCTCGGGTCGATCAGCAAGGGCACACCCGCCAGCGCCTGTTTGCAATGGAAGGTGTAGACAAAGCGTTTCTTGGGCACGACCGGAATGTCGACTCCCGCAAGAGCCGCCACCTTCCGCCCGTTGGCGCCTGCCGCATTGACCAGCGTACCGCAGGCCATCCGGTCTCCCGATTTCAGGGTCACACCGCTGATCACTCGCCCCTGCCGCACGACATCCACCACTTCGTCTGTGACATAGGTGACACCCAGCGCACGCGCCTTGCGCCGGAAAGCCTGCATCAAGGCCCAGCCGTCGAACCAGCCCTCGCCCGTGCGCCCCCAGGAGCCGCAGGCCAGATCCTCGACATTCAACCACGGAAATTGGCCGGCCAGCCCCGCCCGGTCGAACAGCGCGATATCGGCCCCCTCGCGGGTCTGGATGGCATGATTGTCACGCAGGATCACAGCACCGGCATCATCGGGCCCCGCACCGCTGGCCAGATAGAGATAGCCGCCCTCGTGCAGATCGATCACCGGCACTTCGCCATCAACGGCCAGATGTTCGCCCAACTGGCGCAGAAAGCCGATCCCGTAGAGCGAAATGCGGATATTGACGGCTGTTGAAAACTGCTGGCGGATCGAGGCGGCCGACAGGGCCGAGGCCGCCTTGGCGTATGTAGGGTCTTTCTCGACCACCACGATTCGGCCCTTGAACGCCGGATCCTGCGCCAGATGATACGCAATGGACGAGCCGATGGCGGCACCGCCGACAATCACCACATCGGCTGATACAGGCGCATGATCCGACATTTATATTCCTTCAAAGGCTGAAACTGTGTGCGAAACACTCTTGTTCTACGCTAAACGAGAGAAAACCTATTTGCCAGCCCTGACAAAATAGCGTTTTGATGGATATAATCGAGATACACCTATAAAGGCTGATTGAATGTCCCTTTCCCCGCGCGATGAAGCCCTTGCCATCCTGAAACGCCTCGGCGTGTCCTCGAGCCATTTCAGCGAGACTGACGAGATCAAACCTTCGGGCATCCCTGCCCGCTCGCCGATTGACGGCAGCGTGATTGCCACGGTCAAAACCACCTCGCTGGCTGACACACAGGCGCAACTGGGCAAAGCCGAAGCCGCATTCAAAATCTGGCGCAAGGTGCCCGCGCCGCGCCGTGGCGAATTCGTGCGCCTGCTGGGCGAGGAATTGCGCGCCTCCAAGGCCGATCTGGGCCGTCTGGTGACGCTCGAAGCCGGAAAGATCACCTCCGAAGGTCTGGGCGAAGTGCAGGAAATGATCGATATTTGCGATTATGCGGTCGGTCTGTCGCGCCAATTGTTCGGCCTGACGATTGCCACCGAGCGCCCCGACCACCGGATGATGGAAACCTGGCACCCGCTGGGTATTTGCGGCGTCATTTCGGCCTTCAACTTTCCGGTCGCCGTCTGGTCGTGGAATGCGGCGCTGGCGCTGGTCTGCGGCAATGCCGTCGTCTGGAAGCCTTCGGAAAAGACCCTGCTGACCGCCTTGGCCACCCAGGCGATTGTCGAGCGGGCCGCGGCCAAATTCGGCGGTTTACCCGACGGGATTGCCAGTGTGCTGGTCGGTGGCCGCGACATCGGCGAGGCTTTGGTGGATGACCATCGCGTGGCACTGGTGTCGGCCACCGGCTCGACCGCAATGGGACGACAGGTCGCGCCCAAACTGGCGGCCCGCTTTGCCCGCGCCATTCTGGAACTGGGCGGCAACAATGCCGCCATTGTCGCCCCGTCTGCCGATCTCGATCTGGCCCTGCGCGGCATTGCCTTTGCGGCCATCGGCACAGCCGGACAACGCTGCACCACCCTGCGGCGTTTGTTTGTGCACGAGAGCGTCTATGACCAGCTGATGCCGAAACTGCGCAAGGTCTATGGCTCGGTGCAGATCGGTGATCCGCGTCGCGACGGCGTGCTGGTCGGCCCGCTGATCGACCGGCAGGCTTTCGAGCTGATGGAGAAAGCGCTGGGCGAGGCCAAAGGGGCAGGCGGCACGATCACAGGCGGCGGCCGCGTAACGGTGGACCACTGCGAAGAGGGCTTTTATGTCGCCCCGGCCTTGGTCGAAATGCCATCGCATAGCGGCCCTGCACTGCGCGAGACCTTCGCGCCAATCCTTTATGTCATCCGCTATTCGGCCTTCGAGGACGCGGTTGCAATGCAAAATGGCGTGGGTGCGGGCCTGTCCTCCTCGCTGTTTACACTCGACATGCGCGAGGCAGAACGCTTTATTGCGGCTGACGGCTCCGATTGCGGCATAGCCAATGTCAATATCGGCCCGTCAGGTGCCGAGATTGGCGGAGCCTTCGGCGGCGAAAAGGAAACGGGTGGCGGTCGCGAGGCTGGATCCGACGCGTGGAAAGCCTATATGCGTCGGGCGACCAACACGATCAATTACGGCACCAGCCTGCCTCTGGCACAAGGTGTAAGCTTCGATATCGATGCAGGATAAGGGGAATTAGACATTATGAGTGCCTCAGACAGCATGAAGAAAGCGGCAGCCTTCCAGTGGGATGATGCCTTTTTGATTGATGACCAGCTGACCGAAGACGAGCGGATGATCCGCGATACGGCCCGCGACTATGCGCAGGAAAAACTGTTGCCGCGCGCGATCAAGGCCTATTCCGACGAACATTCCGACCGCGCCATTTTCAACGAAATGGGCGAATTGGGCCTGCTGGGCATCAGCATCCCCGAACAATACGGCTGCGCCAATGCCAGCTATGTGTCCTACGGCCTGGTGGCGCGCGAGGTCGAGCGTGTGGACTCGGGCTACCGCTCGATGATGAGCGTCCAATCCTCGCTGGTCATGCACCCGATCTATGCTTACGGCACCGAAGAACAGCGCAAGAAATATCTGCCCAAGCTGGCATCGGGCGAATGGATCGGCTGTTTCGGCCTGACCGAACCCGATGCAGGCTCCGATCCGGCAGGCATGCGGACCCGTGTCGAGAAAGTGTCGGACGGCTACCGCCTGACCGGTTCGAAAATGTGGATTTCCAATTCGCCGATTGCCGATGTCTTTGTGGTCTGGGCCAAGTCGGCGGTGCATGACAATGAAATCCGCGGCTTTGTGCTTGAAAAGGGCATGAAGGGGCTGAGCGCACCGAAAATCGGCGGCAAGCTGTCGCTGCGGACCTCGATCACCGGCGAAATCGTCATGGATGGCGTGATCGTGCCGGAAGAGAATCTTCTGCCCAACGTCTCCGGCCTCAAGGGGCCGTTCGGCTGCCTCAACCGCGCCCGCTACGGCATTTCATGGGGTGTGATGGGTGCGGCAGAGGATTGCTATGCCCGCGCCCGCCAATATACGCTTGACCGCAAGCAGTTCGGCCGTCCGCTGGCCCAGACCCAGCTGGTGCAGAAAAAGCTGGCCGATATGGTCACCGAAATCTCGCTGGGCCTTCAAGGCTCCCTGCGCGTCGGCCGCCTGTTCGACGAGGGCAAGATGGCTCCCGAAATGATCTCGATTGTCAAACGCAACAATTGCGGCAAGGCACTCGATATTGCCCGCATGGCCCGTGACATGCACGGCGGCAACGGGATTTCGGAAGAATATCATGTGATGCGCCACGCCCAGAACCTGGAAACGGTCAACACCTACGAAGGCACGCATGACATCCATGCGCTGATCCTCGGCCGCGCGATCACGGGGCTGCAGGCGTTCTTTTGAGAGCGCGTGACGGCCTGATCATCCGGACATGTCGTGCCCCTGCAAAAGGGCATGACATGTTTTCTTCCACCACCAAGCGGTAAAAAGCAGACCCCATCCATAGGATCAGGACCATGACAGCAGCACGCACGGGCGGGCAATTGATCGTCGATGCCTTGCAGGCCCAAGGGGTCGAACATGTCTTTTGTGTTCCGGGCGAAAGCTATCTCGCGGTGCTGGACGCGCTGCATGATGCCGCGATCAACGTCACTGTCTGCCGTCAGGAAGGCGGGGCCACGATGATGGCCGATGCGACAGCCCGCCTGTCGGGCCGTCCGGGCATTGTCATGGTCACCCGCGGACCGGGCGCGACCAATGCGTCGCCCGGCATCCATATTGCCGAGCATGACAGCGTGCCGCTGATCATGTTTGTCGGCCAGATCGAGCGCGGCATGCGTGAACGCGGCGCATTCCAGGAAATGGATTACCGCGCCTTTTTCGGCTCGACCGCCAAATGGGTGACCGAGATCGACGATGCCGCCCGTATCCCCGAAATCATTGCGCGCGCCTTCCACGTCGCCATGCAGGGCCGCCCCGGCCCTGTGGTCATCGGCCTGCCCGAGGATGTATTGCTGGAGATGGCTGCTGTGCCGGTGGTGCCGCGTATCGAGCCCGTCGAGACCTGGCCCGGCCTGACCCAGATGGCCGAATTGCAAAAGCTGCTCTGGGCCGCCAAAAAGCCGGTTGCCATTCTGGGCGGATCGGGCTGGAACGAGAAAGCGATTGCCTCGATGGTGCGCTTTGCAGAAAGGTTCCAGCTTCCGGTTGCGACGTCGTTCCGCCGTGCCATGCTGTTTCCCAACGAGCATCCGCTTTATGCCGGCGAAATCGGCATTGGTCCCAATCCGAAACTGAAAGAGCGGATTGCCTCCAGCGATCTGGTCTTGCTGATTGGCGGACGCATGGCCGAAATGCCCTCGCAAAGCTATACGCTGTTCGATATTCCCCTGCCACAAATGGCATTCGTGCATGTCCATGCCGACACGCAGGAACTGGGCCGTGTCTATCATCCGACGCTGGGTATTCATGCCAGCCCGAAAGCCTTTGCCGCCTCGCTCGAAACCGTGCAGCCGCCCAACCAGCTTGTTTGGGAAGCCGATGCCCTGAGCGCCCATGACGACTATCTCGGCTGGACCAACCAGGCCCCGGTCCATGGCAGCAAGCTGGACATGGCCAGCGTGATGATGGAATTGCGCAGCAAGCTGCCCAAGGATGCGATCGTCACCAATGGTGCGGGCAATTATGCGATCTGGGTCGGGCGGTTCCTGCATTACCACCAGCACGGCGCACAGCTGGCGCCGACGTCAGGCTCGATGGGTTATGGGGTGCCGGCGGCCGTGGGGGCCAAGCGCGCCCAGCCGCACCGCATGGTCGTGGCCTTTGCTGGTGACGGCTGCTTCATGATGAACGGACAGGAATTTGCCACCGCTGTGCAATATGAGCTGCCGATCGTGGTGGTGGTGGTGGACAACGGCATGTATGGCACCATCCGCATGCATCAGGAGCGCGAATATCCGGCGCGCGTTTCGGCCACCGCGCTGAAAAATCCGGACTTTGCCGCCTATGCCCGAGCCTTTGGCGGACATGGCGAGCGGGTGGAAAGCACCGATGAGTTCGGACCTGCCTTCGAGCGGTGTCTGGCGTCCGGCAAGCCTGCGATCATCCACTGCCTGACCAATCCGGAAGTGTTGACACCGGGCGCCACCATTACCAGCCTCAGGGCGGCAGCCAAAAAGGGCTAAGAAAAATCCGGCCTTGCGCCGGATTTTCTCTGGATTCTGGCAGACCGGAGCTTACGCCAGTTTGGCTTGCACCATGGCACGCAGCGAACGCAGATCCTTGGCGAAGGAGCGGATGCCCTCGGCGAGCTTTTCGGTCGCCATCGCATCCTCGTTCAAGGCGAAGCGGAAACTGGCCTCGTCGCTGGCCAGCTTGTCGGCTCCCTGACCGGCCGCTGTCGCCGCATCGAGCTGGCGCACCAGCGTGCCCTGATCCTTGGCGAGGGAATCGAGCAAAGCCGGCGCGATGGTCAGGCGGTCACAGCCTGCCAGCGATTCGATCTCCCCCTGATTGCGGAAGCTCGCGCCCATCACCACGGTGCTGTAACCGTGGCGCTTGTAATAGGCATAGATCGCACGCACCGACAGCACGCCCGGATCTTCATCGGCTGCGAAAGTGCGCCCCTCGGCTTTGGCGTGCCAATCCAGAATACGCCCGACAAACGGGGAGATCAGAAAGGCACCCGCTTCGGCCGCAGCCGCCGCCTGGGCCAGACAGAACAACAGGGTCAGATTGCAGTTGATGCCCTCGCGCTCGAGAATTTCGGCGGCCCGAATTCCTTCCCAGGTCGAAGCCAGCTTGATCAGCACGCGCTCGCGTCCGACACCGCGTGATTGATAGTCGGCAATGATGGCGCGGCCCTTGGCCACGCTGGCAGCCGTATTGAAGGACAGATCCGCATCGACCTCGGTCGAGACCCGACCGGGGACAATCCGGCTCAATTCCGTACCGAATGTTACGGCCAGCCTGTCACACACCGCAGCCACAACCGCCGCATGATCGCCACCTTGCGCACGGCCCCATTGGACCGCCTCATCCACCAGATGCGCATAAGCGGGCATTTGGGCTGCTTTGAGGATCAATGTCGGATTGGTGGTGCAATCGGTGGGCTGGAAGGCCTGGATCGCCTCGATATCGCCGGTATCGGCAACCACCACGGTCATGCTTTTGAGTTGATCAAGTTTCGAGGACATCTTTCGGCCTTTCACGCAACAATTCTGCTCGTCTGGATGATGATTATTGAATAGCATAAGACAAGAATTCAACAAAATGGTTGCGTCCCGCAGGATCAGGAAACCGGACTTTGCTTCAGACCCGTATTTTTACAACCCGCAGCGGCAAGCAGCTGCCGTTCACATCCATGGGCTTTGGCACCGCACCCTTGGGCAATCTGTTTGCACCGATCAGCGACGGGGCAGCCCGCGCCACCCTTGATGCGGCGTGGGAGATCGGTTGCCGCAATTTCGACACCGCCCCCTTTTACGGCCTCGGCATTGCCGAAACACGGCTGAACCCGTTCTTGCGCCAGCATCGGGACGAGCCCTTGGTGCTGTCGACCAAAATCGGCCGGCTGTTGCGCCCCTGCGCGCGCGACCAGCGCTCGGCACAGGACCATTATTTCGACACACCCGCCCGCGAGGTGGTGTTCGATTATTCCTATGACGGTGTCATGCGCTCCTTCGATTTTTCGATGGAGCGGCTGGGGGTCGACAAGATCGATATCCTGTTTTGCCATGACATCGATGCCGAAACCCATGGCAGTGTCGAGGCCAGCGAACAGCATTTCAAAATCTTCATGGAGGGTGGTTACAAAGCCCTTGAACGTCTGCGTGCGGAAGGCCGGATTGCGGCGTTCGGAGCAGGACTGAACGTCTGGCAGATGTGCGAGAGGCTGGCGCGCACGGGTGATTTCGATCTGTTCCTGCTGGCTGGCCGTTATACCCTGTTGGAGCAGGACGCACTCGAGACCTTTCTGCCACTGTGCGAACAACGCGGCATCGGCATCCTGTGTGGCGGCCCTTATAATTCGGGCATTCTCGCCACAGGCGCGCGCGCGGGAGCAGTCTATAATTACGAGCCGGCCCCGCAAGACGTGCTGGAGCGTGTAGGCAGGATCGAGGCGATCTGCGCCGCCCATCAGGTGTCCCTGCCCTGTGCGGCCTTGCAATTTCCCTTGGCCCATCCGGCGATTGTCTCGGTGATCCCCGGCGGCAAAACACCCGACGAGGTGCGCCGCAATGCCGCCCAATTCGATACCGCCATTCAACCCGCTTTCTGGGCGGATCTGAAAACTGCGGGGCTGATTGCGGCCCATGCACCCGTTCCGGCCTGACCAGACAAGGACACCGTGATGCTGAAACAGATTGATCCGCTGCTTGGCCCCGACCTGCTGTCCACCCTTCGCGCCATGGGACATGGCGACGAGATCGTGATTGCCGATGCCAATTTCCCGGCCGCCAGTTTGGGTCGTCCGCTGATCCGGCTCGACGGTATCGACGCACCGCGCATCGCAAACGCCATCCTGTCGGTGATGCCGCTGGATGATTTTGTGCCTGACTGTGCCTGGCACATGCAGGTCGTCGGTGACCCTGCCGGACAGATGCCGATCTTTGACGATTTCTTTATCTGTCTGGCCACCCATGGCGATGGCGCCACGCTCGCCTCGCTCGAGCGCTTTGCCTTTTACGAGCGCGCCAGCAAGGCCTTTGCCATTGTGGTCAGCGGCGAAACGCGGCTCTATGGCAATCTGATCCTCAAAAAAGGCGTCATCCGCCCCTGAACCCTGCGAGCGAGACCATGCAGCGCATTGATGCCCACCAGCATTTCTGGGATCCGGCCCGCGGGGATTACGGCTGGCTGACGGCGGACCTGCCCGCTTTGTTCAAGCCGTTCGGGCCAGAGGATCTCGCACCCCATCTGGCAGCACACGACATCAGCGGCACGGTGCTGGTGCAGGCCGCTCCCAGCCTTGCCGAGACCGAGTATCTGCTCGATATCGCCAGCCGCACGCCCTTTGTCAGAGGCGTGGTCGGCTGGATCGATTTCGAAGAGCCCGAACAGCGCGACGCGCTCGAACGGCTGGCCCGCCATCCGCTGCTCAAAGGCCTCCGGCCGATGATCCAGGACATTGCCGATCCCGACTGGATGTTGCGGCCCGCCCTCGATTGGGCGTTCAAGGCGCTGATCGCGCATGATCTGGCTTTCGATGCGCTCGTGCTGCCAAAGCACCTCGCCAATCTGCGTATCCTGATCGACCGCTATCCCGATTTGCGCGTGGTGATCGACCATGGCGCCAAACCCCAGATCAAGGACGGGGCGTTCGAGCCGTGGGCCGGCAATATCGCGCGACTGGCGCGAGAGACCAACGCATTTTGTAAATGTTCGGGACTGGTGACCGAGGCGCGCGCCGATTGGACACCTGCGGACCTGTCGCCCTATCTGGAGCACCTGCTGGGTTCATTCGGCCCCGAACGGCTGATTTTCGGCTCTGATTGGCCGGTTCTGACGATGGCGGGTGACTATTCAGACTGGTTCGATACGGTCAACCAAGCCATTCGCCATTGGACACAGCAGCAGCAGGCAGCCGTGCTGGGCGGCAATGCCAGCCGCTTCTACCGTTTATCCTGAAGAGAAAGTGATCCTATCGGCTTATTGATCGTAAGATAAATCATTGCTCTTACCCGATCTGGGCATAGCCTTGCAGCAAGAGCGGTGTTAAGCCAAGAAACAGATGAAGCGTTGAGCCATTCAAGTGGCCGGTGGGACAGCCATCGCCACCCATATGATGCGAGGAGGAAAGACCATGGCGACTGAACTGACCCATTTTATCGGCGGCAAGCATGTCAAAGGCACATCCGGCCGTTTTGCAGATGCCTATTGGCCCATGACCGGCGAAGTGGCCTCGCGCGTGCCGCTTGCCTCCACCCAGGAAGTCCGGGCTGCCGTTGAAAACGCCATGGCGGCACAGCCAGCCTGGGCTGCAACCAATCCGCAGCGCCGCGCCCGCGTGCTGATGAAGTTCCTCGAACTCGTCCACAAGGAATATGACGAATTGGCCCTGTTGCTCGCCAAAGAGCACGGCAAAACCGTGGCGGACGCCAAAGGCGACATCCAGCGCGGGCTGGAAGTGGTCGAATTCTGCATCGGTGCGCCACACCTGCTCAAGGGCGAATTCACCGACGGCGCCGGCCCCAATATCGACATCTATTCGATCCGCCAGCCGCTCGGCGTGGTGGCGGGCATTACCCCGTTCAACTTCCCTGCGATGATCCCCTTGTGGAAATGCGCCCCAGCGATCGCCTGCGGCAATGCCTTCATCCTGAAGCCGTCGGAGCGCGATGTCGGCGTGCCGTTGCGGATTGCCGAGCTGTTCCTGGAGGCTGGTCTGCCTGCAGGCATCCTGAATGTGGTCAATGGCGACAAGGAGGCCGTGGATGCCTTGCTGGACGATCCCGATGTCAAGGCGATCGGTTTTGTCGGCTCCACCCCGATTGCCGAATATGTCTACACACGCGGCTGCGCCAGCGGCAAGCGCGTGCAGTGCTTCGGCGGCGCCAAGAACCACATGATCATTATGCCCGATGCCGATATGGACCAGGCGGTCGATGCGCTGATGGGCGCGGGTTACGGCTCGGCCGGTGAACGCTGCATGGCGATTTCGGTCGCGGTTCCGGTCGGTGAAGGCACCGCCAACCGTCTGATGGAAAAGCTCGTTCCGCGCGTCGAAAGCCTCAAGGTCGGCCCCTCGACCGATCCGTCAGCCGATTTCGGCCCGCTGGTCACCAAGGCCCATCTCGACAAGGTCAAGGACTATGTCGATGTCGGCGTCAAGGAAGGCGCGAAGCTCGTGGTCGATGGCCGTAACTTCAAGATGCAGGGCTATGAAAACGGCTTCTATATGGGCGGTTGCCTGTTCGACAATGTCACCGAGGACATGCGCATCTACAAAGAGGAAATCTTTGGTCCGGTTCTGTCGGTGATCCGTGCGCCGACCTATGAAAAGGCTCTGTCGCTGGCCAATGACCATGAATATGGCAATGGAGTCGCCATTTTCACCCGCGACGGTGATGCGGCGCGCGATTTCGCCTCCAAGGTGCAGGTCGGCATGATCGGCATCAATGTGCCCATTCCAGTGCCGCTGGCCTATTACACCTTCGGCGGCTGGAAGCGTTCGGGCTTCGGCGATCTCAACCAGCACGGCCCCGATGCGTTCCGCTTCTACACCAAGACCAAGACCATCACCTCGCGCTGGCCTTCGGGCATCAAGGACGGGGCGGAATTCGTAATCCCGACCATGCGCTAAGCGCACAGCGACCATATGAGACGAAATCAGGGGTAGCATGCTGCCCCTGATTTGTTTTGACTGGGCAAAAAGGGAGGTTCATCCATGTCTCAACTTTTCGCCCTGGACGAAGACCGGATCGCCATCCGCGATATGGCCCGCGACTTTGCCGATGCGCAGCTCGCGCCCCATGCGCTGAAATGGGATCAAACCAGCCATTTTCCGGTGGATGTCATGCGCGAAGCGGCCAAGCTTGGCATGGCCGCCATCTATGTGCGCGAGGATGTCGGCGGCTCCGGCCTCGGCCGTCTGGATGCCGCTCTGATTTTCGAGGCGCTGGCCACAGGCTGTCCCGCCATTGCCGCCTATCTGTCGATCCACAACATGGTGGCCTGGATGATCGACCAGAACGGCTCGCCCGAACAACGCCAACACTGGCTTCCGTCGATTGTCAGCATGGATACGATCGCAGCCTATTGCCTCACCGAACCGGGATCGGGCTCGGATGCCGCAGCACTCAAGACCCGGGCGCGGCTGGATGGCGACCACTACATTGTCGACGGGGTCAAACAGTTCATTTCCGGCGCGGGTGTGGCCGATGTCTATGCGGTGATGGTGCGCACCGGCGGCGAAGGTCCGTCCGGCATTTCGACCTTGCTGATCGACAAAGGCACACCCGGCCTGTCCTTCGGAGTCATAGAAAAGAAAATGGGCTGGAATGCCCAGCCAACCCGCCAGGTCATCATGGATAATTGCCGCGTGCCGGTGGCCAACCGCCTGGGAGCGGAAGGAACCGGCTTCAAGATCGCCATGTCGGGACTGGATGGCGGCCGCCTCAACATTGCGGCCTGCTCGCTTGGGGGGGCGCAATCGGCCCTGGAAAAATCGCTGTCCTATATGGGCGACCGCAAAGCCTTCGGCAAGAAATTGCAGGACTTCCAGGCTTTGCAATTCCGGCTGGCCGATATGGCGACCGAGCTCGAAGTCGCGCGCACCTTTTTATGGCGGGCGGCATCGGCGCTGGATGCCAAGGCGCATGATGCCTCGCAACTATCGGCCATGGCCAAACGCTTTGTCACCGACACCGGCTTTGAAGTGGCCAACCAGGCCCTGCAACTGCATGGCGGCTACGGCTATCTCGCCGATTACGGCGTCGAAAAAATTGTACGCGATCTGCGCGTGCACCAGATATTGGAAGGCACCAACGAAATCATGCGCGTCATCATTGCGCGCCAGTTGGTCGGTCGTGGACAAGGAAGCGGATCATGAGCAAGACACTCTCCATCGCATTTATCGGCCTGGGCAATATGGGCGGACCAATGGCCGCCAATCTGGTCAAAGCAGGATTTTCGGTTACCGGTTTTGACCTGTCGGCCCAGCATCTCGACCAAGCCAAGGCGCAAGGTGTGGTCCCCGCTTTGTCGGCCTGCGAAGCGGTCACAACCGCCGATGTGGTCATCACCATGCTGCCGGCCGGCAAACATGTGCTGGGCGTCTGGCAGGACGTCCTGGCCAGCACCAAACCAGATGCTTTGCTGGTGGATTGTTCGACCATCGATGTGGAAAGCGCACGCGCTGCCCATGCACTGGCCACAGGGCACGGATTGACGGCGCTGGATGCCCCCGTATCGGGGGGCGTGGGCGGAGCGCAAGGCGCAACCCTGACCTTCATGTGCGGCGGTCCCAACCCGGCTTTTGCGCGGGCCAAGCCGATCCTCGAAGCCATGGGCAAAAAGATTGTCCATTGCGGCGAGGCTGGCGCCGGACAGGCCGCCAAAATCTGCAACAACATGATTTTGGGCATCTCGATGATTGCGGTATGCGAGGGCTTCGCACTGGCGGAAAAACTCGGCCTGTCGCATCAGGCCCTGTTCGATGTCGCCTCGACCTCGTCGGGCCAGTGCTGGTCCCTGACAACCTATTGTCCGGTGCCAGGCCCTGTGCCGGCCAGCCCGGCCAATCGCGATTACCAACCGGGCTTTGCCACGCCTTTGATGCTCAAGGACCTCACACTGTCGCAAAATGCCGCCCACAGCGCGGGTGCCCAAACCCCCTTGGGAGCCAAAGCGACCGAACTCTACCAGCGCTTTCTGGAATCGGGTGCATCGGAAAAAGATTTCTCCGGCATCATCGCAATGCTAAGATCGTAATATCAATTTCAGACTGACCCTTCGAGCGTATTCATGGCGTTGCAAACCAGTCCTTCTCCCCAACCGGCGGCCTCTGCGGCGCGTCTGTTGCGGCGTGTCGGCTTTTTTGTACTGGCCGCAGCGCCTCTGTTGTCGGTCGCCACCCGCCGCGGTTTCGTCATTGCGGTCCCTTTCGGGGCCGTGCTGTTGATCCTGGCAACACTGATCGAAAGCGAGAACAAGGAGCCCTGGCAGGGTTTTGGCCGGATGGTTCTGTCATTGTGCGGCATGGCCGGTCTGTTTGTGCTGCTCTGGGCCGGATTGTCGCTGGTCTGGACCCCGTTCAAAAGCGAGGCGATGGCCCGTTTGGCCAATCTGTCCGGACTGGTTCTCCTGGTCATGGCGACGGTTGCCAGCCTGCCCGCCCATAGCCGCGCCAACAATCTGCATCTGCTGGTCATTGGCTTCGGTGCCGCACTCCTGCTGGCCAACGGATTGCTGCTCTGGCCCGCGAGGGATCCCGATGTCGTGGTCGATCAGATGGTCAGCGAACGCTTGCCGCTGTTTGCCGCGGTGCTGGTGTTTCCGTGCCTGGGATGGCTGCTATCCCGCCGGCGCATCATCGGCGCGGTGACGCTGCTGGCCGCCTCCAGCAGCTTTCTGATACTGCAGGAAGCCTATGCCGCTTTATGCAGCCTGACGCTAGGACTTGTAATGTATGGGCTCACGGCATGGCGTGCCCCTTTGGGTCGTTGGCTCAGCGCGGCCATGACCATCGGCCTGCTGGTACTGGCCCCTGCTTTGCCGTTTCTGCTGCGCCCGCTGACCAAATGGGCCTTTGGTGCCACCGACCTCAATGTCGATGCCTTGCGGGCTTGGGGACGGCTGGTGCAACGCGAGCCCTTACGTCTGATAACGGGTCATGGCTTCGATGTGACCGCGCGCGCCAAAGCCGCCGGACTGATCGAACCGATGGCCCCGCGCGGACTGCTGTTTGAATTATGGTATGACCTTGGCCTGCTCGGAGTTGTCGGCGTGGCGATGGTGCTGATGATGGTGATCCGCGCCAGTTCCAGAGCGGCACCGGTGCTCGCGCCGGGCATTCTGGCCACGCTGATGGCCAGTTTCAGCCTGACCGTTTTGGGTCAGGTGGCCTTGCAGAGCTGGTGGGTCACCCTGATCGGACTGGTGGTGGTCATGTGGTTCGCCATCGAACAGGGGCAGTACCGCACCACCCGCCCCCGTTCCCTCTCGACCACGTTTCACTGAGCCGATAACGGTTCAGGCTTTCCGGCTTCAAGCTTTTCTATTTTCCTGCACAGCATGGCAGGCGACACCGTCAACCATCAACGGGATCTCCGTCTGGCAGCGCGTATTGGCGAGCGGACAACGGGGATGGAATGTACAACCCGATGGCGGTGAAATCGGATTGGGCACCTCGCCCTGTACCGGCTGGCGGCTGCGTCCTGACATAGCGAGGTCGGGCACAGCATCCAGAAGCATCCGCGTATAGGGATGGCGTGGCTGGGCAAACAGGGTTTCCACCCGAGCCACTTCGACCAGACGCCCCAGATACATCACCCCGATCACATCCGCCATATAGCGCACGACCGCCAGATTATGGCTGATGAACAGCAGGGTCAGCCCGAGATCGCGCTGCAGGTCTTTCATCAGATTCAGGATCTGCGCCTGCACCGAGACGTCGAGTGCGGAAGTCGGCTCGTCACAGACAATGACATCGGCATCGGACGCCAAAGCGCGGGCAATGGCGATCCGCTGGCGCTGGCCACCGGAAAACTGGTGGGGAAACTTGACCGCATCGGCCGGATCAAGCCCGACCAGTTTGAGCAACTGGCTGACACGGGCGCGCTCCTCGTCCTCGTTGCGGGCCAGTCCGAAAGCCTTCATCGGCTCAGCGATGATCTGCCCGACCCGCCAGCGCGGATCAAGACTGGCATAGGGATCCTGAAAGATCATCTGCAACCGGCGGCGCAAGGCGAGCGGATAGCCATGCTCGGGATCAAGCGGAACATCATCAATCGAGAACGTCCCGGAACTGGCAGGGAGCAAACCGGTCACCATGCGGGCAACGGTGGATTTACCCGAGCCAGACTCCCCGACCAGAGCAAAAGTCTCGCCCTTTTTGATCGTAAAGGACACATCATCAACCGCCACCAGCATCTGCTTGTCCTGTCCGGACAGGACACGTTCCAGCCAGGGCTGGGACACATCGAACACTTTGCGGGCATGGGTGACGGATACCATCGGCTTCGCGCTCATTGGCCCACCTCATGCAAGAAACAGGCGACCTGCCCGGCACCGACCGGTGCGAGAACCGGCCTCGCCTCGTGGCATCGGGGCATCACATGCGGACAACGCGGATGGAAGGCGCAGCCTTGCGGGATGGCGTTCAGGCGCGGCATTGCCCCCTCGATCTGCAGCAACCGTTCCGGCCTCTCATCAAGCGCGGGGATCGAGCCCATCAGGCCCTTGGCATAGGGATGCTTGGGCGATTTGACGACATCACGCACCGGACCGATTTCGATCACCCGCCCGGCATACATCACCGCCACCCGATCTGCCGTTTCGGCAATCACGCCCATGTCATGGGTGATCAGCATCACGGCAGTGCCGCGTTCGCGGCACAGTTTTTTCAAGACGGCAATGATCTGCGCCTGCACCGACACATCCAGCGCGGTGGTCGGCTCATCGGCAATGATCAATTCGGGTTCGGCTGCCAGGGCCAGAGCGATGACCACACGCTGGCGCATCCCGCCCGAGAATTCGTGCGGATAGCCGTCGATCCGTTTTTCGGGGGCCGGAATCCCGACCTCGGCCAGCAATGCAATCGCCCGCGCGCGCGCCTCCTGCTCGGAGACCGACAGATGGGTGCGGATGGTTTCGATCAACTGTTCACCGACCCGGTAGAGCGGATCCAGACTGGTCAGGGGATCCTGGAAAATCGTGCCGATCCGCTTGCCGCGGATATGGCGCAGCTCCTCGATCGGCAGGTGGTCGATCCGTTGGCCAGCCAGCAGGACCTCTCCCGAAGCAATGCGGCCGGGAGGCTCCAGAAGGCCGATCACCGCCGCACCGGTCAATGATTTTCCGGCCCCCGATTCCCCGACAACGCCCAGCACCTCACCGGGCGCAATGGAAAAGGAAATACCGTCCAACGCCCGCAAGGTGCCGTGGCGGGTGACAAATTCGACCACCAGATTGCGCAGTTCGAGCACGGGAGACTTTGCAGATAGGGTTGTCATTGCAGCCTCGGATTCAGCGCATCACGCAGCCAGTCGCCGATCAGATTGATCGACAGGACAAACACCGCCAAAGTCAGGCCCGGGAAAGTGACAATCCACCAGTCGCCGGAAAACAGATATTTATTGCCGATCGAAATCAGCGTGCCCAGCGAGGGCTGTGTCGGCGGCAGGCCAACCCCCAGAAACGACAGGGTCGCCTCGGTGATGATGGCCAGTCCCAGATTGATGGTCAGGATCACCAGCACCGGCCCGATCACATTCGGCAGCAAATGCCGCAACAGGATCAACGGTGTCGGCTGCCCCACCAGACGGGCGGCGTGGATATAGTCCTTGTTCTTCTCGATCAGGGTCGAGCCGCGGATGGTGCGGGCATATTGCACCCAGAAGCTCAAGCCGATCGACAGGATCAGCACTCCGAAGGCCCATGTCTCACGCGAACTGCCTTTGGAAAGCGCCTGGACAACACCATTGACCAGCAGGGCAATCAGAATGGCCGGAAATGTCAGCTGCACATCGGCCACCCGCATGATCACCGCATCGATCCGCCCGCCGGCATAGCCGGCCACCAGTCCCAGCGTGATGCCGATGGTGGCGGCCAGTGCCACACCCGACAGGCCGATCACCAGCGACACCCGCATGCCATACAAAATCGCGGAATAGAGATCGCGACCCTGGTCATCGGTGCCCAGCACAAAGCGCGGATCGCCGCCGTCCTGCCAGACCGGCGGTATATTGGCATCGGCTAGAAACACCTGCGCAGGATCGAACGGATCCATGCTTGCCAGCCATGGCGCCATCAAGGCCGCCAGCATGATGGCCATAGACAGGATGGCCGCCACCACCGTCAAAGGCGAACGGAAAAACAGATAGGTCAGATCATGGGCCATGATCCGTGACCAGAGACTGTCACCCGACGGGTTGGGTCCGGCGGAAGGGGATGGGAGTGTCACACCATTATCCTTTGATGGTCGCACGCAAGCGCGGATCGACAAATGCATAGAGCAGATCAACCACCATATTGATGGTCACAAACAGCGCCGAAATGATCATCAGATAGGCCGCCATGATCGGAATATCGACATTCTGCACCGCCTTCAGAAACAGCGCGCCCATGCCGGGCCATTGGAACACCGTCTCTGTGATCACCGCAAAGGCGATGATCGAGCCCAGCTGCAATCCGGCAATGGTGATCACCGGCACCAGCGTGCTTTTCAACGCATGGCGGAAATGGATGGCGCGGGTGGTCAGGCCCCGGGCGCGCGCGAATTTGATGTGGTCGGAACGCAGGACTTCGAGCATCTCGGCCCGCACCAGCCGCATGATCAGGGTCATCTGGTAGAGACCGAGCGTGATCGAGGGCAGGATCAGCGCTTTCAGGCCCGAGGCGGTCAACAGGCCCGTCGTCCAGCGTCCCGATACCGTCACAACCTGACCGCGCCCGAACGAGGGCAACCAGCCCAGCGTGACCGCAAACAGGTAGATCAGCAAAATGCCGATCAGGAAGGTCGGCAGGCTGACGCCGACCAGCGAGATGGATTGGAACACCCGTGCAAACAGGCTGTCGCGCCGCAAGGCGGTATAGACCCCCATCGGGATCCCGATCGCCAGCGACAGGAAAGAGGAAATCAGCGCCAGCTCCAGTGTCGCCGGCGCGCGTTCGGCCAGCAATTCGATCACGGGTTGGCGGAATTGGTAGGAGATGCCGAAATCCAGCTGCACCGCTTTGTAGAGATAGCGGCCCATCTGTACGACCACCGGGTCATCAAGGCCCAGACTCTCGCGCACCTTGCGTACTTCTTCGGCGGGCGTGTCGAGACTGACGATCTGGGCGACAGGATCGCCGACAAAACGGAACATCGTGAATGCCAGCAAAGCGACCGTCAGCAACACCATGCAGGATTGCAGGATCCGTCGGATAATAAATGCCAGCATCGGATGATTCTCTTCGTAAAAACCCCGACCACAGGGTCGGGGATCAGGGGCCCGACACCGCCAGGTGCCGGACCCGATAGGCAATCAACCCTGTCCGGTTGCAGGCCGTGCAAACAACCTGCAACCGGAGCCAGGATCAGTCTTTCATGATCCAGCCGAAGGTGATGGCATTGTCAGCACGTTGCGCCATCTTCAGGGTCTTCGACACGCCCCATGCCAGAGCCTGCTGGTGCAGCGGGATATAGGCATAGTCATCATAGGCGATCTGGAAGGCTTGCTTGATCATCGCATTGCGCTTGGTCGCATCGGTTTCGCCGAGGATCTGGTCGGTCAAGCCGTCAAGCTGCTTGTTGCAATAGCCGCCCAGATTGGTTTCGCCGCGTGCCGACTTTTCATCATCGCGGCAGCCGATGATGTCATAGAGCACGTTATGGCTATCCAAGGTATTGGGGGTCCAGCCGAGCAGATAGAAGGAGGTCTTGAAACCGTTCGGCTTGAGGACTTTGGCGAAATACTGCGCCTTGGGCTGGATCAGAGCATTGAGCTTGATTCCGACGCGGGCGAGCATGCCGACAATGGCCTGGCAGATCGGGCCGTCATTGACGTAGCGATCATTGGGGCAGTCGAAACCGACTTCGAAACCATTGGGATAACCGGCATCGGCCAACAGTTTCTTGGCGCCTTCAGGATCGAACTTCGGACGCACGAAGTCTTTCGACAGCGGGAACAGTTCCGGAGCGATCATCAAAGCCGACGGGGTCGACAGGCCGCGCATCACGCGGGTCTTGATGGTTTCGATGTCGATGGCCTTGTAGAAAGCCTCGCGAACGCGCTTGTCCTTGAAGGGGTTCTTGCCCTTCACGCTGGACTCGAGCAATTCATCGCGGGTCTGGTCCATGCCGAGATAGATGGTGCGCAATTCAGGACCGGCAAGCACCTGCACGTTCGACGCCGAATTGACGCGCTGGATGTCCTGGATCGGAACAGGCTCGATCAGGTCGACTTCGCCCGACAGCAAAGCGGCCACGCGGGTGGCGTCCGATGCAATCGGTGTGAAGATGATTTCATCGAGATTGTGTTCGGGCTTGCTCCACCAGCCGGCATTCGCCTTGAACACGGTTTTCACGCCGGGCTGATGGCTGTCGATCTTGAACGGACCGGTGCCGTTGGCATTCAGCGAGATATAGGATGGCGTGGTGGCATTGGCAGGTGTCGGTGCGGCGCTGCCATTGGCTTCGGCCCATTTCTTCGACACGATCATCCAGTATTCCCACTGGTTCAGCAGGATCGGATTGGGCACACCCAAAATCACATCGACGGTGTGATCGTCGATCTTGACGAATTTGGCATCCTTGGGCACGCGGGTGGTGTGGTTGGAGCCGGGTGCACGCAGACGGTCGGCGGAGAAGATCACGTCATCGGCAGTGAAATCCTCACCGTTCTGGAACTTCACGCCTTTGCGCAGATAGAAGCGCCAGCGGGTCGGCTCCGGTGTTTCCCATTTTTCAGCCAGCGCAGGCACAACGTTCAAGTTGCGATCGCGCTTGACCAGACCTTCATACACATTAGCCAAATGGGCATTGGTGGTGGTTTCATTCAGTGTATATGGATCGAGAGACTTCAAATCCCCCTGATTGGCGTAACGCAGCGTTTTGGCATAGACCGCGCTGCTCAACAGCACGGCAGCCGTTGCCAAAGCAACAAATCCTTTGGCTACCAGTCCCTTTTTAATTTTCATCGCACTTTACCCCTAGGTTGAGTGAAACGTCATTGCCTCGTCCTGTTCACTCGTGGGGCAGAGATTAGCCGCCGGAACGTCTCAGCGTAAAGTCTAATTCTGCACTTTCGGCGGGTTAAATCGGGGCATTTGCCTTTTTAATGCGTGAAGATGTGATCAATCTTTGTCATTGACCCGATGCATGCGAATTTGCTTTGCTCTTACAACCAATGGATAATATCAACTTGCTCTTCCGATACGCCCCCATTCAAGAGGTTTTCTTATGCCCATCGTGAACCGTGTTGCCGCTTTTGCCGAGGAAATTGCCGAATGGCGGCACGATCTGCATGCCCATCCAGAGCTGGATTACGATGTGCATCGCACGGCCGGGATTGTTGCGGAAAAGCTCAAGGCATTCGGCTGCGATGAAGTGGTCACAGGCATTGGCCGCACCGGCGTGGTCGGGGTGATCCGCGGATCCAAGCCCGGCAGCAAAGTGATCGGCATGCGCGCCGATATGGACGCCCTGCCGATCGTTGAGGAAACCGGCAAGGCCTATGCCTCCACCACACCGGGCAAGATGCATGCCTGCGGCCATGATGGTCACACCTCGATGCTGTTGGGCGCAGCCAAATATCTGGCCGAAACACGCAATTTCGCCGGCACTGCCGTGGTGATCTTCCAGCCTGCCGAAGAAGGCGGCGGCGGCGGCAAGGCCATGGTCGATGACGGCATGATGGACCGCTTCGGCATTACCGAAGTCTATGGCATGCACAACATGCCCGGCATGCCTGTCGGCCAGTTCGGCCTGCGCACCGGCCCGCTGATGGCCGCAGCCGACCGTTTCACTATCGAGATCCAGGGTCTGGGCGCTCATGCGGCCAATCCGCATGGTTCGATTGATACCGTGGTCATTGTCGCCCAGATCATCAATGCGTTTCAGGGGATTGTCGCACGCAATGTGAACCCGCTGGAATCGGCGGTGGTGTCCACCACGTTTTTGCGCGCCGGTGATGCGTTCAACATCCTGCCGCAAACCGCCACGCTGAAAGGCACCGTGCGCACGCTCAACAAGGATGTTCAGGATCTGATCGAACGCCGCATGTCCAAAATCGTCCACGGCATCTGCGCCCTGCACGGGGCGACGGCCACGGTGGATTATGCCCGCGGCTATCCCGTGACCAGCAACCACGACACGCCAACCCAATTCGCGGCCTCTGTCGCAGGGTCGGTCGTCGGTCAGGACAAGGTCGATACCCATCTGGCCCCGACCATGGGCGCAGAGGATTTCTCTTATATGCTGGAAGCCCGCCCCGGCGCATTCATTTTCGTTGGCAATGGCGACACGGCAGGCCTGCACCATCCGGCCTATGATTTCGATGATCACGTGATCCCGATCGGCGTCAGCTATTGGGCCAAGCTGATCGAAACCGGCATGCCGGCCTGACCATAGCGAGGGGGCAGCCCCCCGGTCCATAAGGGCCTGAAGCCGCAAGGCTTCAGGCTCCCTCGATTTCCTCGCGCAGCAATTCGAGCGCCAGCCATTCTTCCTCGGCCTGCATCAGGGCCACCTGGGTTTCCGTCAAACGCAAGCTCAGGGCATTGAAGCGGGCAGCGTCCTTGGCATAGAGTTGGGGATCGGCGAGGGCTGCTTGCAGCTTTTCGATATCGCGTCCCAGAGCCGCCATTTTGTCGGGCAGCACGCTCAAAGCATGCTTGTCCTTGAAGGATAATTTACGCGCCGATTTGGCAGCCGCTGTCTGGTTTGCGCCGGCACCGGACGCTTCATGCTTCTGGGTCGAGGGCAAGCCCGAGCGATGGGATTTCCGGGCTGTCACACCCTCGCCGCGCTGGGCCAGCATGTCGGAATAGCCACCGGCATACAGCGTCCATTGCCCGTTGCCCTCCGACATCAGAATGGCCGTGCAGACACGGTCGAGACAGTCGCGGTCATGGCTGACGATCAGA
>CANFLM010000020.1 GCA_947447895.1 Hyphomicrobiales bacterium
CAACGGTTTGCGTGACCGCGTGACAGCTGCTTTGGCCGGACGCCGGACGGCCTTGCGCGATGCGGCCCTCGATGCGCGGCTGGAGGCCGAGCGGTCCGATGTGACGCTGCCTTTGCCCGAAAGTCTGGCATCCCGCGGGCGGATCCATCCGATCTCGCAGGTGATCGACGAATTGACCACGATCTTCGCCGATATGGGCTTTGCGGTGGCCGAGGGTCCGGATATCGAGACCGATTTCTATAATTTCACCGCGTTGAATTTCCCGCTCGGCCATCCGGCGCGTGAAATGCACGATACGTTTTTCTTCAAGCCCGATGCGAATGGCGAGCGCAAGGTGCTGCGCACCCATACCAGTCCGGTGCAGATCCGCACCATGATGAGCCAGAAACCGCCGATCCGGGTGATCATTCCGGGCCGCACCTATCGCTGTGACTCGGACCAGACCCATACACCGATGTTCCATCAGGTCGAGGGTCTGGTGATCGACAAAGGCTCGCATATGGGCCATCTGAAATGGATCCTGGCAGAATTCTGCAAGGCGTTCTTCGAGGTCGATGACGTCAAGATGCGCTTCCGGCCGTCGTTTTTCCCGTTCACCGAACCCTCGATGGAAGTCGATATCCAATGCACCCGCAAGGGCGGCGAAATCCGCTTCGGCGAGGGCGACGACTGGCTCGAAATTCTCGGCTGCGGCATGGTCCACCGCAATGTCATCAGCAATTGCGGGCTTGATCCGGATGAGTATCAGGGCTTTGCCTGGGGCATGGGGATCGACCGCATTGCCATGCTGAAATACGGCATGCCGGATTTGCGGCCCTTCTTCGAGGCCGATGTCCGCTGGCTCGGCCATTACGGGTTCCGTCCGCTGGACCTGCCGACTTTGGCGGGTGGCTTGAGCGTGTAACGGCCATTTCGATTGAGAACAGGGTATTGGCGGGATCACCGCCATCCTCGATTTTGCTCAGGGAACAGACATGAAATTCACCCTCTCCTGGCTTAAAGATTACCTCGATACCTCGGCCTCGCTTGACGAGATCGTCGAAGCGTTGACGCGTGTCGGTCTTGAGGTCGAAGGTGTGGATGATCCCGCCAAATTGCTGGCGCCTTACATGACGGCGTCGGTGATTTCGGCCGAGCAGCATCCCAATGCCGACCGCTTGCGGGTGTGCATTGTCGATGTCGGCGACGGCAAGCCGGTGCAGGTGGTGTGTGGTGCGCCCAATGCGCGGGCGGGCATGAAAAGCGTGTTCTCGCCGCCCGGCACCTATATTCCGGGCAAGAATATCACGCTCGGTGTCGGCATGATCCGCGGCGTCGAAAGTGCGGGCATGTTGTGCTCGGCCTTCGAACTCGGCCTGTCGGAAGATCACGAAGGCATTATCGACCTGCCGGCCGATGCGCCGGTCGGGGTTGCCTATGCCGATTATGCCGGTCTGGATGATCCGGTGATCGACGTGGCCATCACCCCCAACCGGTCGGATGCGCTGGGCGTTTACGGCATCGCACGCGATCTGGCGGCAGCGGGTCTGGGCACGCTGAAGTCGCCTCTGGTGGCTGCCGTTCACGGGCAGGGAGACTGTCCTGTGCATGTGACACTCGATTTTGCGGCTGACGAACAAAAGCTGGCTCCGGCTTTCGCGCTGCGTCTGGTCAAAAATGTCAAAAACGGCGCCAGCCCCGACTGGATGCAGCGGCGGTTGAAGGCCATCGGCCTGCGCCCGATCAATGCGCTGGTCGACATCACCAATTATCTGACCTTCGACCGCGGCCGTCCCTTGCATGTGTTCGATGCCAAAAAGGTCCATGGGGCTTTGACGGTCCGTCATGCCACGAATGGCGAGCAGATCGTCGCGCTGGATGGCAAGACCTATACGCTCGACCATGGCATGGTGGTGATTGCCGATGATAACGGCGTGGAATCCATCGCCGGTGTGATGGGCGGCGAGCAATCGGGGTGCGACGAACAGACCACCGATGTGCTGATCGAATCCGCGCTGTGGGATCCGCTCAACATTGCCCAGACAGGCCGCAAACTCGGCATCAACACCGATGCACGCTACCGGTTCGAGCGCGGGGTCGATCCGGCCTTCTGCCTGCCGGGGATCGAGCTGGCGACCCATTGGGTGCAGCAATTGTGCGGTGGCGAGGCCAGCGAGGTTTTGCTGGCGGGTCAGGTGCCGCATCCCGCCTTGCACATCGCTTTCCCGCTGGATGAGGTCGAGCGTTTGACCGGCCTGCATTGCGAGGCAGACAAGAAAATTGCGATCCTGCAGAGCCTCGGCTTCGAGGTGACAGGATCCGCGCCTGTCGTCGATGTTGTGGTGCCGACATGGCGGCCCGATGTCGAGGGCAAGGCCGATCTGGTCGAAGAAATCGTCCGCATCATCGGTCTGGACCATGTGGCGGCCGTGCCGTTCATGCGCGAGCCGCAGGTGGTGGCCAAGCCCGTGTTGACCTTGATCCAGAAGCGCACCCGTCTGGCCAAGCGGGCTTTGGCCAGCCGTGGCATGGTCGAAGCGGTGACTTGGTCCTTTATCAGCCATGACGAGGCGGTGCTGTTTGGCGGCGGCGCGGATGAACTGGCTTTGGCCAATCCGATTGCCTCCGATCTGTCCGACATGCGCCCCAGCCTGTTGCCGGGTCTGGTGAAATCGGCGCAACGCAATGCCGACCGCGGCATGCCCGATGTCGCTCTGTTCGAGGTCGGACAGGTGTTTGCCGGTGAAAAGCCCGAAGACCAGACCATAGCTGCCAGCGGCATCCGCCGCGCGCAGGCGCAGCCGCAGGTCTCCGGACGCCACTGGGCTGTCCCGGCCCGTTCGGTCGATCTCTATGATGCCAAGGCCGATGCCTATGCGGTGTTGGAAGCGCTGGGCGTCCCGACTGGCGGCTTGCAGCTGGTGGCCGGCGGGCCGTCCTGGTTCCATCCGGGCCGTTCGGCGACCTTGCAGTTCGGACCCAAACTGGTGGTCGGGGCATTCGGCGAATTGCATCCGCGTGCGCTTGAGGCGCTGGATGCCAAGGGGCCGATGGTGGGCTTTGAAATCAATCTCGACCGCTTGCCGCCGCCCAAGGCCAAGCCGACCAAAATGAAGGCCAAGCTGGTCCTGTCGGATTTCCAGCCTGTGCTGCGTGATTTTGCGTTTGTTGTGCCCCATATTGTGGCATCAGGTGATGTGCTCAAGGCGGCGCAGGCGGCCGAGCGCGCCCTGATCACCGATGTGACGCTGTTCGATGTCTATACCGGGCCAGGGATCGCAGACGGCCATAAGTCTCTGGCCATCACGGTGTCGTTGCAGCCTCAGGATCGCACTTTGACGGATGCCGATCTTGAAAGCATCAGCGACAGGATTGTTGCGGAAGTGGCTAAAAAAACGGGCGCGGTTTTGCGCGCCTAATCTTGGTTCTTTGAAAGTTGGTAAGTCTGATGTCCCAATCGATACGGATGAAACATGATGCGACCGTTTCCCGCCGCTCTTTGCTGGCTGGATTGGTCGGCGTGACAGCCTTGAGTGTGGCAGGATGCCAATCGGTCCCCGAACCGACCGTCACCGCCCCTCCCGAAGATTATGACGACAGCTGGTATATCGGCTCGATCCCCGATCAGCCCTTTGATATTCCGCTGGTCGACCGTACCCGCATGAAACCGGAACTGATGCGCCAGACCGTGCCTTATTCAGGCGGCGAGAAGGCAGGCACCATTGTTGTCAATATCGACGAGCGGTTCCTTTACTTTGTCCAGTCCGACAATACCGCGTTGCGTTACGGCATCGGGGTCGGGCGCCAGGGCTTTTCGTGGCGCGGCATTGCCGAAGTCGGCCGCAAGGGTGTCTGGCCCGAATGGCGTCCGACAAGCACCATGAAGCGGGTGCTGAAAGGCCTGCCCGAACACATGGCCGGTGGTGTGGACAGCCCGCTCGGCGCGCGCGCGCTGTATCTCTATCAGAACGGCCATGATATCCTGTTCCGCATCCACGGCACCAACGAGCCGTGGTCAATCGGCGAACAGGTGTCCTCCGGCTGTGTCCGCATGCTCAACGAGGACATTTTTGACCTTTATAACCGGGTCAAGACCGGCACGGTTGTCAAAGTCCGCAAAGGCGGCGGTTGGTTCAACTGATTGAAACCATTTAGGCGGGTGGGGCCACCGCCCGCTGGTAATGGATGGTATCAAACCGCATCGACAGTGCATCCACCATCAGCAAACGTCCGACCAGATCCTCGCCGAATGGCACGATGGCCCTGATGACCTCGAGGGCCATCAGCGAGCCCATGACCCCTGCCAGAGCCCCCAGCACGCCCGCTTCGGCACAATGGGGGAGGCTGCCTTCGGCAGGCGGGGTCGGAAACAGGCAGCGATAGGTCGGGTTCCACTGCCCCTGCTTGTCGGTCTGGTAGCCTTTGAGAGTGGTCAGACTGCCATCGAACCGTCCCAATGCGGCGGTAACAAGCGGCTTACGGGCCACAAGGCAGGCATCGGCCACGCTATAGCGGGTGGTAAAATTATCCGATCCATCGGCCACCACATCATAGGCTTCGAGCAAAGCGGGCAGGTTGTCGGCTGTTGCCCTGCCGTTATGGCAGGTCACAAAGACATGCGGATTGATGGCTGTCAGCACTTCTTTGGCACTGTCGGTTTTGGCCATGCCCACGCTTGCGGTGTGATGGATCACCTGCCGCTGCAAATTCGACAGGCTGACCGTATCATCGTCGACAAGGCCGATATGCCCGCAGCCGGCGGCGGCCAGATACAGGAGGAGAGGCGCGCCGAGGCCACCGGCACCGATGACCAGGACGCGCGCCTGTTTGAGTTTCATCTGCCCTGGCCCGCCGATTTCCGGCAGGATGATATGGCGGGCATAACGCTCGATCTCGGCCGGTGTCAGTGTCATGAACACACCCTCTGCTTCAACCGGGCGTTGATGATGGTTCAGCCGCGGCCGACCAGCGGCATTTTGGTGGCCATCACCGTGATGTTCTGCACATTGGCCTCCAGCGGCAGGCTGGCCATATAGACCACGGCACTGGCGACATTGGCAACATCCATCACCGGCTCGGGTGCCATGGTGCCATTGGCTTGCGGCACGCCGCCGCTCATTGCCGATGTCATGGCCGAAGCGGCATTGCCGATGTCGATCTGGCCGCAGGCAATGTCATATTTGCGGCCATCCAGCGAGGTGGTTTTGGTCAGGCCCGAGACGGCGTGTTTGGTGGCTGTATAGGGAATGGAATTCGGGCGCGGTGCCTGCGAGGAGACCGAGCCGTTGTTGATGATGCGGCCGCCATGCGGGGTTTGTGCCTTCATGATCTTGAAGGCCTGCTGGGTGCAGTAGAACACAGCCGACAGGTTGGTGTTGACCACGGTCTGCCAGTCTTTCGGATCCAGATCTTCCAGCAGTACGCCGGGAGGCGCATTGACACCGGCATTGTTGAACAGGACATCCAGCCGGCCATATTTGTCTTTGACAGCGGCAAACAGCTTGGCCACCTGCTCGGGATCGGTCAGATCGGCGGGAATGGCCAACAGGCTGCCCGACAGGCCCTGGCCAGCGGCAACGGTTTCATCCAGTGCCGATGCGCGGCGACCGGTGATGACGACCGTATAGCCCTCTTTGGCCATGGCCAGCGCAACGGCGCGTCCGACGCCTGAACCGGCTCCGGTGATCAGGGCAATTTTATTGTTTCCGCTCATGGTGGTGTTCCTTCCGGTCAGTGTCTGGAGCCGTTGTGATCCGGCTGTTATGAATTGGATGTCTGGACGGGCGTTTTGCGCAGGAAGTCAAAGTCGCAGCCCTGATCCGCCTGATTAACATTGTTCAGATAAAGCGACAAATAGCCGCGATCGGACCCCGCGTGTGGCTTGGGTGCGGTCCATTCGGCCTTGCGTCTGGTCAATTCGACTTCCTCGACCAGCAGGTCGATCCGTCGGTTCTCGACATCCAGCCGGATACGGTCGCCATTGCGCACCAGACCCAGGGGTCCGCCGATGGCTGCTTCCGGGACGATGTGCAGCACGATGGTGCCGAAGGCGGTGCCGGACATGCGGGCATCCGATATGCGGACCATGTCCTTGACGCCCTGCTGGGCCAATTTGCGCGGGATCGGCAAATAGCCCGCCTCGGGCATTCCGGGTGCGCCGACAGGCCCGGCATTGCGCAGCACCAGCACATCATCGGCCGTGACATCGAGATCGGGGTCGTCCATGCGCAGCGTCATGTCTTCCACCGATTCAAAGACCACGGCGCGGCCTTCGTGCTGCATCAGGGTTGGCGAAGCAGCCGATTGCTTGATCAGCGCGCCTTGCGGAGCAAGATTGCCGCTCAACACCGCCATGGCACCCGAGGCCTGCAAGGGATTGGCACGGGTGCGGATGATGGTCTGGTTCGGCACCTCCTCGGCCCGCGCAATGGAGGCCGACAGAGGTTCACCCGTCACCGTCATGGCCGTCCCGTCAATCAGGTCGCCGAGTTCCTTCATCAATTTCGGCACGCCACCGGCCCAATGGAAATGCTCCATGTAATGGGCACCCGAGGGCTTGAGATCGATCAGGGTCGGCACCTCGCGGCCCATGCGGTCGAAGTCCCCCATATCGATCTCGATGCCCAGCCGTCCGGCAAGGGCGGCCAGATGCACAAGACCGTTGGTCGATCCGCCAATCGACTGCAAGACAGTCAAGGCATTGCGGAAGGCGGTTTCGGTCATGATCTCCGAGGGCTTCGGCCCCCCGGTTTTGGCCATTTCGACCGCCCGCTTGCCGGCCGCTTCGGCGGCGCGCAACCGGTCGGCATGGGTGGCGGGAATCGATCCGGTTCCGGGCATGGCAATACCGAGCGCTTCACTGACGCAGGCCATGGTCGAGGCCGTGCCCATCACCATGCAGGTGCCATTGGTGGGGGCCAGACGGCCGCTCAACACATCGATTTCTTCCTCGTCGATCGTGCCGGCGCGATGGGCCGCCCATAGTCTGCGGCAATCGGTGCACGCCCCCAATTCCTCGCCTTTGTGATGCCCGACCAGCATCGGGCCGGTGATCAGCATGATGGCGGGGACATCGGCACTGGCGGCGGCCATCAACTGGGCCGGGACGGTTTTATCGCATCCGCCGATCAGCACGATGGAATCCATCGGCTGGGCGCGGATCATTTCTTCGGTATCCATGGCCATCAGATTGCGCAGGAACATGGATGTGGGGTTGGAAAAACTCTCATGGATCGAGATGGTCGGGAAGGCCATCGGCAGGCCACCGGCCAGCATCACCCCGCGTTTCACAGCCTCGATGAGCTGCGGCACATTGCCGTGGCAGGGGTTGTAATCGCTGAATGTGTCTGTGATGCCGATGATCGGCCGCTCAAGCGCATCATCACTGAAGCCCATGGCCTTGATAAAGGCCCGGCGTAAAAACAGCGAGAAACCCGGATCCCCGTAACTGGTGAGCCCTTTGCGCATACCCTTGGTCATATTCTGCGTCCACCCTGATGCTGCCATTGGAAGGCAGGAATTTTTCGGTGCCTACTGAACGACGCAAGCGTGATCCGTGCAAGAGGGAACAGCGCCCCGTGTGCCTATAATTTGACATCGCAGCCATAACGGGAGCGGGGGGCGGGTTAACCCGCTGTTAATCGGCTGAAATCCCGCCGAGTAAAATCGGGGCAAAGACCATCAGCAACACACAGGGCATCATGAAGACCATGATAATGACCGAGACCTTGGTTGGCAGTTTGAGAACCATCCGTTCCAGGATTGTCAACTGTTCGGATCTGACCGTATCGGAGAGAACATGCAGGGCGTCAGACATGGAGGTCCCATAGCGTTCCGATTGGAGGACAACCAAGACGAAGTCGTCAACAGCAGGAGACGGAATACGGCGCTTGAAATTCATCAGGGCCTTTTCCCGGCTGCCAAGAATATGGATATCCCTCACGATCCGCGATAGTTCCTCACCCGTCACCGGTGAAAGGATCGAGGCATCACGGGTTACGCGTTGCAAAGCATGCTCGAATGAAATCCCCGACTGGATGCAGATGATGAGCAGATCGAGAACCGAGGGAAAGGTCATCATGAATTCCGCGGCCCGATTTTTGGCATCAATCTGGATCAAGACATCAGGCACAGGAAATGTCGCGGCCCCGATAACAGCAGACAAAATGAGTGATATTAAATTAAATTGCGCATTGTTTTCATCAATAATGTATCCAGCCAGATTGAAATTATAGAAAACGGCACCAACCAAAAATGGCATGACAAGCTTGGCAAGCAAAACACTGTCAAGTGTCATTGTTGTTGATTTGCCGGTATCCGCCAAAACGACTTTAATTTTCTCGACTTTAAAAAAATTCTGCAAATTTAATTGTTCAATGATGTCGAGAGTATAATCACCAAGGCTTTTTTTCTCTGACGTTGCTGTTTTTCGCTGAGTCAAAGTGCTTACAAAGCGCATTTTTTGGAATATTCTTAAAAAAGATTCATCAAACAGGATATAAATAGCTATTCCAGCTAATAAAGTGATTAAAATAAGAGATAAAATAATGATTGTTGCGTGATTCATTGTTTAAAACTTAATTTTTAAAGTGTATAAAAGGGCACCAATTCCACAAGACATCCAGAAAATAATAAACAATAGAATGATGTTGCCAAATGTTGTATCAAACAATAGCTGCATTTTTTCTGGATATTGAGAATTAATCATTGCATATACACCAATTGGCATAATAGACACAATAATAGCGGTCATTTTTCCTTCGGTTGTAACAGTTTTTGCCTTCTCGCGCATCGCATTGTCGGACCTGATTGCATGCGCCAGACTGCTCAAGACATCCGAAATATTACCGCCGGTTTGTTGCTGGATATTCATCACGAAACTGAGCAGACGCGTTTCTTTGGTGTTCAAACGGTCAGCCATGGCTTCAAAGCATTCCGACAGGCTGATTCCGACCCGCTGGTTTTGAACAATCTGTCTGAATTCCGATTTGACCGGTTCTGCAGTGTCGGTTGAAACCAATTTGATGCAATCGCTGACCGTCAAGCCGGCTTTTGCACCGCGAATGATGGCATCGATCGCATTGGGCAACCGATCACGGAATTGTGTCATCCGCCTTTTCGTAAGAAATTCCAAAATGAAGCGGGGAACAAAAAACAGGTTCATTAATAAAAGTATCATATCAACTATATTATTATGAAAAATAAGATGAATTAATATGATCATTAAAAAACCATATAAATAAACGCGTGCATGAAATTGAAATGGAGTTATCTCAAGACCAGCAGCTTTTACACGATCTTGCATCTTTGAAGATAATCTAATCCCGACTTTTTTCCGTTCCCGTGCCGATGTATAAAGTGTCCTGACCAAATAATCCTTATAGTCAGGTTCGAATATTTGCTTGCGAAACATGACAAGCAGCATAACAAGAACAACAAATGCAAGGCTGATTTGAATGAGAAAAATTTTGCTCATATCACTCTCGCGGCTTTGATTGGCCTGCTTCGGCGTTCAGGGCATCCATAACATTTTCGAGGCGGGCATCTTCGTTGAAATAGCGGGCGCGTTCCCATAAACGCGGGCGGTAAATGCCAGTGCCTATATGCTGCCCTTTCAAGCGGCCGTTATCATCCTCGCCGATAATTTTGAAGATCGCGAGGTCCTGCATCACCAGCGTGTCGCCTTCCAGACCAAGCACTTCCGAAACGCTCATGACGCGGCGTGAGCCATCCCGCAGACGTTCAACCTGGATCACGATATCAATCGAACTGACGATCATGTCGCGAATCACGCGGATCGGCAGGTTGCTGGCATTCATATTGACCAGGGCTTCAATCCGTCCAATGGCCTCGCGAGCATTATTGGCGTGCACCGTGCCCATCGATCCGTCATGGCCGGTATTCATGGCTTGCAACAGATCCATGGCCTCAGCGCCGCGCACTTCGCCCACGATAATCCGTTCGGGCCGCATACGAAGGCAATTCTTGATGAGATCACGCATGGTGATTTCGCCTGCGCCCTCCAGACTTGGCGGGCGTGTTTCGAGACGCACAACATGGGGCTGTTGCAACTGCAGTTCTGCGGTATCCTCGCAGGTAATAATCCGCTCGGTCGTATCGATATAGCGGGTCAGACAATTGAGCAGGGTTGTCTTGCCCGAGCCTGTCCCTCCGCTGATCAGAACATTGCAACGGATATGGCCGATGATTTGAATGAGTTCGGCAAGCGGTTTTGAGACGGCCCCGAATTTTTGCAATTGATCAAGCGTCAGGCGGTCTTTTTTGAATTTACGAATGGTCAGGACCGGCCCTTCAAGGGCCAGAGGGGGTGCGATGACGTTGATGCGGGAGCCATCTAGCAAGCGTGCATCGCATATGGGTGACGCTTCATCGATGCGGCGGCCGACCTGTCCGACCAGTCTTTGGCAGATATTCATCAATTGTTGTTGGTCACGGAATTCGACAGTCGTCAGCTGCATACGCCCGTTATATTCGGCATAAACCTGATGAGGACCGTTGACCATAATGTCGTTGATATCATCACGCTCCATCAAGGGCTCGAGCGGACCAAGGCCTAGAAAATCACTGCACAGATCAGTGACGATTTCTTCTTGTTCTTCTAGGGTGATCTGGATGCCCCGAAGGGAAATGATTTCTGTCGTGACATCACGAATTTCATCTTTTGCACGGGATATTTCATAATTTGAAAGGAGTGTAATATCTATAATTTCAATAATAGCAGAAAAAATTTCTTGTTTCAGTCGATAATAACGATCTCTATCGCGTTCACGAAATGATAAAAAATCTACATCTTTATTAAATTCATTTTTATTAAAAGAAATTGTTTCAGTCTCAAATTTTGTATTATTTTGTTCAGGATCAAGAAAAATTAAAGACGCATCAAGAGTGCGGGATTTTGTTGTATCCGAAGAGGGCGATGAATCTGAGGATGTGCCACGACGACCGAACATGATGTTAAGTCACTTTCTTTGTTTTTCGAAGGGAATTGAACAGTTGGACAAGGGGTGATCCAGCTTGTTTTGTCTCTTCCATTCGTGCAGGCAAAAAGAGTTTGGCGATATTGATGATGGCCGCTGTTTCCTTGCCTTTCGGCGCAATCGCAAACAGGACTTTTCCTTCATTCACACAGCGCCCGAAGCTTTCGGCGGCAAAAGGAACGGCGTGGGTGATCGGTGTTCCGAGATGGGTTCCAATATCGCTGATGGATATTTCCTGCCGCTTCGGAACGCCCATTTTGTTGACAACAATGGTCGGCGGGGCCGAATTGGGTCTGATTTCTTTCAAGGCCCCCAGAATGGCCCTGGCATTTTTGAGGCCTGGAATATTTGGGGTCATTGTCAGAACGACATCGTCGACATCGGCCAATAAAAACCTCACCCATTGTGTCCAGTTGTGAGGAACATCGAGAAAGGTAAGAGGATATTCGGATCGGACATGCTGCAACAATGTGTCAATCATCCGCTGTTCGATATCGAATGTTCTGAAAAGCGATCCGCTTGTCCCGATCACGTTGAGGTGCGTATTCACCTCGAACCGGACCCGTTCGAAAATATCCCCAAGTTCCCGCTTAGTTGCAAAGAGCAATTCGACGGAACCCTTGTTGACACTGCGGTCAAAAGTCAAACCTGCTGTCCCAAAGGCAAGATCAAGATCGATCAACAAGGTCGGTGATTTTAAGGTATCAGCAACATGGAACGAGACATGGTGCGCAAGCATCGATGATCCCACACCGCCTTGAGCCCCGATAAAGGCGACGCAGCGTCCCCGTGATCCTTGTTCAGGCCCGATCATGCGATAGAGCGCATCAAGGGCTTTTGATCCATCAAAGGGTATCAATACATATTCACGCACTCCGCGTGCAATCAGGGCTTGGTAGAATCCGACATCATTATTGCGTCCCAAAACAATCACTTTGGTATTGGGATCACAAGAATCGGCCAATGCATCCAGTTCCGCCAAGGCTAAGTTGGGATTGTCTGAAGTCACTTCCAGCACCAGAACGTTTGGCGTGGCACTGTCACGGTAGGTTTCTATTGCCCTGGGAATTCCGCCCTCATGCTGTTCGATCCTCAACCGGACACATAGCCTGTCTTGCCGGAGTTCGTTAAAAGCTGTTTCAACCGTCGGACTTTTCCAGAAAACAGCGATGGATGCATGAGAAAAGGGGGCTCGTTCCCTTTCCGCCAGCTTGGTTTTCGGAGGTAATGGTTGTGCGAGTTCAGACATATTTATTCTCAATTTTTAATTTAATATTGATTTAATAGCTTCAATAGGATTGTTATTTGAATTTCCATTTGTCGTATTGGAGTTGGTGGATGCAGGAGTATCAGTGATTGTAGATTTATAATATTTTTTGTCTTGTTGGCGTGGTTCGACCAAATCCCGAGGCTGATCGACTTGCTGGGCAAAAGCAGCGGTAAAAGCACAGCCCATCGTCTTGTTTGGGACCATAAAGGTTTGGCCCCCATCTGTGCGTCGCCCGTCACAGTTGCGGTCAAGCACAGTTTGAATGGCGGTATAGGAGAATACAATTTCGACCGGGCCGGATTTTGTTCCAGCTGATTTTGTGGTGGTTCGAGTTTCGTTCAGAGATTTTAACTGGGCCGCAATAGCCGGTTCAGCGGCCTGCGAGTTGGAATAGGTGATGGTGAGCCGATCCAACCCGGATAATTTATAGCCCTCTACAAAGCTGGTAATCCGATCCGAATCATTGGGGCTGATCTGGTCACGTTGAGGGCCAATGGGAATGACGGTCAATTTTTGCAACGTTGCCTGCTGTTTCATCAGGTGGCGTTCACGCAAATCGTCTTCTTTGTAATTGGGCAACAGACCTTCCGGCCTCGTACAGCCTGTTGTCAAAATCATCAGGGGTAAAAGGCTGATGAGCAGATATTTCCCGCGTGAGGGCTGTTTATGGGTATGGGTCATTTTGTAATAAATCCTACACCGAGAGGCGGGTTCAGAGACGGGCTGCCAGACTTTGCTTTAGCGGCTCCATATTTTTGCACCATCTGGCTCTGAAGGATTTGTGATGCATCATCCGTGAGCCTGAATGCATCCGTTGGCAGCGGCATTCTGTCCGGCTTTGTTGTTTTTGCGATGAAGGGTGTCACAACGATCATCAGCTCGGACTCCTTGCGCTGAAACTCGCGTGAGCGAAATAAGGCACCGATGACAGGTATATTCAAAAGACCCGGAACGCCTTGAATTTCTATGCTGCTTTGCTGCTGCAAAAGGCCCGCCGTCATCAAGGCCGCGCCAGATGGCAGTTCCACGATGGTCTCCATATTGCGCCTGCGGAAACCGGGATAGGTGATGCCGTCGAATGTATAGGCCAGTGATGGATCAAGCTCGTTCACCGTCGAACTGATCGAGAGGCGGATACGGCCCGATGATATCACAACGGGTTTGAAACCCAGTTCCACGCCCACGTCCTTATAGGTGACGGTTCGTGTCGCAACACCGCCGGCAAAGGTATAGGCCCCAAGTATGGGGATTTGCCCCCCAGCTGTAAATTTGGCCTCACCGCCTGAAATGGCTGTCAAGGTGGGCTCGGCCAAAGTCCGCAGCACTCCTTCACGTTCAAGCGCCTGGAGTGAAAACAGTTCCTTTCCCCCGACATTGGCAGCGATCGTTCCGACCCCATCAGTGATACTGGTGCTTCCGGTTCCCTTGAAACCGACATTGCCGATTGTCCAACTCCCTGTTGTTTTGACACCAAGCTGCTTCAAGACGCTGTGCTGGACTTCAGCGATGGTCAGTTTGATCATGACCTGATCGGCCTCGCGGATCGTCAACTGGTTGACGAAACCACTCAACTCCTCGCTGCTCAAGGACGAGCGTACGACCTGTTCGATACGGGTGGCTTCAATTTCCGAGGCGACATCACCTGTCAAAATCATTCCACGGCCGGTGGCCTGTAATTTGAGATCGAGATGGGGTGCAGCTGTGCGTAAAACGTCATAAAGGAGGGCCAGATTGCGTTTGATAAAGACACGATAAAAGGCCACTGTCGTGCCTGAACTATCCTGCAAATACAGATCTGTCGTGCCAGCAATGCGCCCTGAAATCGACAACTGGTTCGCATTTCTAAGGCTGGTATCGAGCAGTGTAGGCTCGCTGACATAGATTGTCCGCACACCCGCGGGCACATCCAGTGTCAGGGCCTGGCCGATTTCAATGGTGATTTTTTGAGCGTCCGAGCCTGAAACCTCGATCACTTCCGAAAGTTTGGGTTTTTCGGGTGCAGCCTGTGTCGGCAGTGTCACCAGACAGGCCAGTGTAACAACAAGTGCGAGTGAAAAAGAAAGCCGGGACGAACAAATGCCTTGCATGAACCGATTGAGTGGAAACATTACAGTGGCCTCTTTTGATACACGATGACAGGGGAGGTTGTGCGTTCTTCCAGGCTCTGTTTCCCATCCTCCAGCGCCATGGGTGACAGCATCAATGGAATGCTGTTGCGCTCAAGCTTGGCCAGCAATTCCATCTCGTGGGGGGTGACTTCCAGTGTGGCGGTGCGGGCCCGGCTGTCACTGGAATTGGGGGTGGAATCTGTTTTGGTCCCTATCGCCAGGATTTTGACCCCTTTGATGATGATCTGCGCCCCTTTGGTGCTATTATCCCATTTGCCAATCGCGACTACATCAACGATATCGCGAGGCAGTATGAAGCCACCGGTTGCTATTCTCTCATCCAGAGCCATGACATAGGCGCGCATCCCCGGTTTCAGCATGCTGGCAAGGATGCCGCCATTGGAAGCGACATTCAGACGGTCATTCCGGAGTGGCTCGCCGGCTGAAAAAGGCTGACCTGAAATCTTGCCGATATTGGATCTGATCGCTTGAGGATCCGTTTTCTTTTGGATCATTGTTGGGGCGATAAGCGTCTCAGGCATCGGCATCCAGGCCATATCGACTTCGGTCAATGCCGTCCCGGATCTTAGTTCGCGGGTGGCGACCAGTACGTCCGACTGTGGCGGCTGAATGAATTCCGGTGCCGGGGCAGCAGCAGTTGCAACGGGTTGCGGTTCGGGTTCAAGCAGCGAGGCTGCAATCAAACCGACAATAATTGCGCCAAGGATGGCAACCCCGGCAATAATGATTCTGACCCTATTCATGCTGTTTTAACCTCAATTTTCTAAGGCAAATATAAAAAAACAAAGTTAATAAATAGTTAATAAAGACTGTGGTCTTGAATTTTTTTAATACTAAAATTCAGGACATCAGTATGAGCCAAAGGGGCGCATTCGGATAAGCAAGCAAAGCGGCCACTGACATGGCAGTGCCATAGGGAACAACTTTTCGACCGTACATGGTTTGGAAAATAGCGGGCTGGAATTGAGTGGGTATCCAGCGTCCGCCGAACATGACCACAAGAGCCAAAAGTCCACCCGCTATGCTGGTATACAAAAGAAATTCCGGCAGGGGTTGGTACCCGAGCCATAAACCGATCACGGCGATGAATTTGGAATCCCCGCCGCCAAAAATATGAGAGGCATAGGCAGCGAAACTGAGGAGCAGAAGACCAAAACCGACCAGCATATGAATCAAAATGATATCCAGAGACAGGCCGGCAAGCCAGGCAATCGGGAAAAACAGGATCATACCGATGAGATTGAAGCGATTTGGAATTGTGAGTGTCAGGGCATCTAAAATGGCTGCTATCAGCACAAACACAGGAAAAATAAGCAAAAGAAATTGGGATATGTGAAACGGAAACATCGTTTAAGTCATCCTTGAACGTTCAAAATTGAAACAAAATAACGCAAAAACAATTCAAAAAATTCTTAAATATATAAGGATCCGGAGGGGTAATTCCCTCCGGATCCTGAGACAGCCGTATTAGCTGATGGTATTGACCGCAGTGCCCAGTTTGGCGCCAATGCTTGTCAGCATCCCGGAAATAGCGGTTTTAAGGCTTGAATTGACGAGAGCGACGACAGCAACCGCCACCAGAAGGACCAGCGCGTATTCAACAGCGCCGGCACCGGATTCGTCAGCAGCGAATTTAGAGAGAAGATTGCTCATAATTGTACTCCAAAAAGAGATTATTGATGTGAAATACGCATGGAAACTAAGAAGTTTTAGAGCATAAATGTTGCGGGATGACGGACCAGAAAATGCTCCGTCAAAAACCTGCATTCATGCCCTTATTTTCGAATGGGGATCATCTGGAACTGTATCCCGTTCCAACACAGATCCCTTCGAAGACACAATACTCAACAGAACCGAATTTTGATTTCAGAGGACAGAAATAACGTCCTCCGAAATCCTGAACCAACACGCATCTGTATCAATCGATACGCATCAAGACAAGTACTATAGACCATTCTATGCTAAATGCCAAATCTTGCTTAATCAATAACAATTTTTTCTAACCGTCAACCAATGGGTATAGGTTGTAAAACAATTAAAATACTACCCATGATTGTATCATCATCCATTCAAATTTAAAAAAGAAGAAATTTGTATACCTAACGTATAGTGATTGGGCCTTTGAAACAGGTTCGTTCATATCACTCAAATCTTGACAATCTGAAAACCGTCTGTAACATAATCGGATAGTAATTTAGTATTTATTTTGTATGTTCTATTGATTTATTCATTAGCGAATGGCTAGAAATGACCGGTCACTTCAAAAAATATCTGGCAGAATCCAAAGCCGCAATTCCAGTCGAATTTGCGTTCATTTTGATTTTTTATTTCAATCTTTTTCTCATTCTGATTGATTTGATGCTCGTCGTTGCCCAATGGGCCGATGTCCAGCGTGCCAACGCGATTGTTGCTGAAAAAATCAAAAACCGTGATCAAACACTTGTATCAACCAATCGTACACCAGACTTTGGGATCAATGTTTCAAAAATATATTATAGGTTACTGATATTCAATGGTAAAGCATCCACAATGGCCATTAAACTGTCCACCACAACCTCCCCCAGACATATTCCTGGCGTGGAGGATCGGCAAACCTGCTTTTCGAATACTGACGCATTCTCGTGTGGCTCGACACAAGCATTAGATGCTATTGATCCCGCGACCTCAGCTGTTCTGCTCAAGACAAAATTTATACCTTACCGGGTCACAGTGATTACGGCTCTTAACAATACAATATTTGGAAGCACAATCTATGCGTCAAATTTAGTGACATTGAGCGGATTGTGAAAATGAAAAAATATTTTTTAATTTCAAACAAAGGATCTGTTTCAATAGAAGCAGCTTTTATGACTTTTGTTTTTTATCCGATTTTATATTTTATGGTGGTCATTTTTGGAACTTCATTTGTTTACAGCGGCAAAGTCATAGACGTCACAAAAGGCCTTGCGGATTATATTTCAAGATGGGACAACTGGATCATTGATGATACGACATCAAGCAACGATAATCGGCTTCCTTACACATTAAACAGATATTTTGAAACCATAGCAATAGTAGAAGCCAATAATTCAATATCAAATAATAACCCTATATATAATTACAGCACAGTTTATTACAATATTTATGCCGCCTATATTTCAAACGGGTCTTATCATGTCTGTGCGAGCATTACGAAACTTAACGCAACTGTCTTGACCAAAAGTGTCTTACCGGTACTTGATGTGCAAACGCTGGATCTCGAAGGACCCGTCTGGATCGTGCAGACCAAATTCAAAGTCCGCGGGATAGATCAGGTGCACACGACAGTCAGAAGGCCGTTGGGTCTGACAATGACCCTGTCCCAAAACGGCACCAGCTATATTTGTTCCCCCAATATGCCAGAAATTTCCTATTCCCTATAGCCCTGACACACTGATCCATTACCGGATCAACAGCGTCGTCGCCTGTGTGTCGCCGGCATGCGGGCCGGTCATTAGGTCGATCCATCCTTGGCCGGGTTGTCGGGTGGTGTCTGTGGACCAATAGGACAGATCCTCCCGCTTGAGGCTGATGATGGTATCGGCCTGTTCGCCCGCTTGCAGATACAGGCGGGTAAAGCCCCGCAACTGCTTTTCGGGTTGGGCAATGGTGGCAAGGCGTTGGTGGGTATAGAGCTGAACAAGGGTGGTGCCCGCCCGTGCACCGGTGTTTTTGACCGTCACGTTGATGCGGTAGATTCGGGCATCCGGATCGTCGGCATTGAGCAGGACAGGGGCCCCATAGCTGAATTGGGTATAGGCCAGCCCGTAGCCGAACGGAAACAACGGTGTGGTCGTCTCATCGATATAGCCGGAGGCCCAAGCCTCGGGTGGGCCGGGACTCGGTCGGCCGGTCGAGCGTTTGTCATGGGTGAGAGGAATTTGGCCGATGCTGCGCACGATGCTGACGGGCAGGTGGCCGACAGGCTCGCTCAGGCCGAACAACATCCGCGCAATGGCCTCGCCGCCTTGCGAGCCGGGAAACCAGGCCTGCACCACTACCGGAGCCAGCGCATAGAGTGCGGGCTCGATCATCGGCCGGCCGGCCATCACCACCACCACAAAGGGTTTGCCGAGTTGCGCGACAGCTTTGACAAGCGCCAGCTGTTGGCCGGGCAAGCCGGGATTGGCGCGGCTGGAGGCCTCGCCGCTGTCTATCGCCTTTTCGCCCAGAGCCAGCACCACCAGATCGGAGGCCTTTGCGGCCGCCACGGCGCGGGCCAGCGCTTTCGGGTCGGGGGTGTTGTCATAACCGGTGGTTACCGTGCGGATGGCGATGCGGGGATGCACGCGGGTGATCCCGTCGCGCAGGCTGACCACCTCGCGGTGGATGCCTGCCGCTTCCCAAGGGCCCATCAGATGGTTCTGGTCCGCCCCGAACGGCCCGATCAGCGCTATCGAGCGGGCAGAGGTTTTGAAGGGCAACAGGGCCTTGTCGTTCTTGAGCAGAACAAGGCTTTCCTCGGCCAGCTGCCGCGCCAAAGCGAGATGGTCGGGGTGGCCCACCAGCCTCTGCTCACGCGCATTGTCATGGCGGGCAAAGGGATCATCGAACAGGCCCAGCCGCTCCTTGATGGCAAGCACCCGCAGGACGGCCTGATCGAGCAGGGCCTCATCCAATCTTCCGGCCCTGACGGCCTCCGGCAAGGTCGGACCAAAACCCATGCTGGCCATGTCCATATCGACGCCCGCTGCCAGTGCGGCCCGCGAGGCATCGGCTAGGGTTGCGGCCACACCGTGGAACGGCAGTTCGGCAATCGCGCCATGGTCGGTCACCACCAGTCCGCCAAAGCGCCATTCCTTGCGCAGCACATCGGACAGCATGCGATGGTTGACGATGCCGGGCACGCCATCCACCGCATTGAAAGCCGGCATCAGGCACCCGATGCCGGCTTCGACAGCGGCTTCAAACGGCGGCAATTCATTGTCGCGCATGGAGCGGAACGACAGATTGGCTCCGGTATATTCGCGCCCGCCCTCGGTCGCGCCATTGCCGACAAAATGCTTGGCACAGGCGAGGATCGAGGAGGAATCGGACAAACGCTCTCCCTGGAAGGCCAGCACGCGCGCCCGGGCAATGGCCGCCGTATACCATGGCGATTCACCGGCGGTTTCGACCATGCGTCCCCAGCGCGGATCGCGCGCCATATCCAGCACCGGCGCAAAGGTCCAGTTGACGCCCGCAGCGCTGGCCTCGACCGCCGCCACACGCTCGGCGCGGCTGATCAGATCGAGATTGAAACTGGCGGCCTGGCCGATCGGCACCGGAAAGATGGTGCGAAAGCCATGCACCACATCAAGTCCGATCAGCAGCGGGATCTTCAACCGGCTCTGTGTGATGGCCACTTGCTGTAACTGGCGGGTATTGTCCGCCCCCGCAATGTTGAGCACCCCGCCGACTTTGCCCTCACGGACCGCCTGTTCCACAAGGGGGCTCGAAATCGGGGTCCGCGGCAGCGGATTGATGCCGGGATCATGGCCGGCTTGCAGGTTGAGCTGTCCGGCTTTTTCCTCCAGCGTCATCTGCCGCAAGAGCGACATCACCCGCTCGGAATAGACAGGCTGCGCCAAGGCCGCGCTGGTCAACAGCACCCAGCCTGCAAGCAGAGCGCACAAGGGCAGAAACGGGGATGGCGGTGAACGGGTCATCATATCCGGTTGTATCGGGTTCGAGAGCAAAGGAGTTCGCAACAGCGCGGGCCACAGCACCAGCATCCTGCCGGCTTGGCAACTAAAATCTGCCGGACCGGGATATCACCGCTCACAGCGTGCCTTGCGCCATGCGGTTGAACACCGAGGCGGCCTGATCCTTGATGCCGGCCTGCCTGTCGGGAGAAAATTTGTCCCAGGTGCTGTAGACGAAAGGCAGGCGTTGATTGGCCTCGAGTTTGTCGCGGTTGCGGGCGAAGAAATCCCAATAGAGCGCATTGAACGGGCAGGCGGTTTCCCCGGCCATCTCCTGCGGGTTGTAGCGGCACCCGCCGCAATAGTTGCTCATCTTGTCGATATATTTGCCGCTGGCCGCATAGGGCTTGCTGCCCAACAGGCCGCCATCGCCGAACAGGGCCATGCCGAGCGTGTTGGGCATTTCAACCCATTCATAGGCATCGCTATAGACCGAAAGATACCAGTCCTGCACCTGTTTGACATCGAGACCGGCAATCAGGGCGAAATTGCCTGTCACCATCAATCGCTGGATATGGTGCGAATAGGCGTGGTCGCGCGTATGTGCCACCGCTTCACTGATACAGGCCATGGCGGTTTTGCCCCCCCAATAGAAATCGGGCAACGGCCGTTTGGCATCGAAAAAATTCAACTCGCCATAGTCGGGCATCATCAGCCAGTAGATGCCGCGCACATATTCCCGCCAACCCAGAATTTGGCGGATAAAGCCCTCGGCCGCATTCAATGGCACGCGATTGTTGCGATAGGCCGCTTCCGCCTTGCGGCAGATTTCGAGCGGCAGCAGCAGCCCCGCATTGATATAGCTCGAGAGCAGAGAGTGGTTGAGAAAGGCTTCGCCTTGCACCATGGCGTCCTGATAGTCGCCGAAATGCGGCAGGATGCGGGCGATAAAATCATCGAGTTCGACCAGGGCTTGTGCGCGGGTCACCGCGAAATGGAAGGGCTCGAGTGTGCCGAAATGGCCGGTAAATGTGCTGCCGACCAAGGCCAGAACCTCTTTGAGGATCGCCGAGGGCGGATGGCTGATGCGAGGTGGCGAGACGAGACCCTTGGCGGGCGGTTTGCGGTTTTCCTTGTCGTAATTCCATTGCCCGCCGGTCGGTGTTCCATCCGGCTCGATCAGGATGTGATAGGCCTTGCGCATTTCGCGGTAGAAATATTCCATCCGCAACTGCTTCTTGCCGCTGGCCCAGCGTGCGAAACGGTCTATGGTGCACAGGAACCGGTCATCGGTCCTGATCTCGACATCCAGCCCCAGTGTTGCGTGCCAAGACTGCATCATCCGGCTGACGCGGTATTCGCCCGGCTCGGTGACAATCACCTGCCGCAGACCCAGTTCGGTGGCCGCCCGTGCGACTTCGGATGAGAGGCTGCCGGTATTGGCGGGATCGGTCAGCGTGACATAGCGGACCTGCAATCCCCTGTCCGACAGTTCGGCGGCGAAATGGCGCATGGCCGCGAACAGGAAGGCGATCTTTTTGGGATGGTGGCGCACATAGGTGGCCTCTTCCATGACCTCGCACATCAGGATCGTGTCCCTGGCCTGCACATCCGCGAGCGCGGCGAGACTGTCGGATAATTGATCGGCGAGAACAAGACGAAGATGGCTCACGCGTGAGGCCTCCCGGGGTGCTTATGGAGAAACAGAAAAATGCTCGCAGCAACGCGCGCGAAGAATCGTATCCGCAGGATAGCCCAATCGATCCGCTGCGTCGCTGCTGTCAGACAGAGCAATAGCGTTCCTGGATTTCGGCATCGGCCAACAGGGCTTTGCCGGTATCGTGGTGGACGATGGTGCCCTGATCGAGAACATAGGCATGGTCGGCAATGGCCAGTGCCAGTTCGACATTCTGTTCGACCAGCAAAATTGTCGTGCCCTGGGCTTTCATGGCCGAGAACAATTCGAACATTTCATCCACCAGCACCGGCATGATGCCTTCGGAGGGTTCATCCAGCATGATCAGGCGTGGAGAGGAAATCATCGCGCGGGCAATGGCCAGCATCTGCTGCTCGCCGCCCGACATGGTGATGGCCATCTGGTCCAGCCGTTCGGCCAGACGCGGGAACAACTTGGTCGTGTGGGCGATCAATTCGGTCTCGCGGTGCTTGTCGGGCGAGGCGACAAGGCCGAGCCGCAAATTGTCGCGCACGCTCAGGCCCGGCACGATGCGCCGCTCTTCGGGCACATAGGCAAGACCCAACCCGTAGCGGCAATGCGCCGGTTGGGTGGAGAGTTCCTGCCCGTCGAACCGGATGGAGCCGCTGGTTTTGCCGATGAGACCCATGATCGATTTCAAGGTGGTGGTTTTGCCCGCGCCGTTGCGGCCGATCAGGCACACGATTTCGCCCTGCTTCACCTCGAGCGAGATGTCCTGCAACACATGGCTTGTGCCGTACCAGGCGTTCAATCCCTGCAATGTCAGCATGGGTTCAATGCTCCCTTTGGCCGAGATAGACGCGTTTGACCGTCTCATTGCGGCGGATGTCGTCGGGCGTGCCTTCGGCCAGCAATTCGCCGTGGTGGAGCACCAGCAGGCGGTCCGAAATGCCCATGACCAGTTTCATTTTATGCTCGACCAGAATCACCGTGCGCTCCTCGGCGAGACGGACGATCAGGTCCATCATCGTGCGGGTTTCCTCGGGGCTCATGCCCGCGGTCGGCTCGTCCAGCAGCAACAGACGCGGATGGCTGGCCAGAGCCATGCCGACTTCGAGCGCGCGTTGCTCGCCATGCGCCAGCGATCCGGCCAGCCGGTGGCGGTGTCCGGCCAGCCCGACGCGTTCGAGCAGGGCTTCGGCCTCGTCATCCAGCTCGCTCAAGCGGGTGCGCGGGCGAAAAATATCGAAGCGCGATACCAGCGCCTGCAACGACACACGGATGTTCTCGTGGGTGGTCAGCAAGGGAAACACATTGGTGATCTGGAACGATTTGGCGATCCCCAGATGCGCGAATTTGTGCTGCGCCATGCCGGTGACATCGCGGCCCTCGAACAGGACTTTGCCGGTGGTTGGTGCGAAGGCTCCCGAGAGCAGATTGAAATAGGTGCTTTTGCCGGCCCCGTTCGGGCCGATGATCGAGGTGATGGCGCCGTGGCGGAATTCCGCCGAAATATCTTTCAGCGCGACAAAGCGGCCGAAGGTTTTGCCCACGCCTTCGGTGCGCATGATGATGGATTGGTCCTGTGGTGCGGGTTGCATCGTCATGCCTTCATCCTCTCCATGAGGGTGCCCCAAATGCCGCGGGGGAAAAACAGGACGCAGACCATAAAGGCCAGACCGACAAACAGCTGCCAATGGCTGGTCCAGACGGAAACCAGATTTTCCAGCAGCAGGAAAATCGCGGCCCCGATAAAGGGTCCGAAAAAGGTGCCCATGCCGCCGAGCAGGCACATCATCACCGCAAGGCCCGATGTTTCATAATGCATGGTCTCGATCGGCACGGTGGACAGATGCAGGGCCAGCAAGGCACCGGCCAAACCGCAAAACGCGCCCGACAGCACAAAGGTCAGCAGGCGCACCAGCATCACATCATAGCCCGAGGCCCGCGCCCGCGCCTCGTTCTCGCGCACCGCTTCGATCACCGCACCGAACGGCGAGGCGAGAATGCGCGACAGCACCCACAGGGCGGCAATCACGAAACCGCAGATGATATAATAGCGCGAGAGGGGATTGAGAAAATCCACATCGAACCCGAAAAGATTGACGGTTTTCAGATTGACCCCGCGCAGGCCGTTCTCGCCGCCGGTCAGATCGACCGCCTGGTAGAACAGATAATAGACGCATTGCGACAGGGCCATGGTGACCATGGCGAAATAGATGCCGCGGGTCCGGATCGCCAGCGCGCCGATCACCAGCGCGACCACCATGCCGGCCAGCAAACCCAGACCGATGGCCAGATACCACGGCCAGCCGAAATGGACGATGGCGATGCCGCACAGATAGGCTCCGGCACCGAACAGGGCCGAATGGCCGAAGGACAGCAGGCCCAGATAGCCGAACAGCAGGTTGAAGCCGAGCGCGTAGAGCCCGTAGATCAGGATCATCACCGCCAGCGCCTTGAACGGCATCACCAGCGGAAACAGCAGCAAGAACAGCGAAGCCAGCGCGACGCGATGGCGCGTTGCCCACAGAAGCAGGGGAGAGGGTTGGCGGGTTGCCTCGAAAGCCAGATCGGTTGCCATGTCCTGCCCCTCAGCTCATCAAGCCGGCGCGGCCGAAAAAGCCTTGCGGCCTGATCAGCAACACCAGCGCCATCAGAGCGAAAATCGCTACTTTGGCCATTTCGGGGGCAAACAGCGAGGTCATGCTGACCACGACGCCGACCAGAATTCCCGCCAGCACCGCGCCCAGCAGCGAGCCCATGCCGCCCACCACGGTGACCACAAAGGCCTCGGCCAGAATGGTTCCGCCCATTTCGGGGATAACACCCTGCAAGGGGGCGGCCAGCAATCCGGCAAAGGCAGCAATGGCGGTGCCCATGCCGAACACGATCAGCCAGACTTTCGAGACGTTGACCCCGAGCACCCGCACGATCAGCGGATCACGCGCACCGGCCCGGATGATCAGGCCGAAGCTGGTGCGTTCCAGAAACAGCCAGAGGCCGAACAGGATCACCGCCGTCGCCGCGATCACGAACAGGCGGTAGAGCGGGAAAAAGCCGACCCCGATATCCACCGCGCCCTGCAACACTTCCGGCGTGTCGAACGGAAAGCCTGCCTTGCCGAAGGTGATGCGCACCAGTTCGACGATGATATAGCTCAGCCCGAAGGTCAGCAGCAGTGGATAGTCGATCCCGCGTCCATACAGGGGACGGATCAGCACCCGCTCCACCGCCAGCCCGATCCCCCCGACCACCAGAGGTACCAGAACCAGACACAGCCAGAAATTGCCGCCATGCGCCATCAGCCAAAGGCCGACATAGGCACCCAGCATGTAGAAGGCCCCGTGGGCGAAATTGACGACGGTCAACATGCCGAAAATCAGCGACAGTCCGATGGCCAGCAGCACATAGACGGCCCCGAGGGCCACGCCGGCAAACAATTGCAGACCGATCAGATCGAGGGTGAGGCCAGCCATGATAAACTCCATTCAAAACGCGCGCCCGTCGGGGGCGCGCGTTTGCATCAGATCAAGTAAGTTCAGGCCTTGTGGCCGAGGGCTTCGCAGCTGCGCAGATTGGCCTCGTTGGGGGCCTCGTTGGCGACCACCTGGAACACATCCGCATCATTGCGCATGTCTTTGGTCTTGCATTCGATGATCATCACCGATTGCACCGACTGGTGGTCGCATTTGCGGAAATATTGCGGGCCCTTGTAATAGTCGTATTTGAGGCTTTCAAGCGCGGTGATGACTTTGTCGGTCTCGACCGTTCCGGCATTCTTGACCGCCTGCAACACCGTACGCACGCCGGCATAGCCCATCGCGCCGTAATCGGACGGCACGCGACCGCCGTGCAGTTTGCGGAACTGGTCGTTGAAGCTCTTGGCCGAAGGCAACTGGTCCTCGATCCCCCAATAATAGGATGTGCCGCCGACCACGCCGTCGAACGCGGCCAGTCCGGCAGACTGGCGACCGGTAAACAGCATGATCGGAACGACGATCTTGGTGGTCTTTTTGAGACCGAAATCGGTCGCCTGTTTGAGCGCGATCTGCTGGTCGCGGCCGAAATTGTTGATGACCAGAATATCGGGTTTCATCGATTGCAGGCGCGGCAGCAGGGTCGAGAAATCGGTTGCCCCGATCGGATGGCGGATATCGCCGAGCACTTCGACGCCCATGCCTTTGCCGGCTTCCTGGAAACCGCGGACCATTTCATGGCCATAGGCATAATCGGCGGTCAGGAATGCGACCTTCTTGCCGAATTTGGAGAAGGCATAGCGACCCACAGCCCCTGCTGTCAGGTGCGGGGTGAGGGCCTCGTGGAAGGTGTATTTCGAGAAATCGGCGACTTCGTTGATGGCGTCGGACTGGCTGATCGAATTGAAGATCACCCCGCGCTGTTTGGTGACATTGTTGATGGCCAGCTGGACCGCTGCCGACAGACTGCCGACAATGAAATTGGCCTTGTCATTTTCGATCAGTTCCAGCGCACGGGTGGCGGCTTCGCCCGGATTGAGCTTGTCATCGCGCACCAGCAATTCGGCCTTGCGTCCACCCAGACCGCCACCGGCGTTGAATTCGGCAATCGCCACTTCTGCGGCGCGCACCTGGTCCTGTGCCTCGGCGCCATAGGGGCCGGTCAGCGGAACCGGAAAGCCGATCTTGATGGTCGGTTCTTGCGCCCGTGCGGTGTGGAACGAGAAAGGGGCTGCCGCGATGGCCGCACCACCGGCAATCAGGCTGCGGCGATTGAGCGTGGTGGACCGTGGTGTCTTGCTTGTCATAACCGTTTCTCCCTCATGTCATATTTTATGGTGGTATCAGAATAGGTTTTTGTTCGAGTTCGTTGCCCGATCAACCGCTGCGCTGCCCCAGGGCTTTGAGAATCACAGACGGGGTGAGCGGAATTTCGGTGATGGTCACATCGAAAGGATCCAGCGCGTCATTGACGGCATTGGCGACGGCGGCCGCCGCTCCTGCCGTGCCGGCCTCGCCTGCCCCCTTGGCCCCCAATTCGGATTCAAGGGTCGGCGAGACCACATGCCCCACCTCGATGTCGGGCATTTCCGAGGCCATCGGCACCAGATAGTCGGCCATCGTGCCGTTGGTCAGCTGGCCGCGCTCGTCGTAGCGGCAATGTTCGAACAACGCCGCTCCGAGCCCCTGCACCACGCCGCCCCTGATCTGCTCGTCGACCAGCTGCGGATTGATGATGGTGCCGCAATCCTCGACACACCAGTGGTTCAGCAGCGTGACGAAGCCGGTTTCGGTATCCACTTCCAGCCATGAGGCCTGGATGCCGTTGGTGAAGGCAAACGGATATTGGCGCGGCACATAATGGCGGGTGGCCAGCAATTCGGCCTGGAAATCGGCCGGCAGGGTATCGGGCCTGAAATAGGTGATGCGGGCCACCTCGTCGAGCCCGATGCGCTCGCGCCCCGTGGCCTTGTCGACCACCACGCCCTGATCGATGTCCAGCAATTCGGGGACTGTCTGCAAGATGGTGCCGGCGACTTTGAGAATGTTCATCCGCAAGGCCTTGCCCGCCTGCCAGGCCGCCTCGCCGCCGATGCCCGCCCCTCGCGACGCCCAGGTGCCGCCGCCATAGGGGGTGTTGTCGGTATCGCCCAAAATCACCCGCACTTTTTCGAGCGCGACACCCAGCGCGCTGGCGACCACTTGTGCCGTCAGGGCTTCCGATCCCTGTCCCTGTTCGGTCAGGCTGGTCTGGACAATGATGGCACCGGTGGCATCCATCCTGACACTGACCCCGTCCTGCGAGGAAATGCGTGCGCCGCCGACCCCGTAAAAGGCCGCGGAAGGATTGGTCACCTCGATGAAACTGGCAATGCCGATGCCGCGATAGATGCCCTGCTGGCGCAAGCGTTTCTGCTCGGCACGAAGACCATCGTAATCCATCATCTGTTTCAGCTTGGCCAGCGAGGCATGATGCGACAGCGCCTCGAATTTCAGACCCGACGGCGAGTCGGTCGGATAGGCATCATCCCGGATCAGGTTTTTGGAGCGGATAACAAGCGGATCCATGCCGATGGCCCGCGCCGCCAGATCGACCAGCCCCTCGGTGACCGAGCAGGCGATCGGATGGCCGACGGCGCGATACTGGCACATGACATTCTTGTTCTGGAACACCACGCGCGCCCGCGCCCGATAGTTGCGGGCCTGATAGGGACCACCGACCAGATTGACCACCTGGTTGGCCTCGATGGCCGAAGTGCGCGGATACATCGAATAGGGCCCGATGCCTGTGAGATCGTCGATGGCAAAAGCCGTAATCGTGCCGTCCTGCTTGACGGCGATCCGGCCCTTGCAGACATGGTCGCGGGCATGGATGTCGGTGACGAAGCTCTCGATCCGGTCAGCCACGAATTTGACCGGACGCTTGAGCCGTTTCGACAGCGCGGCGGTGGCCATTTCATCGGCATAGACGTGGACTTTGATGCCGAACGATCCGCCGACATCCTTGCAGACCACCCGGACCTGCGCTTCTTCCAGCGCCAGATGTTTGGCGAAAATATTCTGCATCATATGCGGGGCCTGTGTGCCCTGATAGACCGTCAGCCGCCGCTCGCCCGGGTTCCAGTCGGCCAGCACGGCGCGCGCTTCCAGTGTCACACCGGTATGGCGGCCAAACACGAATTCGGCTTCGGCCACCGCATCGGCTTCGGCAAAGGCCTTGTCGACCTCGCCTGCATCGAGCGAGCGTTCAAAGGCCAGATTGTCGCCGAGTTCGGGATGGATCACCGGAATATGCGGCTCCAATGCGGTGCGCATATCGGTGACAGGTTCGAGCTCCTCATACCGGACCTGCACCTGTTCGGCGGCATCCTCGGCCTGGGCGCGGCTGTTGGCGACCACGGCACACACGGCCTCCCCTTGCCAGCAGACACGATCGACCGCCATGGCATGCTGCGGTGCCGATTTCAGGCCCTTGAGATGGCTCAGCACGCCGACCCATGGCGAACATTGTTCGACGAGTTCCGCCCCAGTAACCACCGCGATCACCCCCGCGGCTTGCTTGGCGACACTGGTGTCGATCTCCAGAATACGGGCATGGGCATAGGGCGAGCGCACGAAGACGACATGGCCCATGCGCGGCAGGGTCATATCGCTGACATAGGTGCCGCGCCCCTCCACCAGACGTTCGAGATTGGGACGCGGGACCGTGCGCCCGATATAGGAATTGGGGCGGTCAAGCGGGGAAAGCGGATCGGTCATGGGCGTTCTCCCGCGGCCTGACGGGCTTTGGCAACCGTGTCCACCGCATCCACTATCGCCTGATAGCCTGTGCACCGGCAATAATTGCCGGAAATATGGTCGCGGATGGTGGCGCGGTCGGGGGTCGGGTTGTGGAGCAGCAAATCCTGCGCGGTGATCAGCATGGCGGGCGTGCAATAGCCGCATTGCAGGGCATTGCGGTTGCGGAAGGCGTCTTGCAGATCGCGGATCTCGCCGGTTTCGGACAGGCCCTCGATGGTCTCGATCATCGCGCCCTCGGCCTGCACCGCAAGCAGCAGGCAGGCACGGGTGATCGCGCCGTCAACGCGGATGGTGCAGGCGCCGCACACACCGTGTTCACACCCGATATGGGTGCCGGTCAGGGCCAGTTCGTCGCGCAACACATCGGCCAGATGGGTGCGGGCTTCGACCTCCAGCCGGTGGCTCTCGCCATTGACCGTCAGTGTGATGACTTTCTTGTCCATCAACCCCTCCCTTGCGCGACCAGGTCGGCCAGCCCGCGTTTCAACAACACCTGGGCCAGCTGCATGCGGGTGCCGGCATCCGCCTGCAGATCGTCCTGCGGATCCAGATCGCCCAGCAGCGCCTGTTGGGCTGCGGCCAGACCATCCTGCAAGCTTGCGGCCTGTTCCAGACACAAAGCGGCCTGCCGCGCCAGAACCGGACGGTCCCCGATGCCGAAAAACACCGGCCTGATCCGCATGTCCTGCGGGCTGTTGCCGTGCATCGCGATGGCCAGACCCGCCATGGCATAATCGCCGGCGCGCCGGGCCAGTTCATTGAAGTGGAAACGCGCACCGGCCGGACTGCGGGGGATCGAGATGCGGACCAGAATCTCGTCCGGTCCGAGGGCCGTTTCATAGAGGCCCTTGAAAAAATCTGCGGCGTCGATGCGCCGTTCGCCGCCGGGGCCAACCACCAGCATGACGGCCTCCAGCGCGATCATGCAGGCCGGCAATTCGGAGGCCGGATCGGCATGGGCCAGATTGCCGCCCAGCGTGCCCCGATTGCGGATGGCCGCATGGGCAACATGGCGGACCGCCATCTGCAGCAAGGGCAGATGCTCTGCGACCAGCGGCGAGTTTGCCAGTTCGACATGGCGTGTGCCCGCTCCGAGATGGATCGTCGTGTCATCACAGGTGATGCCGCGCAATTCGGGCAGATGGGCGATATCGATCAGCAGCTGGGGGGCCAGCAAACGTAGGTTGAGTGCGGGAACAAGGCTCTGGCCGCCGGCAACCAGCTTGCCGCCGTCACCTGCACGCTCCAGCAAGGCCAGCGCTTCGTCCAGCGTTGCGGCCCGCACATAATCGAACGCATAGGCTTTCACCCGTTCCCCTCCCTGATGATCCGGCACATTGGCTGGCCGTGTGGTCACGCGATCAGGCATCAACCTTATTGATCAGTCGATCACTATCATTGAATGACTACAAGCCGGAAGGCAAGAGGGATCATGGGAACCGGAGCATTCTGCACACTCCGGACCGCATTTTGTGACACTCCTCTTGCCATGGCCAAACGGTCCACCTAGTCTCCCAGCGTTTTGTGTGACGGTTCAGGATGTTGGGTCCGACGGAAGGATGTGGTCTGATGCTGGAAGTTGATTATGTCTCCGGAAAAACCCGCATTTACGGCATTGTCGGGCATCCGATCGAGCAGGTACGTTCGCCAGAAATGTTTACGGCGAGCTTCAAATCGCGCCGGGCCGAGGCCATTCTGCTGCCGTTTCATGTGTTGCCCGCCGATTTCGACCGCGTCGTGCCATCCCTGATGCTGATGCCCAATCTCGACGGTCTGATCTTCACCATTCCCTTCAAGCAGCAAGCCATGGCTCTTGCCGATGTGATCGGCCCCAATGCCAGAATTGTCGGGGCCATCAATGCGCTGGCGCGGCAAGCGGGCGGCGGCTGGAAAGGCGAGATTTTCGACGGCATCGGCTGTGTCGAGGGCTTCCGCAAAAACGGCCACTCCTTTGCGGGCAAACGCGTGATGCTGATTGGTGCTGGCGGCGCGGGATCAGCCATCGGCGTGGCGGTTGCCCATGAGGGGCCGGCCTCGATCCGCCTGTTCGATCCCGACAGCGGCAGGGCACAGGACCTGATGCACAAGATCAGACAGGTCGATCCTGCCATTGCTGTTGCCTGTGCGGAACCCGATTGCGACGGGATCGATATTCTGCTGAATGCCTCGCCGGTCGGCATGCTTGACGATGCACGGATGCCGATCAGCGTGGAGCGCTTTGATCCGAATCTGGTCGTATTCGATGCCATCGTCAAACCGGAGATGACCCCCCTGCTGCAACTGGCCGCGCAATCGGGCTGCTCCTTCATCCAGGGCCGCCAGATGATGCTGGGTCAGATCAGCAAAATGACCGATTATTTCGGGATACCGGCCGCCGCTCTCTAGTCAGCTTTTGTGGATCGGGTCGATCCAGGCGACATTTTCGGGCTTTTCGACCGGCTCGATGTCGAGATTGACGACAACGGATTCGCCGTCGCTGCGCACCAGTACGCATTCGAGCACCTCGTCGGGGCTGGCGTTGATTTCCTGATGCGGGACAAACGGCGGGATGTAGATAAAATCGCCCGGTCCGGCCTCGGCGGTAAATTCCAGGGCCTCGCCCCACCGCATCCGGGCTTTGCCTTTGAGCACATAGATCACGCTTTCGAGCGGCCCGTGGTGGTGCGCGCCGGTTTTGGCATTGGGATGGATATGCACCGTCCCGGCCCACAGCTTTTGCGCCCCGACCCTTGCAAAATTGATGGCCGTTTTCCGGTCCATGCCGGGTGTTTGCGCGGTATTGGGATCCAGCTGGTTGCCCGACACCACCCTGACGCCGTCATGCTTCCAATCGGTTTCCGGATGTGTGTGGGTCATGGGATCTCGCCTTTGCTGGTGCCGTGATGGCAGGGCCTGCATAGTTGACCGGCGCGGAGTTGATTTCAAGCCCCTGCAGACCCTTGCGTGCCGGTGGGCACGGCAAGGGGGCCGGTTGTCTCACACCTGAGCCGATTTGATCATCACTTCTAGCCAATGCATGGCGCGGGCGCCGTCTTCGGCATTGGGGGCGCGGCTATGCGGGTTCGAGGCTTCCGGCTGTCCGCGCACCAGAGCGAGAAACTCGCCGATCAGGCTGTGATAGCCCTTGTGGTCCTCATTGGCGGCAACGGTCAGATTGGGCTCCCAGACCAGCGTGTCCTCGGAGGCCAGCAAAGTGGCCTCGGGCCTGCTGACCTTGAAGGCGGGGCTGCGGAAATGTCGCACCTCGTGCACATTGCGCACCTCGACGCGCTGGTGGTCGGCCATCACCTGCCACCATTCCATCGGCGTGCCGCGCGACTGGTGGGTGCCCACCACCAGAGTGCCGATGCCACCCGAGATGAAGCGGAAATCGACATGCAGCAGGATCTTGCCGGGATCGAGAATATGGCTGCGCACCGACAGATCGGCGATCGGGCCCATCAGAAACGGCACCAGATCGAGATAATGCACGCAGTGATGCAGGAAAAAGCCGGTATAATCCGGGTCTTTCTCGAAATAGGTCGGTGCCGTCATATATTGGCCGAGAAAGCTCGCGGCCTGACCGAAATCCGGATTGTGGATGACATTGGCGCCGATGCGGTTGGCCGTCGAATAGCGTTTCATGAAACCCAGTACCACCGGCTTGCCGACCGCTCTGGCCGCTTGAGCCAGCTGGTCGGCCTCGCGCGCGGTGGCTGCCGGAGGTTTTTCCATGAATACCGGATAGCCGGCGGCCAAGGCAGCCTGTCCGATTTCGTAATGCGCATGGGGACCGGCGGCAAGGCCGATGGCATCAATATCCGTGCGGGCCAGCAGGGCTTTCCAGTCGCGGGTGGTGTTGGCTGCAGCCACGCCGTAACGCTGGGCGGTTCTGTCGAGCCGCTCCTGATCGGTGTCGCACAGGGACTGGATGCGGACATCGTAGCGGGTCAGTTGCGGCAACAGCATTTCATTGGCGTGCAGGCCGCAACCGATCCAGCCGATTCTGAGTGTGTTGGTGTTCATCGTCCGGTTCCCGAAAAGGCAAGGGTGGCATCCAGAAAGGCGATGCTCTGGCTCAGGGCATGGTCTTCGTTCTTTTGCGGTGCCCGCCATTGCGCCAGCGGGATACCGGGCCGCTCGTCATCACGGCGGAACGGTTCCAGCGTGATCGGTCCGCGATAGCCGATGTCTTTCAGGGCGCGGGCAATCGACGGCCAGTCGATATGGCCGGAACCGATAAAGCCGCGATTGTTCTCGTTGGCCTGGAAGTGCACCATCCTCGATCCGGCCTGGCGGATCGCGGCGGGCAGATCGGGGTCTTCCATATTCATATGGAACGTATCGAGCATGACCCCGACCGACGGCAGGCCGACGGCCTCCGCCAGATCGAGCCCGTGGCGCGTTGTATTGGCAATATCGGTTTCGAAACGGTTGAGCGGTTCGATGCCGAATACCACGCCGCAATCGGCCGCGGTGCGGCCTGCGGTTTTCAGCCCCGCGACAATCCGGTCGATCTTGGCCTTGCGGTGGTCCTCGGTCACCGGTGTCGGCGGGCGTCCGGCAAACACCAGCGGCGCGCCATAGAGCGGACCGCCGACAATCCCGGCTCCGAGCTCCTGGGCAATGGTGGCACAGGACTGCAGATAGGTGATGCCGGCCTGATGGGCGGCGGGATCATCACTGGCCAGATCGCGGGTCAGATTGACGCGCGCCGCCAGCACCACGCCCAGACCGTGATCGGCCAGCACGCTGCGGGTCTCGCGCAGATCCAGCTCGCCCGGTTCGGGCACCAGCAATTCGACAAAGTCGCAGCCCGATTGTTTCATGCGTGCAAATGTCTCGAAATGCTCGCGCCCGAACGGCCGTGCATAGAACATCGAGATGATACCGATAGGATTAGGTCTGGTCATGATTTCACCGCTCCGGATGTGAGCCCGCTCACAAGCCGCTTTTGAACCAACAGGAAGAGGAGAGTAACAGGAAGCGCAATCAGCGTGCCGGCGGCGGTCAACAGACCCCATTGCACGCTGAACTCGCCGATGAACAGTTGCAAAGCCACTGTGACCGTGCGGACATTCTGTCCCGACAGCATCATGGCGAACAGATATTCGTTCCATGAGGTAACAAAGATATAGATGCCGGTGGTAACCAGGCCGGGCATGACAACCGGCAGGATGATCAGCCGCAGCACTTCCAGGGTGGTGGCCCCGTCGATGCGGGCGGCCTCGTCCAGATCCTTGGGAATGGCATTGATATAGCTGGTCAGCATCCAGATCGAAAACGGCACGGCAAAGGTCGAATGGCCGAGAATGATGCCGATAAACGTGTCGAGCAGTCCGATATTGCGCATCAGGACGAACAGCGGAATGATGATCAGCACGATCGGAAACATGTTGATCACCAGAAACTGCGTCATCAGCAATCTGCGGCCCCGGAAACGGTAGCGCGAAAAGGCATAGGCGGCAGGCAGGCTGACACCCAGCCCGAGCAGGCAGGCGCCGGTGGCAATGATGAGGGAGTTGAGCAGATTGCCGCCAAACGAGGTGCGCTCCAGCAAGGCGTGATAATGCTCGGTGGTAAAGGCGTCCGGCCAATAGCGCACCGGCCAGGCCCCGATATCGGCATTGGTCTTGATGGATGTCATCATCATCCAGACATAGGGGCCGAGTGCGAACAGCACGATCAGCAGCAAGGGCAGATGCAGTTCGAACAGGCGTTGGACAGGCGAGCGGCGGTCCCTCATTGGTCCAGCTCCCGCGCCGCGCGCCGCACATAGATGAACACCACCAGCAGCAACAGCAGCGTCAGCATGATTGCCAGTGCCGAGCCATAGCCGAATTCCATGCCGCTATAGGCTTTGAGGAAGGCATAAAGCGGCAAGGTATAGGTGGAATAGCCGGGGCCACCGCCGGTCATCACCAGAATCACATCCAGCGAATTGGCCACCCAGATGGTGCGCAGCAGCAGGGCGGTGGCGATCACATCGGCAATGGCGGGCAGGGTGATAAAGCGCAACCGCTGGAAGCGGGTGGCTCCATCCATATCCGCCGCCTCGTAGAGTTCCGCCGAAATGGTTTGCAGACCTGCCAGAATGGTGACGGCAAAAAACGGAAAGCCCTGCCAGATCAGGGCGACGACAATCGAGAAGAATGCGCTGTCGGGTTGGGCCAGCCATGCCACCGGCTTGTCGATCAGTCCGAAGCGGATCAACACATCATTGAGCACCCCGACATTGAAATCATACATCCATGTCCATGTCAGGCCGATGATGACGCTGGGCAGGGCCCAGGGAATGATCACCAGCGAGCGCGCCAGCGACCGCCACCAGAAAGTCTGGTTCAGCAACAGGGCCGTCACCAGACCGAGCAGGAATTGCAGGCCGACCACAAGGCTGATCCAGACCAGCGAATGGCCCAAAGACAGCCAGAACACCTCGTCATGCAGCAATCGCCAGAAATTACCCAAGCCGATGAACGGCACATTGCGCGGTTTGAACAGGATGAAATTGTGCAAACTCATCCAGACCGTTTCGGCCACAGGCCACAGCACCACCGCCAGGGTCACCAGCATGGCAGGCAGAAGAAACAGATAGGGCGTCAGGACCAGTCGAGGGGCTGGTGCTGTGTCGGACGCAGCGGTCATGGGTTCACATCATCGGATGGGGGAAAACGGCAGGCGCACAACCGATCATGTGTCATGCGCCTGCCGGTGGGGTCAGGTCAGCCGTTATAATGGGCTTCGATGGTTTTCATCATCTCGTCCGGCGCGATCTGGCCGAGCAATGCGCGCTGCATCGAGGTTGGCCACACCGTCCGGGCGAAATCGGCGGTTTTGGGCGAATCCGGCAGGACGCCCGCCAGCGGCAGCGAGGCCGCCGAGGCATCGACAAACCGCTTGGGATGCAGGGTCCAGGATGTTGCCCCCGAGGTGGTCACCGGCAACTGGCCGGTCAGCTTGTTGAAGGCGACGTTGTTGGCGCCGCTCGACAGGAAGCTGATCCATTTGAAGGCGGCATCCTTGTTCTTGGAGCCCGACAGCAGCGCGTTGGATTCATCGCCGAACATGGTCCAGCCCTTGCCATTGGCCGGACGCGGCACCGGCACAGCCGACACCTTGTCCCCGAGTGCCGTCACCAGCTCGTTGGCCGAGCCGATATGGTGGATGATCATGCCGGTGCGTTCGGCCTTGAAGCCATCGACAATCTGGCGGAAGCCGTCGGACGCTGCGGATGCCGGTGTCACCTTGTGGTCGCGCGCCAGCGAGACATAGAAGCGGTTGCCGGCCAAAGCCTGTTCGCTGACCATGCCGCCTTTGGCAAAAGTGGCGCCATTGCCGACCACGAAGGGGGCCCAGTTGTCATGGCCGCCGCCGCCGCCGCGCATGCCGAAGCCCGAGACATCGCCCTTGGTCATCGCCTTGGCCGCGGCCAGAAACTCCTCATAGGTCTTGGGCGGCTGCAGGCCCGCCGCCTGCAACCAATCGGCGCGGTAATAGAGATAAAGGACGACATATTGCAACGGCAGGTAATATTGCTTGCCGTTTTGCGCCTTGTTGACGTTCCAGATATTGTAGGAAATGTCGGCCTTGCCGGCCCAGTTCTGAATGTGGCCGTCGAGCGGTTCCAACGCATCCATCTCGAGCAGTTGGGCCTGCGAGCTCAGTTTCACCATCGCGCAGTCCGGTGCGTTTTTGGCGACAATGGCGGCAAACAGGCGGGTGTAATAATCGCCGCCGCCACCCCAGGGGATGCTTTCGGCCTGGATCTTGATGCCGGGATTGTCTTTCTCGAACTGGGCAATCAGCTCGTTCGGCGTGTTTTGCGGATTGTCGAAATGGTACCACCAGCGCACCGTGGCGGTTTGCGCGCTGGCGCTCCGGATCATCGGGGCCGAGATCAATGGGGCGCCCAGTGCGGCGGCTCCTGCCGTCTGGATAAAGTGACGTCTTTTCATCCTTCTTCTCCCTTGAAGCATTTCCCTAGGATTATTCGGTTTATTGTTCTTGTGGTGTGGTGTCAGGCTCGTGGGCCACATCCACAATGGTGTCGATGTGGTGGGCCAGGGCGGCGGCCAGATCCTCTCCGCTCTGGCCGAGGGCCTCGATGATCGGGCGGTGCCGGGCTGCGGTCTTGTCGAGCGGCCTGTTGTGGCGCGGCTCCCATAATTTCTGCCGGTGCGAATGCAGGATGCAGCGCAACAGGATCTGTTCCAGCGCGCGCAGGCCCGCCAGCCTGAAGATCGCCATATGGAAGGCCGTATCCAGCTCGATCATCAGATAGGTGTCATTTTCTGTGGCGGCCCGATCCATCGCGTCTTGCAGGCGCATGATCTCCTGCACATGCGCGGGCGTCAGGGAGGATAGGGCCCTCAAGGCGCCACGCCGTTCCAGACGGCGGCGCAGGGCCAGAATTTCGTCGGCTTCTTCGGGATCGAGCGGCGTGACGGTGGTGCCGCGATGTCCGGCCCTCAGCACGAGGCCGTCCTCCTGCAGACGCAACAGCGCCTCGCGCACCGTGCCTTGCGAGCACATCAGGTCCTGCGCCAGCCCCAATTCTGTCAGCGCCGCGCCGGGTTTGAGGTCGTTCAACAGGATCCGCCGTTTCAACGTGGCATAGACAGCCTCGCGCGGCCTCATCCCCACCAGTGCGGGTATCGAGGAGGCCTGTGGGCCGGTTCGTGCTATCGGCAGCGGGGTCATCGATCAATCACCTTCATTATCAATATCATTATCGATAATAAGGAGATGCGCAAGAGGGGCTCTATCGGAATGAGAGAGAAGGGGGAATAGACAGGGCCGGCCGGTCGACATGGCCCTGTCGCAGTGCCTGGTCATCCGGATGGTGGCGCTTTGTTGCTGCGGCGTGACCAAACAGTCATATCGGGAGTTCGAAACAGTGCGATTGTCTAACTTTTCGACTTTCGGGTCCAAAAAATCAGGCAAAAAACCGGATAGCGGGGGCGAAAGTCCGTATCGGGTGATCAATTCAGGGCCTGTGGAATAGTCGCTAAGCCATTCAAATCATGAGGTTAAAGAAAGGCAGCCTGGCAAAGCCTGCCGGTTTTTGTGTTTTTTTCATTGAAGAGTGTTGACTCTATTGGTTTGTGGGTTCTATAACGCGTTCACAGACGGCGGACGTTGGTGGTTCATTCCTTCAGCGCGCCGATATGTTTTCTCTGGTTTAGGGCATCTGCTTGCCCGACCTTGGTCGGGTCCTGAGA
>CANFLM010000021.1 GCA_947447895.1 Hyphomicrobiales bacterium
CCCTCGCCGCGCTGGGCCAGCATGTCGGAATAGCCACCGGCATACAGCGTCCATTGCCCGTTGCCCTCCGACATCAGAATGGCCGTGCAGACACGGTCGAGACAGTCGCGGTCATGGCTGACGATCAGAACGGTTCCGGCATAATCGGCGACCAGTTCCTCGAGCAGATCGAGGGTTTCGAGATCGAGATCATTGGTCGGCTCATCCAGCACCAGCAGGTTGGAGGGCGCGGCCAGCGCACGCGCCAGCAACAGCCTTGCCCGCTCGCCACCCGACAAAGCAGCCACCGGTTGGCGGGCTTGCGGAGGCGAAAACAGAAAATCCTTCAAATAGCCCATCACATGCCGCTGGATGCCGTTGACCGTCAGCATGTCACCGCGCCCGCCGGTCAGCACATCCATGACGGAGGCTTTCTCGTCAAGGGCGGCACGGCGCTGGTCGAGCACGACTTTTTCCAGACGGGTGCCAAGCCGCACCTCACCCGAATCGGGCGCCAATTCACCGGTCATCAAATTGATCAGCGTGGTCTTGCCCGCGCCATTGGCGCCGACAATGCCGATCCGGTCGCGCCGCATGATCCGCATCGACAAATCTTTGACAATGCTCCGCTCGCCATAGGATTTGCCGACATGATCAAGCACCACCACCTGTTCGCCGGACTGGTCCGCCTCGCTGGCTGCCATTTTGACGTCGCCGGTCAGCTTGCGCGCTGTGCTGCGCTTTTCACGCAGATCGGCGAGATCGGCCATGCGCCGCACATTGCGTTTGCGCCGTGCCGTAACGCCGTAACGCACCCAATCTTCTTCACGGGCAATCTGACGGTCGAGCTTGTGGGCCTCGATTTCCTCCTGCTCGATCTGCAGGTCGCGCCATGCCTCGAAGGCGGCAAAACCCTGATCAAGCCGGCGCGAGCGCCCGCGATCCAGCCACACCGTGTTGCGGGACAGATTTTGCAAGAACCGCCGGTCATGGCTGATGATCACCATCGCCGACCGCAAGCCTGACAATTCCTCTTCCAGCCAGGTGATGGCCGGCAGATCGAGATGGTTGGTGGGCTCGTCCAGCAACAGGATATCGGGGGCGGGCGCCAATGTCCGGGCCAGCGCGGCGCGGCGTGTTTCCCCGCCCGACAGGCGCTTGGGATCCTCGTCGCCGTTCAGACCCAGCTGGGTTAGCAGATGCTGGGCGCGATAGGGATCATCCCCGGGGGCCAGCCCCTCCTCGACATAGGCCAGAACTGTCGGATAGGCGGACAGATCAGGCTCTTGCGGCAGATAGCGCACAGTGGCACCGGGCTGCAAAAACCGTGTTCCGCCATCGGCTTCCACCAATCCGGCCGCAATTTTCAGCAGTGTCGATTTGCCCGACCCGTTGCGACCCACAAGGGCCACGCGCTCGCCGAGGCCGACAGCAAGCTCGGCGCCGTCAAGCAAGGGAGTGCCACCGAAGGTCAGGCGGATATTTTGCAAATGCAGGAGAGGAGGTGCAGCCATGGCCAAGGGTGTGCCAGAGCGCGCCTGTTCATGCAAGCCGTCTTGAGCGAAATTAAAATTCTTCGAACTCTTCTTGCCGTAAACCTTACAACAAATGGCTGTTTCGGGTCTCGCGCACCGCTTTGTGACGCAGCAATTGCCGCACCTCAGCGGAGGCCACCACCTCGCCTTTATTGGTAAAGGCCTCGTGATTGCTCTCGATCGAGTCGAGATCATAGAGATAGTTCACCATCACCGCATGGGCCTGCGCCAATCCTTTGGGCGACGGATCAGCCATCACATTGATGCGCTCCAACCGCGCGCCGTTGCCGAGATGGAACCGTGCGACCGGATCGATCACCCGCCCCGATGCCGTGCGTGCCTGCAACAGATAGCGTGCGGCCAAACCGCGCAACAACGGCGCGAGCAATTCGACCGAGACCGAATTCGTGGCCCAGGCCGGATCATCGAGCATATCGAGCGTTTGTTTCAGCTCCGGCGTCACAAAATCGGATTCAGCCTGTTTGCGCTCGCGTCCGAGCCAACCGGCAAAACCGGGAACGGGCGACAGGGTCACAAAGGTTTTCAGGCCGAAGCCCTGACGGGTCAACTCCTCCACCACCTGCTTGATCAGGAAATTGCCGAAGGAAATGCCGCGCAAACCCTCCTGGCAATTCGAGATGGAATAGAACACCGCCGTTGTCGCCTTTTTCGGATCCAGTTGCACCCGGTTCTCGGTCAGCACATCGGTGATCGAGGCGGGGATGTCGGCGGTCAGGGCCACTTCGACAAAGATCAGCGGATCATCGACAATCTGCGGATGGAAAAAGGCAAAGCAACGCCGGTCGGGCGGTGCCAGCCGGCTGCGCAGATCATCCCAGCTTTTGATGGCATGGACAGCCTCGTAACGGATGATCTTTTCCAGAATATTGGCCGGCGTCTGCCAGTCAATCGGCCTGAGCACCAGAAAACCGCGATTGAACCATGAGGAAAACAGATGCCGGAAATCGGCATCCAGCGCCGCAAGGCCGGGATGGGCCTTTTCGAAGCGGAACAGATCCTCGCGCATCCGCACCAGATTTTGCGTGCCGCCCGAGGAGAGATTCAACCGGCGGATCAGTTCCTGGCGGCGTGGTTCGGCCGCCTGGTGCAGCGCCATCAGATGCTGGTGATCGGGTTTGGCCTGATAGGCGGCAATCGCCTCGGCCAAGGCCGCCTCGTCGGCCCCGAACTGGTCGACCAGCATGCACAGAAAACCGCATTTTTCGGTATCATCCATGCGGGCATAGCGGGCGAGGATTATGGTGGCCAGAGCCACGCCGGAGGCTTCACCACGGCTGGACAGCAAAGCATCACACATCTCGCTGACAGGCGGAAGATCACGCCGTCCCCCGACCCACTGCGCCTGTTCGACCAGCGCACGGCCCCGTTGCGAAATGCTCGAAATCAAATCCGTGAGAAACGACATGCCATTCCTGCCCTATCAAAGCCAAACGCTTATGGTGCAGCGCATCAACATTCGTAGACTAAGGGCAAATTTGCAAATTTCAAACCGGAAATGATCAGGCACGTGGCTTATAAAGGTGGCTCGTCATCGCCCAGCAAAGGCCGCCAGCCCCAATGCAGCAAAGAGGGATCGTCGCTATCCACGCCATGGGTCTGCAGAATGTCATGGATTTCACGCAACCGGCCAATCACGGCGGGGCCGCGCAACAGGCCAGTCATCACCATCAGCATTTCGATGACCAGCAGTTGCACCACATAGGCCTCGGTGCCGACCCGCATCGTGGCATCGCGCGGCACATCGCTGGCCAAGACGATATCGGCCAAAGCGGCCAGTGGCGTGTGGCCTCGTGTGATGGCAATAATGGTGGCACCGCGCGCTTTGGCCAGCCGCACCACTTCCAGCAGAGACGGCATACGCCCGACAAAGGAGATCGCCACCACCACATCGGCAGGAGTCAGTGTCGCTGCGGCCACCAGCTGGAAATGCGCATCCGAATAGGCGGTGGTGTTCAGATCAAGCCGGAACAGACGGGCCTGCAAATCCTGCGCAAGAAAATTCGAGGTCGCACCGGTGCCATAGCAATCGATACGGCGCGCGGCATTGATGGCCTTGGCCGCGCGGTCGATGAAAGTTGGGTCGATCAACCGCTGCCATTCCGACAGCACGGCCGTCAGACTGCCCACGACGTTGCGCACCACATCATAGGCACTGTCGCCCTCACTGACACCGCGATGCAGATAGGGTGTGCCGCGTGCCAGATCGCCGGCGAGTTTCAGCTTGAAATCCTTGACCCCCTCGCAGCCCACCGTGCGGCAGAACCGGACAATTGTCGGAGCGCTGACTTCGGCGGCGCGCGCCAATTCCTCGACATTGGTGCTGACAGCCCAGCTCGGGTTCTCCAGCACCAGTTCGGCAATCCGTTTCTGCCCGCTCGACAGGCTATCCATCGCCTGCCGGATGGCACGCAATACATCGGGCGTCTCCAATCCGTCGGAATGGAACGGGGCCTCTTCGGCAACAGGGACCGGGGCGTGATCCATTCAGATCGACTCCTCGGCGGCCAGATCGAAATGGCAGGCGAATTGATGCCCGTCCTGCTCGTGCCGCAACTGGGGCCGATCCTGCGCACAGAGGCTTTGGGCCTGCGGGCAGCGGGTGCGGAAAACACAGCCTGACGGTGGATCGAGTGGGGAAGGAATATCCCCCATGATCAACCGGCGCGCTTTGGGCCCATCGGGATCCGCTTTGGGGGAGGCGGCCAGCAAGGCGCGGGTATAGGGATGGCGCGGGTGGCGCATCACACGCTCGGTCGGCCCCATTTCCATGACGCGGCCGAGATAGAGCACCGCGACCCGCTCGCACAGCAATTCGACAATATCCAGATCATGCGAGATGAACAGCAAGGCCAGACCGAAGCGCGCCCGCAAATCCTGCAGCAGATTGATGATCTGGGCCTGCACCGACACATCCAGTGCCGACACCGGCTCATCGGCAATGATCAGTTTCGGTTCAACCGCCAAGGCTCTCGCAATGCCGATGCGCTGGCGTTGCCCGCCGGAAAATTCATGCGGAAACCGGTCGGCATGGGCTTTCTGCAAGCCCACCATCTCCAGCAATTCACCGATCCGTTCGCCGCGGCGGTCCTGCGCAATCGCATGGGTATCGAGCGCCTCGCCGATGATGTCACGCACCCGCAAGCGCGGATTGAGCGAGGCGAAGGGATCCTGGAACACCATCTGCGCCTGCGCCCGAAACGGCTTCAACTGCCGCTCCGACAGACCGTCAATCGCCTGCCCGTCAAAGCTGACCTGCCCGGTGCTTGAAGCAATCAGCCGCAAGACCAGCCGCCCGATGGTGCTTTTGCCCGAACCCGATTCACCGACCAGCCCGAAAGCCTCGCCCGCCCCGATCTCGAAACTCACATCCTCGACCGCCCGCAACCGGCCCTTGGCGGTCACAAATTCCTTGCCCAGATGCGAAACCGACAACAATGCTTTTTTCATGCCCAGTCCCTCCAGCGCAGGCAGCGAATATCGCCCGCACCGTCCGCTTCCAGCACGGGGGGCGTGCTCTGGCAGTGGTCTTGCGCCATCGGGCAGCGCGGCGCAAAGGCGCAGGCGGGGCCGAAATCACCGGGCTGGCCCGCAATCGCCTGGATCACCCGCCGCCCGTCTCGCACAACCGCGCGGGCCGGCAGACAGGACAGCAGAGCCTTGGTATAAGGATGGCGCGGGGCGCGGAACAGTGGCGCGGTCAGCCCGCTTTCCACCACCTGCCCGCCATACATCACGGCCACACGATCGGCGATTTCCGAGACCACGCCGAGATTATGGGTAATGAACAGGACCGCCATGCCTGTTTCGCGGCGCAGGCGGTCAATCAAAGCCAGAATTTGCGCCTGAATGGTCACATCCAGCGCGGTGGTCGGCTCGTCGGCGATCAACAGAGCCGGATTGCAGGACATGGCCAGCGCGATCATCACCCGCTGGCGCATACCGCCCGACATCTGGTGCGGATAGTCATCCATCCGGCGTCCGGCATCGGGGATTTCAACCAGATCAAGCATGTCCCTGACCCGTTTGCGGGTGGCCTGTCCGTCCAGCCGCAGATGCAGGCGCACCGATTCCGCAATCTGTTCGCCGATCGTCAGAACCGGATTGAGGCTGGTCATCGGCTCCTGGAAGATCATCGCCATTTCGGTGCCGCGCAACTGCCGCAGCCGGTCCTGCTCCAGCGCACCGAGATCGAGTGTCTGGTTCTGCCTGGTCCGGAAACGGATCTGGCCCGCCGAAATGAAACCGGAAGCCCGCGGCAAAAGGCCCATGACCGCGAGGCTGGTGACGGATTTGCCCGAACCCGATTCCCCGACCACCGCCAGCGTCTCGCCGGCCTGCAGTTCGAGCGAGACACCGCGCACCGGCGTGACAACTCCACTCTCGGTCCGGAACGACACCGAGAGCCGGTCGATCTGCAACAAAGGCTGGTGCGGTTGAACGGTCATACTCACAACGCCTTGCGCAATTTGGGGTCGAGCATATCGCGCAACCCGTCACCGATCAGTTGCAACGACAGCGCCGCCAGCACAATCGCCAGCCCGGGAAACAGCACGACCCAGAAGGCATCATCGGCATATTGCTGGCCCGAAGCGATCATCGTGCCCCAGGTCGGCACCTCGGGCGGCACCCCTGCTCCCAGAAAAGACAGGCCGGCTTCGGCCAGCACCGCATAGGCAAAAATAAAGGTCGCCTGCACCAGAATGGGCGAGGCGACATTGAGCAGGACATGCACCCGCAAAATCCGGAAGGTCGAAACACCCAGTGCCCGAGCGGCCTCGACAAACGGCAATTCGCTGACCACCAGGGTCGAGGCCCGCACCACGCGCACCACGCGAGGGGCATAGACAATCGACAGAGCCAGCACGACATTGCCGGAGGACGGCCCCAAAATCGCCACCAGAAAAATCGCCAGCAGAATATCGGGCAAGGCCATCATGGCATCGGCCAAGCGCATGATCAGTGCATCCAGCCCCTTTACATAGCCCGCCAGCAGGCCGAACAGCGTGCCGATGCTCATCGACAGCAACACCACAGCCGCGCCGATACCGAGCGAGGCCCGCCCGCCGTAAATCATGCGCGAGAGAATGTCGCGGCCGAACTCGTCGGTGCCCAGCCAGTTGATGTCGCTTGGGGGTTTCAAGCGGCGCGCCATCCGCATCGCATCGGGCTTGAACGGCGCCACCCAGGGCGCCAGCAAAGCGGCCAGCACGATCACGCCCAGCACCAGCGTGGCGATCAGCACCAGTTTGCGCCGGAACAACCGCTTGAAAAACAGGCGGACAGGACTGGCCTGGGCCATGACCATCGCATCCATCAGCCGGCCCTCACACGCGGGTCAGCCAGCGCATAGATCAGATCCACTGCCAGATTGATCAGCACATAGACGGCGGCCACCACAATCAGCGCGCCCTGGATGACCGGATAATCGCGCCGCAGCACCGCCGAAACCACCAGATTGCCGATGCCGGGCAGCCCGAACACGGTTTCGGTGACAATCGCGCCACCCACCAGCAAAGCCGCCGTCAGGCCCACCACGGTGATCACCGGAATCAGCGCATTGCCGAAAGCGTGACGCCAGATCACCACCCGCTCGGCCAGACCTTTGGACCGCGCCGTCCGGATAAAATCCTCGCTCAGAATATCGAGCATGCTGGCACGGGTGAAGCGGGTGATCAGCGCGGAATTCACAATGCCCAACACACTGGCCGGCAGGACCAGATGCTGCAAGCGCACCAGAAACGGGGCTCCCGGATCGCCATATCCGGCCACCGGAAACCAGCCCAGCTTGACCGCAAACAGCTGGATGAAAATCAGCCCGAGCCAAAAGCTCGGGATATTGGCGGCCACCATCGCCAGACCGCTCAGACACTGGTCAAGCCAGCGGCCGCGCCAGACCGCCGAAGCAATCCCCGCCGGAATGCCGATCAAAGCGGCTATCGAGACCGAAAACAAGGCGAGGAAAAAGGTCGGCTCGGCCCGCTCGCTCAAGGCTTGCGTGACAGGGCGTTGCAGGAAAATCGACTGGCCCAGATTGCCCGAGAGGATTTCCTTCACCCACAAACCGAATTGCACCAGCAAAGGCTGGTCGAGCCCATAGGTCGCCCGCAATTTGGCAATATCCTGCACGGTCGCCTGGTCGCCCAGCATCAAAGCCGCCGGATCACCCGGTGCAAGGCGTGTCAGGAAGAACACCATGGTGGCCACCAGGGCCATCACGATCAGCAAACCGGCCAGCCTGCGCAGAAAGAACCGTGCCATTGCCGAACTCTGCTCCCGCCTGAATAAAACCCCTGGCGCACACTGCATGCGCCGGAAATCGTCTCAAATGAATGAATAAAACGCTAGACATGAATAAGGGGCGGCAGAGTGACTGCCGCCCGATTGTCAAAGCCCGATCAGGGCGTGATGCTCACATTCCAGAACGCTGGCCATGGCATCGGCGCATAGCCTTTCATCTTGTTCGACACCCCCGAAAGGGCCGCGAAATTGCCGACGCGGATATAGGGCACCTCGTCATAGACCGTCTGCTGCACCTTGGCCCACAAGGCACCGCGCTTTGCCGCATCTGGCTCGGAGTTGAAGGCCGCCAGGGCCGCATCCTTGGCCGGCGACTTCCAGCCACCGGGAGCGCCGTCACCCAATTGCGGGGGCGACAGCATCGGCTCCGGCAGGAAGGCGGAATGGGTCACATAGACATCCCAGACAGCCGGATCGGCGCGGCGCTGCACCAAGGTGGCCCAATCGACCACATCCAGTGTCACGGCAAAGCCCGCCGCCTTCAGCTGCTCGGCCATCACCAGAGCCATGCGGTGGTGGTAGTCATATTGCTTGGAATTGAGGATGCGGATCGGCGTGCCGTCATATTTGGCTTCGGCCAACAACTTTTTGGCCCCTGCCGCATCACCCTTGTTGTACTGGCCCTTGCCAGCCTCGGAATAGAACGGCGAGCCCTTGGGGAAATGCTCGGCACTGACGGCAAAGAATTTCGGATCGCCGAAACCGGCCATCAGGATTTCCTCGTCATTCAAAGCCATCTGGAAGGCCTGGCGGATTTTGACATCCTTCATCGGCCCCTGCACCGTATTGGTGGGGAAATAGGGGAAGCCGTAAGGCATGGTCAGCACGGGGCTGACATTGCTGGCCGCCGATACCTTCTTGTTGCTTTCGACAGGCAGCTGGTCGGCGAAGTGGTACTGACCGGCAATCACGCCTTCGGTGCGGGTGTTGGCATTGGGCACCGGAATGAACCGCAATTCATCCACCTTGGCTTCGCGCTTGCCCGCATAGCCGCTGGGCGCTTCCGAGCGCGCATTGTAGCCGTCATGCTTCACGAGAACGACGAACTGGTCGGGCTTTCGCTCGCGGAATTTATAGGGACCGGTCCCGACAAATTCGACCAGCGGGGTGGCAATCGATTCCTTGGCCATGATCCCGGCAAAGCCCGACGGCAGTGCCAGATGCGCCAGCAAAGCCGGCTGGACATCGGACAGGCTGATCTCGATGCTATTGGCACCCTTGGCGACAATACCGGTGATGCTCTTGCCCAGGGCCTTGCCACGCGGGGTCATCTCGACCCACCGCTTCAGCGAGGCAACGACATCGTCGGCATCCAGATCACGGCCATTGTGCAGTTTCACGCCCTTGCGGATCTCGATGCTGTAGTTTTTGCCATCGGCGCTGATTTTGGGCATGTCGACTGCCAGCATCGGCTTGACGACCCATTTGTCATCGAATGTATAAAGCGGCTCATAGACATGCTGCATGATGATGGACACCAGATCAGCGGTCGACGCCATCGGGTCGAGTGATTGCGGCTCGCCGATCATCGCCAGATTGGCACTGGTCTGCGCCAAGGCGGGCAGAGGGGCGGACAGGCTTGCCAGCGCGGCAAGTCCCGCAGCGCCCAGCACATGCCTGCGGTTCAAAACATCCAATAGTGAAAACGACTTTGACATTCAAATTCCCCCCTTGATTTTGCACCGTGATGCAATGGTGACTTATATGAAAATTTATTAAGACATCGGATCCGCTGTCAATGCGAATTTTGGCAATTATCGTCATATTGCAGCGCAAAAATCAGCACTATTGACCAGTGCATGTTTTTTTATGTAATTTTTTTCCATATGAAGCACAATCTGCTCGACGGGCCGGGCACAGTATGGGGAGTTTGAGGCGCATGGTATTTGATCTTGTTCTGACAGGCGGTCGGGTGATCGACCCGTCCCAATCGATTGACCGTGTGACCGATGTGGCCTTTCAGAGCGGCAAGGTGGTGGCTGTCGGCGACGGACTGGCCGCGCAAGCCGCCACGGTCGAACATGTGGAAGGCAAGATTGTCACACCCGGCCTGATTGACCTGCACACCCACACCTATTGGGGCGGCACCTCGCTGGGGGTCGATCCGGTCATTCTCGGCAAAGGCGGATGCACCACGGTGGTGGATACCGGATCGGCAGGCCCAGGGAACTATCCGGGCTTTCTCGAACATGTGATCAAGCCCTCGCCCATCCGGATCATTGCCTATCTGAATGTCTCGTTTGCGGGCATTTACGGCTTCTCCAAACGGATCATGGTGGGTGAAAGCGGCGATTTACGGCTGATGGCGCCGCTCGACACCGTCGATGTCGCCCTGGCCCATCGCGATACGCTCGCCGGCATCAAGGTGCGGGTCGGCTTCCATGCCTCGGGCAATTCCGGCCTCGTGCCGCTCGACATTGCCAGACAGGTGGCCGACGAGGTCGGTATGCCTTTGATGGTGCACATCGATTATCCGCCGCCCACCCTGCCGGATGTGCTGGCCCGGCTGCGCAAGGGCGACATCCTGACCCATTGCTTCCGCCCCTTCCCCAACTCTCCCGCCACCGCTGCAGGCGGCGTGATTCCGGAAGTGTTGGACGCGCGCCAGCGCGGGGTGATTTTCGACATCGGACACGGCATGGGGTCGTTCTCCTTCGCCACGGCCCGCACCATGCTGAAGAACAATTTCATGCCCGACTGCATCTCCTCCGATGTGCATGCCCTGTGCATCGACGGACCGGCCTATGACCTGTTGACCACCATGTCGAAATTCATCGAACTCGGCATGCCGCTGGTCGAAGTGATCCGCTCGGCCACCCAAAATGCCGCCCATGCCCTGAACCGTCCCGATCTCGGCACCTTCAAGGCAGGCAGTGCGGGCGATGCCACGGTCATTGACTGGCGCGAGGGCTCATTCGACTATGTCGACTCGACAGGCGAGCAACTGGCTGGCAAAACCCGTCTGCTGGCCTCCCATGTCATCGTCAACGGGGCCTTGTGGCACAAAGCGTAAGGACAACAATCATGACACCCGAACAACGTCTGGAAGCCCTTGGCCTGACCTTGCCTGACATGCCGATACCGGTGGCCAATTATGTGCCTTACCGCTGGGCGGGCAATCTGCTCTATCTGTCGGGCCAGGGTCCGAAGCGAACGGACGGCACCTACCGGGTCGGCCGGCTGGGCCGCGACATCACCATCGAGGAAGCCTATCAGGAAGCGCGTCTGACCGGTCTCAATCTGCTGGCCGCCACAAAAGCCGCCGTGGGTGATCTGTCCCGCGTCGAAGCGGTGGTGAAGCTCTTGGGCATGGTCAATGCGGAACCGGATTTTTCCGACCATCCGAAAGTGATTAACGGCTGCTCCGACCTGTTTGTCGACGTGTTGGGTGAAGCCGGTCGCCATGCCCGTTCGGCTGTCGGCATGGGCTCGCTGCCCAACCGCATGTCGGTCGAAATCGAAGCCATCCTGCTGATCCGCAACTGATCCACATATCCGAAGGAGGCACCCCGATGGGCCTGTCACAGCTGAAAGCGCAGATCGCGCGCGACTATGGCACTCCCGCCATGGTGATCGACCTCAACGTGGTTGAAAACAATATCGCCCGCGTCCAGGCCATGTGTGATGCGGTCGGCGTGGCCAACCGCCCGCACATCAAAACCCATAAAAGCCCGATCATTGCCAAAATGCAGATCGAGGCGGGTGCCAAAGGCATCACCTGCCAGAAGATCGGCGAGGCCGAGGTGATGGCGGATGCCGGCATCGACGATATTTTTATCAGCTACAATCTGCTGGGAGAACAAAAGATCGGCCGTCTTGGCCAGCTGCTCAAGCGTGTCAAAATGCGGGTGGCTTGCGACAACCAAACGGTTCTTGATGGCCTGCCCGAAGCGGGCATCATCGCCGGACGCCCGCTCGAGGTGATGGTGGAATGCGATACGGGCCGCAAGCGCGCCGGTGTCGAAACCCCGCAAGAGGCCATTGATCTGGCCAAACAGATAGCGGCCAACAAGCATCTGAGCTTTGCCGGACTGATGATGTATCCGCCCGAAAGCAAAATGACCGAAACGGAAGATTTCATCGCCACCGTGCGCGCCGGCTTGCGCGAAGCAGGCATCGAGATCAACGAAGTCTCGTCGGGCGGCACGCCCAATCTGGTCAATCTGGGCAAGATCAAAGCGGCGACCGAACACCGCGCGGGCACCTGCATTTTCAATGACCGGATGATGATGCGCAACGGTCACGCCAGCCTCGCTGATTGCGCGCTCAACGTCTATGCCACCGTGGTCTCACGCGCCGGTGCCGAGCGCGGCATTCTCGATTCGGGATCGAAAACCCTGACCGCCGACACCGGCGGCGGGCTGGACGGCTTCGGCCTGATCCTCGAACATCCGCAGGCCCGCATCGCACAGTTTGCCGAAGAGCATGGCTTTCTCGATCTGTCGGCCTGCAATGACCGTCCGGTGGTGGGCGATGTCGTGCGCATCATCCCCAACCATGTCTGCGTTGTGGTCAATATGGTGGATCGTCTGGTGGTGGTGCGCGGGCATGAATTGATCGGTGACTGGCCGGTAGCGGCGCGCGGCCGCATCGTCTAATCTGCCGCAATGAGCACACACCAAGCCAACCGGCTGGCCTTCGACCAGCATTTCGAGCGTTGCCCGCTGATTGCGATCTTGCGCGGCATTACCCCGTCCGAAGTGGTCGCGGTCGGCGAAGCCCTTGTGGCAGCCGGGATCACGCTGATCGAGGTGCCGTTGAATTCGCCCGATCCGCTGGAGAGTATTGCCCTGATGGCGCGCCATTTCGAAGGACGCGCGATGATCGGGGCGGGCACGGTTCTGAGCGTGCAGGATGTCAAGGAGGTGCAAGCCCATGGCGGCACGCTGATCGTATCGCCCAACTGCAATGCAAGCGTGATTGCTCAGACCAAACAAATGGGGCTGGTATCGGCGCCCGGCGTGTTCACCGCTTCCGAGGCCTTTGTCGCGCATGAGACAGGCGCCGATCTCGCCAAACTGTTTCCCGGCGAATTGATGTCGCCTGCCGGCATCCGCGCGCTGTCGGCGGTGCTGCCCAAATCCCTGCGGCTGCTGCTGGTCGGCGGTGTCGGGCTCGAGACAGCCGAACACTATCGCGAGACGCCGCTGGCAGGCATGGGCATCGGCTCGTCCCTCTACAAACCCGGCGTCAGCGCCGGGGAAGTGGGCAAGCGCGCAAGCCACTTTGTCGAGAGCTGGCGCAAAGTGCATCCACGGTAAAGGGCTGGGTATGATCACCGTCTTCGGTTCCATCAATGTCGATTTTGTGACCCGCGTTGCCCATATTGCCCAAGCGGGCGAAACCGTGCTGGGTCCCGATTATCAGGTCTTTGCAGGCGGGAAAGGCGGCAACCAGGCTTTGGCTGCCGTGCGCGCCGGCGCGCCGACAAGGATGGTGGGGGCTGTCGGCCGCGATCCTTTTGCGGAACTCGGCCTGCAACCGCTTGAACAGGCCGGCGTCGACCTGTCCTGCATCCAGCGCGTCGATGCACCGACAGGGGCGGCCTTTATTGCGGTCAGTGATGCGGGCGAGAACGCGATTACAGTGGCCTCCGGTGCCAATAGGCTGGCCACAGCCGATGCGCTGTCGGGCCTTACGCTCTCGCCATCTGATCTTGTCCTCTTGCAGCGCGAACTGCCCGATGCGCAAACCCTTGCTGCCGCCCGCTGGGCCAGGCAGCAGGGCGCGCGGGTGATCCTCAACATCGCGCCCGCCGGACAGCTGGACCCCGCTTTGCTGACCTTTATTGACGTGCTGATCGCCAATGAGGGCGAGATCCTGTCGCTGGCCGAACAATTCGGCATGACAGTCACCAGCCCCGACGACATCGCCAGGCAGATGGACCGGGACCACGCCATCACCACTGTTGTGACGATGGGAGAACAGGGCGTGGTGGCCTGGTCGGACGGTGTCCGTCGGCAGATCGACGCGCTGCCGATCGAGGTGGTCGACACAACGGCGGCGGGCGATTCCTTTTGCGGGGCCTTTGCAGCCGCCCTGCATCGCGGCTTCGGACTGACGGGCGCATTGCAACGCGGCGTGGCGGCAGGCAGTCTCGCCTGCACGCAACTGGGGGCACAAAGCTCGATCCCCTTACTGGCTGCCATCGAGACAGCGCTGGACGGCCAATTCGCCTGACCTGAAAACGGATTACGAGACCGGCAGCAGCGGCTGATAAACGGCCTGTTCCTGCGCCTCGGTTTCGATGGTGCCCGGACGCGCCTGACGCACCGCGGCAATGGCCTTTTGCGGGGTGAGGCCGGAGGTCACCAGCAATTGGGCGGCAAAGGTCCCGGTGCGGCCCAAGCCTGCCGCGCAATGCACCACTGCCACGCCGTCATTGCGCAAGTCACGCAACAGGTCTGGCACTTCCAAGGCCATACGCTGGCGCGTCACGCTTCCTGCCACTGCCATATCGGCAACAGGCCAATGATGCCAGATCAGGCCATGCGTTGCGACACGATGGGGCAGATCCTCGACACCATAGAGGGCAAATTCGCTTTCCTCGATCAGCGTGACCAGATGCGAAGCCCCGAAAGCCTTGATCGCCTGCAGATCCTCATCGAGATTGCGGGCCCAGAGGCGGCTATGGCTATCCCAGCCACAGCGTCCCGGACAATGCACCAAGCCCAGTCTGCCTCCCTTGGGCAGAGCTATCGTGTCAATCTGCAAGGCACCATTGACGGATAGATCGTCAGACATGTGAACGCGTTACTCCACTTGAATTCGGGCGGATCAGGCCAGCGGCTCGCCGAAGCGCGCAACGGGCGCACCGGGCACATCAACCTCGAAGGACACAATCGTGCCTGCATAATCATGACCGTCGACCTGTTTGGCCAACGAAGTCACATACAGGGTTTTCATGTCTGGCCCGGCAAAGCAGGGCATGGTCGGGGCCGGAAACGGCAGCATGACCTTGCGGTCCAGCGTGCCATCGGGGGCAATCCGGTTCAGGCAGCCCGCGGTCACGCCCGCCGCCCAATAATAGCCCTCGGCATCGCAAGCCGCGCCGTCGGGGCGCCCTTCGGCCTCGGGCAGCATCCGCAGGATACGCTGGCGCGAGAGATCACCGGTCTTCACATCGAAATCGAATGCTTGCGCATAGGGACCACGGCTGTCGGCATGGTACATCGTGCGGTGGTCGGGCGACCAGGCCAGACCATTCGAGATGATCAGCCCATCCACCATCTTGTCGCAGCGTCCATCGGTGTCGATGCGGTACAGTGCAGCCACCGCCTCCTTGGTCGGGCGGTCATCCATCGAGCCAACCCAGAAGCGTCCGTCGGGACCGACCTTGCCGTCGTTCAGGCGATTGGTCGGACGGTCCGGCTCGGGGCGGACCAGCAACGACAACGCCTCTGTCGCCGGATCGAACCAATAAACCCCGTCGCGCAGCGCAACCACCATGCGGCCATCCCTGGCCAGACCGAAACTGCCGATATCGCTCGGCATGGCCCATTCGCGCAGGGCCTTGCTCGCCAGATCAAGCCGGTAGAGTTTGGGGGCCAGAATATCGACAAAATACAGCGCATTTTCTGCAGCCGACCAGCACGGACCTTCACCGAGTTTGAGCGGTGTGTCGATGACAGTGGTCAACTCGGGGTGATCGATACGCAACAGCATTCCTCCGTTATTACAGCAGCCGATCATGCCAGTCCCGGCTGGCAGACGCAAGACGCCCCGGCAAGCATACCCATCCTATGGGTCTTTCCGAAGGGTCTTATCGATGGGACGGGGTAATAGGACGGGACGTTGGGCTACGACATAGAAATTGCACGGCCTCGCGCAGTGGTTTATCGCTAGGGTAGACAAAAGGATCTGTAAATTCGCATGTTTACCAGCAAGACCCGAACCGTCATCGGCACCATCAGCGGCACATCGATGGATGGCATCGACATCGCCATCTTGCGCACCGATGGGCAAACCCTTGTGGAAGCGGGCTTCGGCGCGACCCTGCCCTATCCCGAAGCCTTGCGGAACAGACTGCTGGATTTTCTGCAAGACCCCAGCCGCGCCATGTCGGACCCACTGACCCACCTGGAACAGGATGTCACCGATGCCTTCAGCGCGGCGATCGGACAATTCCTGGAGCAGAACCGCATCAACCCAAAAGATATCGAATTGATCGGGCTGCACGGCCAGACGGTCTACCACCGGCCCGAACTGGGTTTTACCCGCCAGCTGGGCGACGGGCGGCGGATGGCCGCACAACTGGGCATTACGGTCGTCGACCAGTTCCGCCTCGCCGATGTCAAAGCCGGCGGTCAGGGCGCACCGCTGGTGCCGGTTTATCATCACGCGCTGGCAAGCCGCCTGCAACAGCCGGTGATGATCCTGAATTGGGGCGGGGTCGGCAATGTCACCTATCTCGACGGCTCGACGATTCTGGCCTTTGACACGGGTCCGGCATCGGCGCTTTGCGATGATTGGGTGCGCAGACATTTCGGCCTGCCCTATGATGAAGGCGGACGCTTGAGCCAGCTCGGTCAGGTCAACCGCAGCGTGCTGGGCCGGTTGCTCGACAATCCTTTTTTTGCCACGCGTCCGCCCAAATCTCTGGATCGCAACGACTTCCACGAGCGCGCCCGCATTGTCGAAAGCCTGTCCCCGCATGATGGCCTGGCCACCCTTGCCGCCTTTACCATCGAGGCCACCTGCCGGGCATTGGACCACGTGCCGACCCCGCCGCTGCAATGGTTTGTGGCCGGCGGTGGACGCCATAATCTGCATTTCATGGAGGGGCTTGCCCAACGGCTCGCCGTGCATGTCGTCCCGGTCGAAAGCATCGGGTGGGATGGGGATTTTCTGGAGGCGCAATGTTTCGGCTATCTGGCGGTGCGTTCCAAATTGGGCCTGCCGCTGAGCCTTCCCAGCACCACGGGCGTCAAAGTGCCGATGACGGGCGGGCGGATCTGGCCCGCCTGACCAGGAGCCGCGCAATCCGCGAGCGCCAGGGCAGAAACAGTACATAGAGACGTTCAAGGATGGGCAGAACCCTCGGATGTCCCGCAAAACGGGCCAGCCAGCGCCAGCGCGGCAAGACTTGCCACAAGGCGACAAAACCCGCCGCACCCGACCGCAAGGAGCCATCCGCGAGGCGCACATGGAACCGCGCCATCGCCTGTTCGCGATCAAGATCGGCCGTCAGGACAGTTCCGGCATCCGACACATCGACAAAGGCAATTTCGCCCGCCCCCTGGCAGGACTGATAATGGGCTATCTCGATGCTGCACAAGGGGCAGCTTCCGTCGAAATAGACAACAGGGCAGTGTGGAGGAGCCGATGCAATTTTTTCCATAGTTCCAATACGATCAATGATCGGGTTTGGACCTATGGAGATGAGCCGACGAGATGCATGGACCCAAAGCCGATCACACGTTATAATCACCTCATAAATTATGATTGTTCTGTGTTTTTGGCCCTTTGTGGTGGAGTCTTTGTTTCGTGGACAAAATTAAAAAATTTCTGGCGGAAAAGCCCCAAACCGCCAAAGCCGCCCAAAGGCTGGTCGAGCGCACCGTGACCGAGCCGAAACCCGTTGCGGAAGGCATCACACTGGAACGCGTCGCCGGAATTATGGCGCGCATGGGAAAAACACCCCCCAAAACAAAGCATTAATCTCGCCCTCGCCCCGATAACCGTCCAATTCCCGCGTGCTTTTTGTTTCATTCGTTGTTGCGTATTCCCCAATGGGAGCCATTGATGAACCGCCTCAAAGATTATTTTAACGCCTCGAGCCTTGCTGTGACAGGCATCGCCGTATTGCTGTTTGTGTTCTACCTGTCGTTCAGTTCCGGCGGAGATCAACCCAACACGGTCATCAATCAAGGACAAGTGCAGCAGTTCCAGTGCGATGACCCGCACAAATCCCTGACCGGGTGGACCAAGATCACTCTGCCCCATTGGGAGATCGGCAAAGAAACACCGGTGCGTTGCCTGCGGATGACCACCACCTTGACCCGTGCACAATTGAGCGTCGAGAACGGGCCAGCCAAATTGATGATCAATGCCATGACAAGCCTGGGCAGGGTCTGGCTCAATGGCGAGAAAATCGACGAGATCCTCCATTCCGATTTACGGCAACGGGTGAAATGGTTTCGTCCCTATGCCGTGGCCATTCCCGCACATCTGGTGCGTGACACCAATGTGATGACCTTCGAGTATTTCAATCATGACCCGCTGTTCCAGCTCGGCGAATTGCATATCGGCAGCGAGCCCGCCATCGAAAACATGATGCGGCAGGTCCTGTTTCTCACCAAGATCACGATCAATGGCTCGAATGTCCTGTTCGGAACGTTGGGCGCCTTTTTGATCAGCTTCAGCATGCTGTTCAAGCGGGAACGGCTGATCGGACTGGCGGGCATGACCATGTTCGGCTGGGCGTTCTTTTTCAACATGCTGATGATCGTCTCGGTCCCAGCCGAGTATTACGCGATCTGGCAGGCCTTGATCTATGGCTTTCTCGCCTGGGCGGTTTTTTCGTTTGCCGATTTCATGAAAGTCATTGCCGAGATCAAATCCAATCCAGTGCGGACAAAAATACGCAATCTGTTCGGTATTTCTGCTTCCGTCATCTGCCTGTATTTCGGCAATGAGAGCGCCTATTATCTCAATCTCTATTGGGTGCCGGGGACAATCGCCTATTTGATTTCCGTGCTGATGCGCTGCGTTCTTCTTGAAAATATTTTCCTTAAAAACGAAGGGAAAATGCTGATCCTGCAATCATCATTGATGGTGGCCCTGACGTTCCACGATTATCTGGTGTCATCGGGACAGATGAAATACGCCTTTGCCATGCTGGGGGACTATCTGCCGCATATCTGGTTTGAAGAAATCTATCTGATGCAATTCAGCATGACGGCGTTGCTGATGGTGACGGGCATCATTGTGTTCAAACGTTACCGCACCTCGCAGAATTACCAGATGGCCGAAGCCACCCGCATCACCAAAGCGCTGCAACACAGCGAAGAGCGGTTACGCGAAGTGCTGCAGAAACAGCATGCCATCAACAATATCCGGCTGATCCAGTCCGAGCGCGAACGGCTGCTGATGGAAATCCATGACGGAGTCGGCTCGCAACTGATTTCGGGCATGCTGCTGGCCAAGAAACAGGACCTCAGTCAGGCTGCCGTGCTCGACATGTTCCAGGTCTGCATGGATGACGTAAGGGTGATCATCGACTGCATCTCGCTTGGCAAACCGGCCAATGCTGCAAAAATGATCGGGGCGCTGCTCGAACGCCAGCGCACCCGGTTGAAAGGCCTCGGCATCGAGCTGGAATTCATCCCTGGCAAAAAACGCAATGCCACCAACCAGAATATTTCCGATGCCCAATGTCTGCATGCCAGCCGCATTGTTCAGGAATGCATTGCCAATGCGATCAAACATGCCGAATGCAGCAAAATCACCGTTCATTTGCGCCAGTATCGCGACCATCTCATGGTGGTCATCCGCGACAATGGCGAAGGACTGGCACCCATCGACCGGATGGAACTGGGCCGCGGGCTCAAGAATATGCGCAAGCGCGCCCGTCTGCTGGCCGGACAAATCCGCTTTCTTTCACGCCATGATGGCTTCAGCGTGATGCTGCGTTTCAGAAACACAACCACCGATGGCTGGAAGGCCGCAGCCTGACTCTTGGGCATGAGAAATAAAAAAGGACGCTTTGTTGTCAAAGCGTCCTTAAATGGCCGTGATCCTGAACAAGGATCAGACGGCTTACTTCTTTGCCTTTTTGGCGGCTGCAGGCGCTGCAACCGGAGCAGGAGCCGGTGCGGAGTAGCTGTCATAGATCTTGTAGATGGCATAGACGCCAGCAGCCACACCCACGCCAACACCGGCGGTAGCCAGAGCGGTGGTTGATGCCATGGTATTCCAGAAGATAACCGAAGCAGCACCACCGGAAATACCGGCTGCACCCACTTCGCGGGTATCCCGTGCGGTCTGCGCCTGAGCAGAGCCCATCAAAGCCAAACCCAAAACGGCGGCGGTGACGATCTTTTTCATTTGAATCTCCCCAATGTCACGTCAAGTGATGACGAATTTTCGTATTTTGCCCTTGATCATGCACTTGTCAACGCCCTGCCGCAAAAATGCCTGATCAGGCGTTAACATCACCCCTTGCACAGACAAAAAGCGCCGGCTTTGCAGCCAGCGCCTCTTGCAGGGGATCATAGCAAGGACCGAAGGGGGGAACATGTCCTGTCCTTGCACAAGTGGAGCATCAGGACTTCGGTGCCACAGTCGGGGTTGTCGCGACAGCTTTGGCATCGGCCTTCGGTGAAGTCTGAGCTGCAGCCTGGGGTGCCTCAGGAACCGGCTTCTTCTCGGTCTTTGCCGCATCCGTCTTCAGCGCATGATTGCCAACGTGGGTCTGATCTTTGAGGGCTTTATGCTCGACGGTCTTTGCTTTGCTGTCGACACCCTTGCCATTGGCTGGAGCCGTAATGGCAGGAGTTGTTGCGGCATTGCCGGTAGCAGGGGCTGGCGTCTGCGCAAAAGCGGCGCCAAGGCCAAGAGCACTGATCAGGGTAACGGTCGAAACGAGACGGGTCAGGGACTTTGTCATGGTACTCTCTCCTTGTGGTGGCCTGAATGATCAGGGCCGGTTGCCCGATCAGCTCCGGGGTTTTGTGTGTCCCGTCTGATCGTTAAAAGGAGATTAGCCGCCCCGCGCTGAACGATGCCTGAGCCCGCGCTTCATAATCCGTTCATCCGCATTTTTTTGCGATTTTTTTATAGACATGAAAAAGGGGGCCGAAGCCCCCTTTTGTTGGAGCCCTGATCTTCAGGCGTGATCACTGGCCGAGGCCGAGCTGGCGGCGTCTTTGGCGCTTCCCGATGCGCCGTTGAACCAGGCATTCAGGATCACGGCGGCTATGGAGGCCAGCACGATGCCCGAATTGAGGATCGGTTCGAGGTCTTTCGGCAGCTTGGAGAAAAAGGCCGGTGCGACCAGCGGGATCAGGCCGAAGCCGATGGAGACCGCGACGATATAGAGGTTGAAGCGGTTGGTTTTGAAATCGACATTGGACAGGATCCGCACGCCGGTGGCCGCAACCATGCCGAACATGACAATCCCTGCCCCGCCCAGCACGAAGACCGGAACCGCCGTCATCACCGCACCCAATTTGGGGATCAACCCCAAAGCCAGCAGGATCACCCCGCCTACAGCCGTCACAAAACGCGACCGCACGCCGGTGACACCAACCAGACCGACATTCTGCGAGAAGGAGGTATAGGGAAAGGTGTTGAAAATCCCGCCGATCAGCGTCCCCAATCCGTCGGTCAGCAGGCCGCGCTTCAGATCGGGCTCGTGCACGGGGCGGTCGGTCATTTCACCGACAGCCAGAAACATGCCGGTCGATTCCACCATCACCACCAGCATCACCAGACACATCGAGATGGCAGCAAACAGATCGAAGGTGGGGGTGGCGAGTTGGAACGGATAGATCAGACCGAACGGCTCGGCCTTGGCCACCGCATCAAAATTCACTTTGCCCAGAGCATAGGCAATCGCAAAGCCGACAATCGTGCCCAGCAGCACCGCAATATTGGTGACAAAACCCTTGCCATAACGCATCAGCGCCAAAATCACGATGAGCGTCAAGCCTGCCACCGTCAGATGCAACGGGTCGCCATAACCGGGCAAAGTCGGTGCTGCCGCCCCCGCGGCCCAATTCACACCGATCCGCATCAACGATATGCCGATCACCAGAATGATCGTGCCTGTGACAACAGGCGGAAAGAAGGCCAGCATGCGGCTGACAAAGGGCGCGACCAACAGGCCAAAAATACCCGATATGATCACAGCGCCATAAATGCCGCCCAGGCCGATCGCCGGATTGGTCGCCATCACCAGCATCGGCGACACCGATGCAAAGGTAACCCCCATCATGATCGGCAAGCGGATGCCGAACGGGCCGACCCCGATACACTGGATCAATGTGACCAACCCGCAGGCAAACAAATCGGCATTGACCAAAATGCCTACCTGATCGGGCGGCAGTTTCAATGCGCGGCCAATGATCAGCGGCACCGCCACCGCGCCTGCATACATCACAAGCACATGTTGCAGGCCCAAAGCCGCCATGCGCCCAAACGGCAATTGTTGATCCACTGGATGGATGTGATCGCTCATCTCGAGCCCCCCTCTTCAGCCTGCGAGATTCATCAGGCTTTCCCATGGACCATGCTAACCAAGCCCGAGAGTGTGGCAAGTCTAGATCTTGTTGCGATTGCACAGATATGTGGCGCTGCAGCATATCGGAATGATGATATTGCGGGCAGCTTCGATGCCATATCCCGGAACAGCATGATTTCTTGTCACAGCACCTTGCAGCCGGACACAACTCGCTTAAAATCGACACATGATGAAGCGCCGCACCTTTATGGGATTGTGTCTGGCTGCTGCCTGTGCCGCGGGCACACCAGCTCAGGCACAGCTGCGCAGCAAACCAGACCCGACCCTCGATCATCTGTTCGAGCGGCTGGCCAAGGCACAGGCTCCTGCCCAAGCCCGGCAGATCGCGGAGACAATCGGGCGGCGGCTTGCCCGCTCAGGCAGCGATACCGTCGATTTGCTAGTCTCGCGCGCCAATGGCGCCCTTGCAGCCGATGATCCCGCTCTGGCGATCGAATTGCTCGACCGCGCCATCATGCTGCGTCCGCAATGGGCGGAAGGGTGGAACACCCGCGCTCTGGTGTTTTTCGCCCTCGACGATCTGACCCGTGCCATGGCAGATCTGGTCGAGGTCTTGCGCCTGGAACCACGCCATTATCAGGCCATGATGGGCCTTGGGGCCATCATGCAACAACGCGGGCAGGTTAAAGCGGCCTACCACCTTTTCCAACGCGCCCAAGCCATCTATCCGCTCTACGACAAGAGCAACGAGGCCCTCGAAAAGCTGCGTCCGCAGGTGGAAGGCCTCGATCTGTAACAGCGGCGTTCAGCCGTTGCGGCGCTGTTTGCGCAACGAGACCAGTCCGATGCCGGTGGCATCAAAACCGCCATCCACCGCCAGTGTCTGGCCAGTGATATAGCTCGAGCGGCTCGAGCACAGGAAAAACACAGCCTCGGCAATCTCCTCTTCCAGCCCGTAACGGTTGAGCGGAATGGCATCGTGATAATCGGCACGAATCTCGGCGCTGTGGACCGCTTTGGCCATCGCGGTATCCACGGGCCCCGGAGCAACCGCATTGACCCTGATCCCGATTGCGCCGAATTCGGCAGCCTGCTGCTTGGTCAGATGCACCAGAGCGGCTTTGCTGGTGCCATAGGCTACCCGCAAGGTCGAGGCCCGCAAGCCGGAAATCGAGGCAATATTGACGATGCTGCCGCCACCCGTCTCACGCATCAACAGAGCGGCCGCCTGGGCAGCAAAAAACGGACCGGACAGATTGACATCCAGCACCCTCTGCCACTCTTCGGGTGTGGTTTCGAGGATCGGCTTGAACACGGCCACGCCCGCATTGTTGACCAGGGCATCGAGCCGCGAAAAATGCGATGCGACAGTCAGGATCGCCGCCTGGACCGCCCGCACATCCGCCACATCGCACCGGATCGCCAGAACATCATCGGGCTGGCCGATATCGGCCTGCGTCTGCGTCAAGGTCTCCGCATCGATATCCAGCAGGACAACCCGCCAGCCTTCGGCCAGAAAACGCCGCGCCGTGGCCAAACCGATGCCCCGCGCGGCACCTGTGATGAGAGCAACCGAAGATTGGACTGGTGTAGACAAAGGGACAGGCTCCTCGAAAATCGATCAGGGTCAATCAGCAAGGCCGACCATTGCACCATCATGCCAAAAACCAGCCCGCGCAACAATCGGTCTCGTGCAAAGTGGTTAAGCGCGTCCCGTCAGCGTTTGATGGTCAGCATGACATTGTTGCGCGCCGCCTGATCCAGCGCAGCCCGATTGGCATTGATGTTGGCTTGGGTATCAATGACGTTCAGCGTGAAGAAATTGCGCAGGCTGCTGAAGGAATCCTTCAGGGTCGGCAGCACATAGGCATCCGAACAGTCGAATTGCAGCACTTTGGACGTTATGCCCAGCTTAAGCCCCAGTGCATTGCTCATATCGGCGGGATAGCTGACGCTGATCGGCGTCTGGTCGTTCGACGTCAGACTGACACCACCCGAGACCGTGCCGTCTGTGGTGGCTTTGATGCCCAACTTATTGCCATTGGCATCCCTGGCATCATTGATGGCTTTGGTAATATTGACCATATTCGTCGCGATGTCGCGGCCCAATGTAACAGGCACGATGGTTGGCAGTCTTGTCGCCGTATAGCCGACCAGCTCATTGGTCGCCGCACCTGTCGCCCAGCCGGTCATGGTGCCGGAGAAGACGCCATCGGCGGCCGGTGTGATGGAGGTCGAAACCGTACCGTCAGCAATATTGGCAAACGCCGACGCCACCTGCTCTTTAGTCAGATCGACATTGGCCTTGAAGGTCAGGCCCGCCAGCGTCACCGAGGCTCCCGATTTCAAAGCGGTGAAGGTCACGTCGGCCTGTGTTGTCGCACCGGGTTTCAAGGCGACTGCCGGCACGGAAGTGGCAGTGGTTGTGGCCACAAGCCCGCTGTCAAGGCTGATCGAGCCCTTGATCGAGCCTGTCGGGGCTGTCATCGGCACGCCATTGACGCGGGCACCCGACACGCCGAAATTCAGACCGGTAAAGGCCGTGATATTGGACATGTCCTTGACCTCGATGGCCGAGGTCGCGTTGGAATAAAGCACAATACCGGTGCCGGCCACATTGAGTTCGGCATGGATATCCACCAGACTTTCAGGGGTCCGCAGCACCAGATTATGCGCAGTGATCTGCTGGTTGTAATCCGCCACGGCTGTGTTGATAGTATCCTTGATGGTTGCCAAATCCGATCCCGCAGGAATGACCACGGGCACGCCATTGATGCTCAGATTGGCATCGAGCGTTGAAGGCGCGACAACAGGCACGCCCGGCACATCTGAAATACCCTGCAGCATATCGATCTGGTCGGATGTGGTGTTCGAATCCACCAGAATATTCACCTTCAGCACCTTGCTGATGCTCTTGAGCACATCGACATGGGTGAATGTGGAAGGATCGGTACTCTTATAGATCGTGTCGATCGGGCTGTTGATCAGGATCTGCTTCACATTGCTGCTGGCATCGGCAAATTGGGCATCGCCCCATTTGACCCCGCTCACAGTCATGCCGGAATTGGTCAGCACAGAAATGCCGTCATTGCTGATCGTATTATCGGCATCGGCAATCGAGAAATTCGATTTGATCGCCGACAAATCAGCCGACTTGGCAAGCACATTGGCCACCGTATCCTTAATGCTGAATTGGGTTTTGACGGTTTTGAGCTGCTTGCCGAATTGCAAGATCTTATCGACCGTCGAATCCGTCAGATTCAGTGTGTAAGGCTTGGTGATCGTGCCGAGATTGTTGGTCCGCGCCGCAACATTGCCTGTTGTATCCTTGATGGTCATCGTGAAGGATTTCGGCAAAGTATTCAGCGTTTTGGCATAAAGCAAAGCCTGATCGACCGTATCCTGTACCGTGAAATCGACCACATGGGCGTTTTTCTGAAGGGCGAGCGCATCCCTGGCTTTGGCCTCGGTAATGCGCGCCACGTAATTGACAGGCAGCTTGTTGATGATCGACAGATCGACACCACCCTGTGCCACAGTCAAACCGGGCTTGGAGGCCAGGATACGGCTGGCTGTGCCGCCGATCACCAGATCGGCCACATTGTCACCCACAACCGTGCTCTTGTAACTGACAACGCCGCCAGCGCCGCGCGTCACCTCGTAACCGGTCAAGGTTCCGGTCAGTGTCGCAATGCTCGTATCGGCTGGCGGAGTTCCTGCGAAAGCATCGGCCACTTCATTGGCGGTCAGGCTCTTGCCGGCTTTCACTGTCAGGGTCTGCCCGGCCACGGTCAGGGTCAGATCAGTGGCTCCGGCCGTAATCGCCTTGTAATTGACCTGCGCCACTTCGGTTGATTTCAACTGGGAAGCTTTCAGCACCAGCGGGATGGTTTTTCCGGTCGGATTGACGAATTGATCGGTCAGGCTGACGGAATTGATCGATTTCAGAGTGGATATCTGGTCGAAATTATCCTGGACGGCCTGAACCGTATCGCTGATATTGACCGAGAATTTGGAGACCTGCCCGGGGAGAAGAGTTTCCGTGCTCAACAACTGGTTGATTTCTGCCAGATTGGTCACCGCATCCTGGGCAGTCAGGCTGATATTGACATTCTTGATCTTGGAAATCAGTGCAGGCGGCAAAGAGAGGATTTGATCGGCCGTAAACGAACCCTTGGCATCGATCGCAAACAGTACCGGCGGCGTACGGCCCGATGTCAGCAGATTGAGGGCCTCGGCAGCATTGGCGACCTGTGTGGCCGTCAGGGACAGGACCGCAGGGCGTGTATCCGTCAGTTTGATTGTGGGAGCGTAGCCTCCGGCCACCATCTCCTGCAGCGCGTCAATATTTTCGACAATGGACAAGGATCGGTCGACGATATCGATCGGCGTAAAGCTGGCGAGTGTCCCGGCATCTCTGGCTGCAAGATAAGCGGCCGTATTGGTACCCGCCGTACGGTCAAGCGAGTCGATCGGCCGCGTCATCAGCGCCGAGGGCAGTGAAAGATTACCCGCCGCATCGCGCAGATAAACGCTTAGACTGAGGCTTTCCGAGCCGTTATAGGCTCCGGTCTTGGCGATGAACTGGCTCAGTCCATACGCCGAAAATGTGTCGGACGCCCCCGCACCATAGACCTGCACACCGCCACTGTTGGGATCACCATCCCAGATTTCAACCGTCGTATTGGGTTCGGGTGCCGCCAGGGTAATGATCCGGCTTGATGCACCGGTACCCTGGGTGGCACGCGGCGTCGCGGGCGGGGTCGTATCAAGCTTGACTGCCACAACATTGGAATTGATCGATTCCGGATCGTATGAGGCAGGTCCAAGATATTTGCTGACCGTAAATGTAAGGCTGGAAGCCGTCTTGCCGTTAAAAGCCAGATTATTGGCAACGATACTTAAAGTACCACCCGCGGCCCCGGATATTCCCGCCGGAGTGGTGGCCGCCGAATATCCGGCAAATTTGCTGGTAATGTCTTTGGTGCCGTCATAAATCCGGATCACATCATTGGCATTCAGAGTTCCTGGCACACTCTCGGTGATGGTCAGCGTGTTCCCGGAGACAGCCAGTGTCGCAGGATTGACGGGCTTGCTCGCAAGTGCATAGGCCGTAGCCATCGACAGGCTGCTGGCAGACAGGGAGATCGACACGGACGATTGCGACGGTGAAGCGCTGCTGTTAGGCGCAGCTGCACTGCCGCCGACCGATGGGGTCTGCGTTGTGTTATAGGTCGTCAGATAGGGATTTACACCACTGGAAATGGTCGTCATCGCCTGACTTCTGGTCTCCGTTACGCCACATGCTCTCCCACGGGACTCGCAATTCCTGTGCCAAAAACGGAATCAATCCTGCCTGACCAGCCCCCTGAGGCCCCTCGACACACGAAATACAAATAAGCCACTCATTTCACTCGGGTTTTTAGACTAAAGCAGAAGCCTGACGCCTTTGATTGCCGACACCAGGCAGGCCAGGGCCACCCCCCTATCCCTGCAAAAACCCGCCATCCAGACAAGCCAGCCCGTCTGATACCGCCCCGAAGGACAACACCCGAACTGGACCCCTCGCGCAAACCAGCACTGGACCAGCAATTTCGAGGCCAAGCGGGCTTTGACACAGGACGATCATTATGGGCGTAACGGCCTGAAGCAGGAATAAATTGATGGATTGGCAGCATAGGGTCTTGTCATAGCGGCATGTATGACTATAGTGCGCGCTCTTTCCGGTGCTGCGCAAGCGGTCCCTCGATATCCCGCAAGCTCCTGACCAGGGCCAGAGACAGCGGAACAAAGGGCGGACGGAAGACAAAAGAGACCCCGGTGCGGCTGAAGCACCAAGACGGAGGGGTGGCCGAGTGGTTGAAGGCGCACGCCTGGAAAGTGTGTATACGGGAAACCGTATCGCGGGTTCGAATCCCGCTCCCTCCGCCAGTTACAATGTTGCGAACTCTCAAACGCACCCATAAATGACCCAAATTCCTTTTGATTTCAAAAGGGTTTAGCATAATCGAATTGACCTTAGAGAATGTGCAACACAGCCAAAATCGCTCTGTAAAGGGCCTTGGTCTCATTCCACATTGACTAGAGACAATTTAGTAAACTCTCCAAAAATCATTATTTTTCAATATGTTAGCTGTTTTAATGAAATCGGCATTTCGCAACCGTATTTTTGGTTCGAAAAGTAACAAACCCGCACTCAATTATGTGTGAGACACGCAATGGCGCGTAACTGCCCTAGGGGATAAGGCGCTGCTCCGAAAGGTCTCCGAGCGCACCGTCAACGGTCTGTGGGCCGCGATCGGTCGCATCATCGATCTCTTACCGCCCGCCGAATGTGCAAACTACTTCAACGCCGCAGGCTACGATGCAACCTGATAGGATTCTGCTCTAGTCTACTGGAATTCTCGGCGGTTGAGTGGGCCCGCAACCACAGACATTGCACGCTTGAGTGCCTAATTTTATGTATTAGCAATGTGTTTGAGGCTATCAGTCTATTGTCTGAGACAAAAAAGAATTTTTATACAGATGATTAAAAAACATAAAACTTGCACTTAGTAGGATAAAATTGCGATTTTTTACTTATGATCATATGTCAGAATATTGGACTATTCAAAATCAATCAGTATAGCAACCTTGGCTGCTTCGCGCCGCCACATTGCGTAACATTCCTGCATGGCCGAACGTGCCGCATCCGGCTCACGATCGCGCATTGATTGAACGACATTCAGATAAGCTGCACCGCTGCGGCCGAATGCGCCACGGACCGGCGCGATAATGTTCGCCCGCCTACCGAGGACTTCACGTATGACGCTTGCAATCCCATTCATCAGAATGACTATAACAGGGTTGCGGGTGGCGCGTGCTATAACGGTATGAAACTGCAATTGATCGTCGATAATAGCATCGACTCGATCCGCTTGTGCGATAGACTTGGCGATTGTTTCCAAGTCGTTGAAATCTGACGGGTCTGCGTTCAGCGCGGCATTGCTCGCAATCTCACATCCCAGCATCTCGAGCGCGCCTTGGATCTGCTCGACGGTGACAAAGCCAAGACTGAGCGCAACCTCGAAATAGAATTGCAGAAACCGTGAATTGGGGAGTGCCAGATAGGTGCCGCTGCCCTGCGTACGCTGCACAAACCCCATCGTCTGGAGTACCGTGAGGCGCTCGCGCAAAGTCATGCGTTGTACGCCTAGCAATTCGGCTAGATCGCGCTCTGGCGGAAGGCGGATGCGACCGTCCGGATCCGGATTGAGCTCAACGGCGATCGCCACGATCCGTCCGAGAAGATCATCGCTCGCCATGCTCATGGTTGCCATCCGGCTCCTTTGTTTTCAGGGCGCGGACAGGGCGCCAAGTTTATGCATCGTAGCCCGCAGCTGGCCATAGAGCGTGTCGTAAATGGCGAAGGCTTGCTCATAAACGTGGCGGCGGTATTTGGCGCCAGGTTTGAACGGTGACGATGTCGCTTGTATGCGCGGAAGTTCCGGATCGGTCAAGTTTGCATAGGCCCCGGCCGCAACCCCGCCCATGAGGGCGGCCCCGAGCGCAGCCGCGTCGGCCATATCGGCCGTCCTATATTCAATGCCGAGAATGTCGGCCTTCATTTGGGCAATGAAACGGCTTCGCGCACCTCCCCCTACCCCCATGAGATATGCAGGCTGCCAATCCCAACGGGTCCGCGCATGATCGAAGATCTGGCGCAGACCGAAGGTCGTCCCTTCAAAGACCGCGCGAATCATATCAGGGCGACTGTGGCTCAGTCGCAGGCCCAGCCAGCCGCCACTAGCCGCAGTGTCCCAATGCGGACTGCGCTCGCCAGCCAAATAGGGCAAGAAGACGAGCCCATTGGCCCCTGGCACCGACTCTTCGGCAAGCCGCTCAAGATCGGCGAAAAAGCGCAGCTCTGGCCAGATCTTGCTGTTGAGCCATCCAAATGCACCGCCAAGCGTCGACATCGCACCATGGGCGAGCCATAGATTGGGCAGGACATGGTAGCGGTTCATGAACGTGTCATCGAAATCCGGTCGATCAAGGCAGACTGTCAGAACTCCTGACGTGCCAATGGATTCGAACGCATCCTTATTACGGCTCAAACCCACGGCGAGTGAGGCAGCAGCCGTATCAGCCGCACCCAGACTGACGGGTATTCCGGCCGGTAGCGCCCCGCCATAGTCAGCCACGGTTTGACCGATCGGTCGATTGGCGTACTGAATGGCCGGCAGCAAATGCGGATCGACCTGCCAGAGTTTCATAAGATCGTCCGACCACGCAGGCTCCGCTTTCCGAACATCGACTAGGCCCGAATAGGACATCTGGGTCGGGTCGATACCCCATTGGCCCGTAAGCTTAAAAGCGAGCCATGAATTGAGCATCGCAATGCGATTCACGCGCGACCATGCGGAAGGATCATTTCGACGCATCCAAAGAGCATGCGACGCCCACACCGTCGAGACGCTTGCACGATTTCCAGTGTGTTGCGCATAAAGGCCCGCGTCCGCACCAAGCACGTCATAGATCAGCCCATCCGTACGCCCATCCAGATAAACCGGTGCCGGCGCGATAGGACGGTCATTGGCATCAAGCGCAATCATCGTCGGACACGTCGTGGCGAACCCGATACCTGCCACATTCGACACTCGCGCGCCAACATCGCGGAGCGCGTCGGAGACAAGTTCCCAATATCGCTCGACATCAATTTCCGCCCAAAGCGGATAAGGCGTCATCAGCGGGACATTGCGCTGCGCCTTCGCGAGCAAGCGACCCTCGCGATCAAAGGCGCAAACCTTGACCGCACTAGTGCCCGCATCGATACCAATCAGCGTTTCATGCGTCACGTATTAGCACCTTCAAGGCACGGCCACTTTCAGCCTCCGCGAAAGCGGCAGGCGCTTCATCGACCGTAAATTCGTGCGTAATGAGTGTATCACCATTGATCTGACCGGAAGCGAGAAGGTTGAGGGCCGTTTCATATCCCTGCCTCGTCAATGCACTCGCGCCCGTAACAATGATTTCATTGTAATGGATCAAATTGACATCCATCGGCGGCATGTCGCCTGTCGAGAACCCGGCGAACAGATTGACATTACCGCCCTTGCGCACAAGCGCCAGCGCATCGTTTGCAAGCGAAGGGACGCCTATAGCGAGGATGGCAACGTCGGCACCAAGTCCGTCTGTAAGCCCTTTTAACTTAGCAGCGAGGTCTTCTTTTTCCGGATCACATACATGCGTGACGCCACGTGCAAGCGCCGCATCCCGCCGCATCCCATTAGGATCGCTGATAAGAACAAACCGAGCGCCTGCAAGCCGCGCGAGTTCGGCATGCATCAGACCGATCGGACCTGCCCCGAGAATCACGACCGCATCACCAAGCTTCACACCAGCATTACGAAAGCCATTAACGCAACAAGCAAGCGGCTCGGCCAGCGCCGCGGCACGATAATCGAGTGAAGCCGGAACCGGGAAAACATTCCCTGCTTCAATTGCAACCGCAGGCACTTTTAGATATTCGGCAAAAGCGCCATCGAATTCATAGCCGATGGCCTGTCGATTTAGGCAGACATTCTCCATCCCAATTCGGCAATAGGCGCAAGCGCGGCACGGCACGACGGGATCGACAGAGACCCGATCTGTGCATTTGAATCGTGTCACGCCTTGACCGACATCGACAACTTCACCTGCAAATTCATGCCCAAGCACAGATGGAAAGCGTACACCTTTCGTCTTTTTCCCGCGCAGGATTCGAATATCGGTGCCGCAAATCGTTGCCGCTTTTACCTTGATCACGATCTCGCCCGGTCCCGCCTTCGGCGTTTCGACCGTACCAACACGAAAATCATTTGGGCCGTGAAGAATGGCCGCTTTCATTTCAATTATCCTTCCTTCACCGCGCGCTCATACACCTTGAGCGAATCGCCAACGCTCGCATCGTCATGGATCAAGGCGGCAAGAGATTTGATAACGGCGCTCGTATGCGGGTGCTGCCATACGAAGCGGCCGTAAGTAACGCCGCCCAGCCCGATATCGAGCGCCTGGCGGGTCATTTTCAGATAATCTTGGAGTGTTTCGCCCATTTCACCGCCCGCAAGAGCAACGATGGATGGACACGCAGCAACGACTTCCTTGAAGCTTTCGGCTGAACCGGTCCACATCGTCTTGATGATGTCGACGCCAAGCTCTGCACCGGCGCGCACTGCATAAGCCATCACCTTGGCATCATGCTGATCATTGATCAGCGCACCCTTCGGATAAATATGGGCGACAAGCGGCATACCGGCAGACGCTGCATGCTTCGAGATCTGCCCGAGGAAGGTGAGCTGCTGGGCTTGATCAGGTCCGCCCACGATGCAGCCGACCGAAATCGCATCAGCACCAAGACGCACAGCTTCTTCGACATCGGCAACCGGCGTGTCATAGGTCGGATGGTAATGCACCGAATAAGCGGTTGCCTTCATGATGATGGCGGCACGGCCAGCATAGGGCGGAAACACTTTTTCTGCGATGCCCTTATGCATGGTGATCGCATCCGGGCTGCCTGCGACAACATTCTTCATCGTCGTACGAATGTCGACAAGGCCCGGCATGATCCCGCGCGTGATGGGGTGGTCGACGGTAATCGCCAACATGCGGCCCGATTTGCGGTTAAGCAGACGCGAGAGGCGGATTTCTTTGCCGAGAAACATGAGACGATAGCTCCGATCAATAAAGACCCATCAGACGCAAAGGTCCGATAGTGAGGACAGGGAAGAGGACGAGGGCGAAGATGGCGATAATCAGCACCGAAACAGGGCCGACTGCGCCTTTAATGACATCTTCTATCGACATTTTAGCAACCTGTGCAGCAGCGAACAGGCAGACGCCGACAGGCGGTGTCACAAGTCCGAGTGTGAGGGTCACAACGACGACAACGAGGAAGTGAATAGGATCAATGCCGACCTTCATCGCCGGTCCTAATAGGACGGGTATGAGAATGAACATCGCCGCAATCGCATCCATGAACATGCCGACGAGAATGAGGAACAGGAATATGATTACCATCACAAGTGTCGGACTGTCCGACATGGTGCTGAGTAGATTGGCCACTTTCAAAGGTAATCCGTCATAAGCGAAAATCCAACCCGCGAGTTTTGCCGTCGCAGCAATGAAGAGGATATTACCGCTGGTGCGCGCTGTCCCAATCATGATACCCGGCAGTTCGCCCAAACCGATCTGGCGAAAGACGAACACTGCAAGCACCATTGTGTAGAGCACCGCAATGGCTGCCGCTTCTGTCGGTGTAAAGAAACCGTCAAGAATGCCGACAAGTAAGATGACGGGCGTCAACATTGGCAATAATGCGCGCAGACCCGTGCGCACAAAAGTCTGGAATTTGAAGGGCGTTGCCTTCATGCCGTGGCGGACACTGTAGATATGGTTGTAGACCATAAAAGCGAAAGCGATAAAAAGACCAGGCACGAGACCCGCAATCAGCAGCAAGCCGATCGATGCGTTCGCAATCGAGCCCGCTATCACCATCAGGATCGACGGCGGTATGATCGACGATAATGTCGATGTCGCAAGTGTCATACCGACGGCATAACCCTTGTCGAACCCATGACGCGTCATCGATTTGATTTCGACAGCGCCAAGCGACGCAATATCAGCGACCGATGAGCCGGAAATACCACCAAAAATTACGGAAGACGCGACGTTCACATGACCAAGGCCACCCGGCAGCCAGCCAACCATTGATTGTGCGAAATCAAAAATCCGATCAGCCACCCCGCCGCGTTCCATCAATTGTCCAACCAGAATGAACAGCGGAACAGCAACCAGTAGAAAAGAATTCATCGCCGAAAACATGCTTTCGGAGAGGAGCCCAATCGGCGTTGACGTGTAAAGAACAAGAGCCGTAACGGACGATAATCCAAGCGCGATAGCAATGGGAACGCCAACAGTGCAAAGAATAAGGAAGGAACAGAGGAGAAAAATACTCATCAGAGCGTCTCCTCAGAAGGCGAAACCTTTGCGTCGATAACGCCACGGTAGTTTCTAACCGATGAAATTACAGCGAGGATACCGATCAAGGCTGAGACAGGCATCATCAACCCAACCATCCAAGTAGAAATCGAAAGCGTCGCAAACGTCTCGTTCATCATGAACTGCTGCCGGACCATGCCAATGCCTGTCCAACCCATCAGAGCAAAAAATGTAAAGCAAGACACAACATAGATGGGCATGACGAGCCGTTCGCAGAATTTAGGCATCCAATTAAGAAAAACCGTCACACGCGCTGCATCCGCCGTACGCATCGAAGCACCCATGCCGAGAAAGACCATCCACATGAAGAAGACGCGCGTGGCCTCCTCCGTCCATGAGAACGGCATGTTAAGCAGGCGGCCCACGACCTGTGCGAGTACGATCACCATGACCATGAGCGCGGCAATGCCGGATCCGACATCGGCGATGGAAGTGACGAGCCGCGACAGGAGGTGACTCTGATGGGGATACGAAATCGCAGACACGAGCTTCTCCGAAAAGAACAATATCCGAGGCGACCGATAGCCGCCCCGAACGCTTGCTTTATTTCTTGCCGACAAAAATTAACGTCTTGTCGAAGAACGCTGGATCCTTCACCAATTCAGCAAACTTTGGAAAGAGTCCCTTGGCGACGATCACGAATGATTGATGTTGCGCGGGCGTCAATTCGCCAACTTCCATTCCCTTTTCCTTCAGGAGGGCAATCGACTTACCGGCATCGGTTGCATCATTCGCCACCTTCCAGGCTTCCGCTTCCTTCGCGGCAGCACGGAGGACCGCCTGCTGATCAGCCGTTAGCGTTTTGAATTTTGCCGGATTAATTCCAAGCACCCATCCATCGGCCATGTGGTTCGACATCGTCGCGTATTTCTGCACTTCGTAGAATTTCGCAACGACAGGAATGTTGATCGGATTTTCCTGCCCGTCGACGACCTTCAGCTGCAACGCATTGTAGACTTCGCCGAATGCCATCGGGGTGGGTACTGCACCCATCGCCTTAAAAAACTCTACCCAGAGTGGATTGTTCGGCACACGAAACTTCATGCCTTCGAGATCCTTGGGACCAGTGATTGCGCGCTTGGAATTCGTCATCTGGCGGAACGGGCGCGGCCACATGCCGAGGCCTGTGATCCCAATTTTGTCCAGATCGGCGATCAATTCCTGCCCTTGCGGACCATTCAGATAGTCTTGCAACTGCTTATTGCTGTCAAAGAGGTACGGGATCGAGATCGCCGTAAACTTCGGATTGAAGTTCGCATAAAGCGACGTCGATAGCAGCAGCATATCGAGAGATCCGGCCGCCAGTTGGCGGACGCCCGCCGACGGATCGCCGCCATAGAGCTGACCATTGGCGAAAACCTTGATTTCGACTTCACCATTCGTCTTGGCAATGACGAGTTCGGCAAATTTTTGGGCCGCGACGGTGATTTCAGATCCATCCGGATCAGGCGTAGACAGGGTGAATGTCGTCTTGGCGGATGCCATCGAAATCGACAATCCCATAACCGCAGCGACGACCCCGCCTGTTAAAGCTTTGAAAAGCATAGGGTTTCCTCCTGAGAAACACTGATATGAAGGAGTTTTTTTATTGGTTGTACCAATATTTAAACTGTTTTTTATGAAATATGCAAGTGGTTGTACCAATTTGGTTGTCAGAACTGATCTTAACAGCAATCTCTGACTTCCTATCGAGCAATCGGCTAGCGCTGATAGGCTTTCTCATACCAAGCATAATCAAGCAGCGAAGATACCTTCTTTGCCTTTGGCCTTTTGATTTTCAGTTGCTCGCGTGGGCTTTTTATTGTTTTCGCCATTTTCCCTTTTTAGCCCTTCAGCGGATCACTGTCACTATCGAACCCAGCCGGCACTTCATTGCTGCATATCAAACATCCTCCCCATCTGCTCCACTCAAGAACGATCCGTAACACCGATCATGGGCGAAATCCTGTAGGCGTTAGAGATGACTGCGGCAATAAGAAAAATTTAATTGATGACACTGTCGAAATATATTTGGTAAATATGAGACTTATTTTTCGTTCAATCTCCAATCTATATTCTGATCCTACAAATAATCATCGAACTATTGTTATTATTCATCTTGCTAGTTCTAAAAAAATAAGCCTACCTAAAGGAGTTATTGGCTTAATAGTTGGATGCTTGCAGAAATGACGGTAACAGATCAGCAATTACCTTTTCGCCGTGCGGCACAATATGTCCGCATGTCTACCGAACATCAGCAATATTCAACCGAAAACCAAGGCGACAAAATTCTTGAATATGCCTTAAGTCACGGCTTGGAAATTGTCCGCACTTACGCTGATGAAGGCAAGAGTGGATTAAACATAGGCGGACGAAGTGGTTTGCAGATGTTGTTGGCCGACGTAGAAGCTCAAAGGACCGACTTCGAATTTGTTCTCGTCTATGATGTCAGCCGATGGGGTAGATTTCAGGATGCGGATGAGAGTGCGCACTACGAATATGTCTGCAAAAAAGCCGGCATCAAGGTTATTTATTGTGCAGAGCAGTTCGAAAGGTAATCCCCCCGTTTTTAACGGGGCACATTTGTAGAATTTAAGCGGCCATTTTCAACTTCTGCGCGGGTGTTATCCCGCCGATACCCATGTTGGGACGTTCGTTATTATAAGTCCACAGCCATTGCGTTGCGTGATGCTGCGCCTCC
>CANFLM010000022.1 GCA_947447895.1 Hyphomicrobiales bacterium
AAACCAATGGCCGCGGAATCCTGCCCACCCCGACCATCGGCGGCGTCGGTGTGCTGCCGGATGTGTCCCGCTTTGCCAGCCTGGCTTTCAAGCAGGCCGGTGAGGTGATCGTGCTGGTCGGCGAGACCAGGGGGCATTTGGGCCAGTCGATCTGGCTGAAAGAGATTCTCGGCCGCGAAGAGGGGGCGCCGCCTCCGGTCGATCTGGCGCAGGAGCGCAAGGTCGGCGATGCGTTGCGGCCTTTGATCGTGTCGGGACTTGTATCGACGGTACATGATCTGTCCGATGGCGGTCTGGCGGTCGCACTCGCCGAAATGGCGATGGCCTCGGGCATCGGGGCAACCATCACCGCTTTGCCTGCCGCTGTCCCCGCCCATGCGGCTTTGTTCGGCGAGGATCAGGCCCGCTATCTGCTGGCTGTTGCCCCTGACCATCTCGCCACTTTGAAAGCGGCTTTTGCGTCTGCCGGTGTCAGTCTGCTGGAAATCGGCAAAACAGGCGGCGAAACATTGATTTTGCCCGGTGAAGCACCCATATCTGTCGCAGAATTGACCGAGACCAATGACCGCTGGCTGCCCGATTACATGGCCGGCAAACACAACTGACAGGACGTCCCGATGGCGATGCAAGCCTCTGAAATCGAAGCGATGATCCGCGAGGCTCTGCCCGATGCGGATGTCGAGATCAAGGATCTGGCCGGTGACGGCGACCACTATGCCGCCACCGTGGCGTCCAGTGCCTTCAAGGGCTTGCCGCGCGTGCGCCAGCACCAGATGGTCTATGCCGCCTTGCAGGGCCGGATGGGCGGCGTGCTGCATGCTTTGGCCCTGACAACGGTGGTCAAGGACCCCCAATAATGTTTGTAATTCCAACGCGTGTTGCGCGCCTTGACCGTGCAAAAATGAAAAGGACAAGACCATGAGCGTTCAGGACCAGATCAAAGCCGAAATCGCCTCCCAGGATGTCGTGCTGTTCATGAAGGGCACACCGCAATTCCCGATGTGCGGTTTTTCCGGACAGGTCGTGCAAATCCTCGATTATGTCGGCGTGCCGTTCAAGGGCATCAATGTGCTCGAGGATCAGGGCATCCGCGAAGGCATCAAGGAATTCGCCAACTGGCCGACCATTCCGCAGCTCTACATCAAGGGCGAATTTGTCGGCGGCTGCGACATCGTGCGCGAAATGTTCCAGTCAGGCGAATTGCAGACGCATCTGGCCGATCACGGCATTGCGGTCAAGGCACCCGCGCAGGCCTGAGCGGTTATCCTTTGATCGCTCTTTCGATCAGGGCGATGGCATCCTCGGACGCCCAATCGGCAGGACCAGCCATTTCGGCGATCAGGCAGCCTTTACGGTCGAGCAGAAACGTGGTCGGCAGGCCCGAAACCTTGCCGATTGCACGCAGATTCTGGAAGGCCTTGCCGCCCGGATCCATATAGCGCACCAGCGAGGTGATGCCATTGGCATCGAGCCATTGCGGCACCCGCTCGAGATTGCGCGTATCCATGTTGAGCGCCACGACCTCGAAATTGTCGCCGCCGAGCCGTGCTTGCAGCCTGTCGAGCGAGGGCATTTCCTCGCGGCAGGGCACGCACCATGTCGCCCACAGATTGAGCAGGGTCACACGGCCCTGCATATTCGAGAGCGGTTGCGATTGTTTGGCCACTTCCAGCCGGATATCCGGCAGTTGGACCGGTTTTCTGGTGCGCTGGAGGGCGGCAATGTCGCCTTTGGCGAAGGGTTCGATGGCTGCGGCAAGGCTGGAGGAAGTCAGACAGGGATCTGTCAGCGCTGTTTGTGGTGCCAATGACGATGTCTGAGCGGGGTTGTTCCAATCTCCCTTTCTCTCGTGTAGAACGACAGACACGAGAATGGCTCCTACCAGAGTGGCAATCAGCACAAGATTGAAGCGCGCGCGGGGCATCGATAGTCCGTTTCGAGAGTGGTCAGGTTCGGTTGCGGTCGGGCTGGATGCGGGAAAGGCAAGAAAGATGAGCAATGCGATGTGGGGTGGCCGTTTCGAGAGCGGTCCGGCGGCCATTATGGAAGAAATCAACGCATCCGTCGAGTTCGATCAACAGCTTTGGCGTCAGGACATTGCCGGTTCGCGCGCCCATGTGGCGATGCTCGCCCAACAGCACATCATTACGCAGGAGGATTGCACGGCCATTCTGAAGGGGCTGGAACAGGTCGAACGCGAGATCGAGGGTGGGACATTCGTGTTCAAACGTTCGCTCGAAGACGTGCATATGAACATCGAATCACGGCTGGCCGAGATCGTCGGTCCGGCGGCGGGCCGTCTGCACACGGCGCGTTCGCGCAATGACCAGGTCGCCACCGACATGAAATTATGGGTGCGCGATACGCTCGATTCTATCGACCAGCAGATGCGTGACCTGCAGCTGGCTCTGGTGGAACGCGCGGTGGAATTCTCCGGCGCGGTGATGCCGGGCTTTACCCATCTGCAATCGGCGCAGCCTGTCACCTTCGGCCATCATTTGCTGGCCTATGTCGAAATGCTCGGCCGTGACCGCGGCCGCGTGCAGGATGCGCGCAAACGGTTGAACGAATGTCCGTTGGGGGCTGCGGCACTGGCGGGCACCTCCTTTCCGATCGATCGTTTTGCCACCGCCAAAACCCTCGGTTTCGACCGCCCGACCGCCAATTCGCTCGACAGCGTGTCGGATCGCGATTTCGCGCTGGAGGCGCTGTCCTCGGCCTCGATCTGCGCCATGCATCTGTCGCGTCTGGCCGAGGAACTGGTGATCTGGACCACCCCGCAATTCGGATTTGTCCGGCTCTCGGATGCCTTTTCGACCGGCTCCTCGATCATGCCGCAAAAGCGCAATCCCGATGCGGCCGAATTGGTGCGCGCCAAAGCGGGCCGCATCATAGGCGCGATGAATGGCTTACTGATTGTCATGAAGGGGCTGCCGATGACCTATGCCAAGGACATGCAGGAGGACAAGGAAGGCACATTCGATGCGCTGTCCTCGCTGTCGCTGTCGCTGGCGGCGATGACCGGCATGATCCGTGATCTGACCCCCGATACCAAGATGATGAAAAAAGCCGCAGGCTCGGGCTATGCGACGGCCACCGATCTGGCCGACTGGCTGGTGCGGACGCTGAAAATGCCGTTCCGCGAAGCCCATCATGCCACCGCCCGCATCGTCGGGCTGGCCACTGCCCGCAAGGTCGGGCTCGAAAAGCTGACTTTGCAGGAGTTGCAGACCATCGAACCGCGCATGACCGATGCGGTGTTTGCGGTGTTGGGCGTCGAGAAATCGGTGCGCAGCCGCCTCAGCTACGGGGGCACGGCCCCTGAACTGGTGCGCAAGCAGGCCAAGCGCTGGCTTGCGCGGTTGCAGCGCGAGGCGCGTTGAACGGGGCCCTGTTCAGTTGGCCTGAAGGAAGCATTTGGTTTTAAAGCCGATTGGTCGTAAGTTAAGGCACGGTTTAGGGCTCGGCACATCTTGGATTTGGCACATGACTTTGCGCTCTCAGTTTCTGATCGGACTCCTGGTGGTTACGGCTCTGCTTGGCGGATGCGGCCGTCGTGGTCCGCTTGAACCGCCTCCGGGCGCGATGGCTCCGGCCAATGTGCCGCAGGTCAATGATGACGAGGTTGATCCTTCGGGCCTGACCAAGCCCGCCGAAGAGTCGGTCGGCAAAGAGGGGCGCAAGATCCCGCGCCCGAAAAAGCCTTTCCTGCTCGACCCGATTCTCTGATCCATCCTGCTTGAAGGTTCGTCATGCACCATTTTGACTATCAACACGGCTTGCTGCATGCCGAAGGCGTCGATCTGACCCGTCTGGCCCGCGAGGTCGGCACGCCGTTCTATTGCTATTCCACCGCCACGCTCGAGCGTCATTACAAGGTTTTTTCCGAGGCGTTCCAAGGGCTTGATGCACTTGTCTGCTACGCGATGAAGGCCAATTCCAACCAGGCCGTGCTCAAGACATTCAGCCGTCTGGGCGCGGGCATGGATGTCGTGTCCGAAGGCGAGTTGCGCCGTGCGCTGGCCGCCGATGTGCCGGGATCGCGCATCACCTTCTCCGGTGTCGGTAAAACCGAGCGCGAGATGGCGCTGGCGCTCGAGGCCGATGTGTTGTCGTTCAACGTCGAGTCCGAGCCGGAATTGCACCGCCTGTCAAAAGTCGCCCAAGGCATGGGGCGCACGGCCAAAATCGCCTTGCGGGTCAATCCCGATGTCGATGCCAAGACCCATGCCAAGATTTCCACCGGCAAATCCGAGAACAAGTTCGGGATTCCGCTGTCGCATGCCCGCCAGACCTATGCGCTGGCCGCCAGTCTGGCAGGGATCAAGGTTGACGGGATCGACATGCATATCGGCAGCCAGATTACCGATCTGGCGCCGTTCAACGATGCTTTTGCGCTGCTGCGCGACTTTGTGCAGGAGTTGCGCGCCGACGGCCATTCCATTGCCCATATCGATCTGGGCGGCGGTTTGGGCGTGCCCTACAAGGCCGACAATGCGCCGCCGCCGTCGCCCGCCGATTATGCCGCCGTGGTGCGCAAGCATGTGGGCGATCTCGGCTGCCAGCTGATTTTCGAGCCCGGCCGCCTGCTGGTCGCCAATGCCGGTATTCTGGTGGCCGAGGTGATCTATGTGAAGCACGGCGACGGCAAGACCTTTGTGATCGTCGATGCCGCGATGAATGATCTGATCCGTCCGACTTTGTACGAGGCCTATCACGATATCCTGCCGGTCCGGCAGGCGGCCGTCGGTGGACCGCATGAAACGGTCGATGTGGTGGGACCGGTCTGCGAAAGCGGCGATTATCTGGCTTTGGGCCGCTCTTTGCCAAGCCTGAAAGCGGGGGACCTGATCGCGGTCATGAGTGCGGGCGCCTATGGTGCGGTGCAGGCCTGTACCTATAATACCCGCCCGCTGGTGCCCGAAGTGCTGGTCAGGGACAATGATTATGCGGTGATCAGGGCACGCGAAAGCTACGAGGCGATGATCGCGCGCGATGTGATGCCCGATTGGCTCTGACACTCTAAAATCCTGCTGGCGTTGGTTGCGGGGCGTGTTAGGCTCGGGCTGTTTGCAGCCTCAGGGCATCGGGTGGAATGGCACAAGAACAGGACAGGCAACCTCCGGATGTGATCCGCATCGCCGGTGACAGGCTGGATCGGCTTGTCTGGCAGGCGCGTGCGGTGATGGCGGTCGAACGGCTGTGGCCGCAGTGCTTGGGCTTTGCGGCCATGCTGGCCGGTCTTGTCGGGCTGTCCTGGCTCGGTCTGTGGACGCTGTTGCCGTCCTGGCTGGACCGCCTGCCGCTCGGCTTGGTGGTTTTTTGCTGCGCCATCACTCTCTGGAGATTGCGTGGCTGGCGGTGGCCTACCAGAGCCGAGGCCATGGCGCGTCTGGATGCCCTTTCGGGTCTGTCCAACCGGCCGGCATCGAGCTTTGCCGACCGGCAGGCCAATCCGGGCCAGGATGCCGCCTCGGCCCAACTCTGGCAGGCCCATCAGGAGCGGCTGGCTACCCTGATCGGGGTGTTGCGTCGGGCCACGCCGCATGTGGATGTGCCGCAATCCGATCCCTATGCCCTGCGCCATGTCGGCTTCCTGCTGCTGGCGATGGGAGTCTTTGCCGGTGGCGGCGAGGGCGAATTGCGGTTGATGGCCGCCTTGTCACCCGCTGGACTGTCGGACCCCGTTGTCTCGGTGCGTGAGGACGGCTGGATCGATCCGCCGGCCTATACGCAGGTGCCGCCGGTGATGCTGGATCTGCATGGAGCCCAGCACCAGAGCACGGTTGCGGTAAAAGTGCCCGTGGGCTCCAAACTGGTGGTGCGCCGTTCGGACGGCGCCCTGGTCAGGGCCGAGCTGCAGGGGGGATGGACTGCCGATGCGGCCGATCCCTCCGCCAAAGACCTCCGTTTGACCCTGACGGGTGATGCCCGCCTGACCCTGCATCTTCAAGGCCGACGCGATGTGGCCATTGCGGTAGCGGCCATACCCGACCAGCCTCCGCTGGTGATGCTGACCGAGCCTCCCAAGTCCGACCGCAAGGAAGGGCTGGGGCTGAGCTACCGCTGGGAGGATGATTACGGGGTCGCTTCCGGCAGTCTTGATGTGACCGGAGCGGTTGGGGCTGATCAATCGCTCGAAACCCACCCGCCGTTGCTGCCGTTCCCCCAATTCGCGCTGTCCTTCGGACCCGACAGCCGCAAGGGCGATGGCAAGACGCGCCTGCCGGTCGATGAGCAGGGTGGGGACGGCCAGAACTGGGGCGGTATCGAAGTCGAGGCGCGGATCAGGGTGCGCGATGATGCCGGACAGGTCGGAGAAAGCGAACCCATCCGGCTGGTTCTGCCCCAGCGCCCCTTCACCAAGCCGCTGGCCCGTGCCTTGGTGGAGCAGAGGCGGGCTTTGATCGTCAATCCGTCGCAAGCCCTGAAAATCCGCGAGGCGGTGCTGGCTTTGATGATCGCGCCGGAATTGTTCAGTCCGCGTCTGGCCCATTATATGGGGCTGGAGCGGATCCAGCGCGGCCTTGTGCGCAAAAATGTCTCGTCCGGCCAGTATATCCAGAATCTGCTCGCCACCGCTGATCTGATGTGGAGCATGGCGGTGGCCATCGAAGAGGATGGTCTCAGTCAGGCCGAGCGGGCACTGCAGGCCGCGCAGAATGCCCTGAAGGAGGCGATGGATCGCGGTGCACCGCCCGAAGAGTTGAAGCGGCTGACCGACGAATTGCGCCGGGCAATGGAGCGCGCCATGCGCGAGCTGGCCGAAAAGATGCTCGACGAGCGCAATCCGGGCCAGCAAAGCCGGATTGATCCCAAAACCATGCAGATGATCACGCCGCAGGATCTCAAAAACCTGATGGACCGGATGGAAGAGGCGATGCGCCGCGGCGATATGGCGGAGGCCGAACGCCTGCTAGAACAGCTCAAAAATATCACGCGCAACATGCAGGCCGCGCGTCCGCGCTCGCAACAGCAATCGGAGATGGACAAGGCCCTCGACGAATTGGACCGGATGACCCGCGAACAGCAGGATTTGCGCGACCGCACCTTCCGCGAGGGGCAGCAGGGCCGCAACAATGGCAACCAGAAAAACCTGCAGGATCTCGAGCGCAACCAGCAGGCCTTGCGTGACCGGATGGAGGAGATGCGCCGTTCGATGCGCCAGCGCGGAGCCGACCAGAAAGAGTTCGGCGATGCCGAGGAGGCGATGCGCGATGCCGAAGGCGCATTGGGCGAGGGCAAGGATGGCGACGCGGTGGATGCGCAGGGCCGCGCGCTGGAAGCCATGCGCAAGGGCGGCGAGGGACTTTCACGCCAGATGCAGCAGGAGGGGCGGGGTACCGGCGAGGGTGATCCCGATGGTGACCCGAACCAGACTGCCGACGGGACCGAGGGCGGTCCGTCGGACCGCCAGCAGGCTGACGGGCAGGGCAGTGGAGATCGGGATCCGCTGGGTCGCACCAAGCCTTCACCTGAATCGCAGGACCGGGCCAAATTGAATGATGACGGCACCCGCAGCGCGGCCGAGGAGCGTGCCCGCAGCCTGATCGGCGAATTGCGCCGCCGTTTGGGCGAGGTGGCGCGCCCGCAGGCCGAAATCGACTATCTGCAACGCCTGCTCAAAGACAACGGCATGCGTTGACGGATGGGGCTTGCGCTCTACATAAACTGCACGGGGCCTGCGCAAAGGTCTATAGAAGGCGGGAAGCAAGGGCTTTAATGCCTGTTCGAGCGTTGACGAAAAGGAGTTCCGGTCATGACAATTCTGGATCAGATTGTACCGTTTGCAGCCCTTGGCGTGGCTGTGATCCTGGTGTTCGGTCTGGCCAATATGATGCGCGGCGGCAGTCCCAATACCTCGCAAAAACTGATGCGCCTGAGGGTCATTGCCCAATTCGTCACACTCGTGCTGGTGATGGGTGCTTTGTATTTGCGCAGCCTGTAATGGGCTTGGCGGGTCGTTTGGCGATTGCCTGATGGTGATTTGTTCAATAACCCAGATCTGTGAATGATGGGGAAGTGTTACAATGGTCAAATTGAACCGGATTTATACCCGCACGGGTGATGACGGCACGACAGGTTTGGGCACCGGTGAACGGCGCATCAAATATGATCTGCGGGTCGAGGCCTATGGCACGGTTGACGAGACCAATGCCGCCATCGGCATGGTGCGGCTTTACACCGGCAATACCGAGCCGCTGGTCGATGCCATGCTGGGCCGGATCCAGAATGATCTGTTCGATCTGGGTGCGGATCTGTGCACGCCGGAAACCGACGAACCTTTGCCCTATGAGCCCTTGCGGATTGTGACCTCGCAGGTCGAGCGGATCGAGCAGGAAATCGACCAGCTGAACGCGGAACTGGCTCCGTTGCGGTCGTTTGTGCTGCCCGGCGGCACGGCGGCTGCGGCCAATCTGCATCTGGCCCGCACTATTGCGCGCCGCGCCGAACGGGTGATGGTGCAACTGGCCGAGCTGGAGTATGAACCGGTCTCCCCTGCCGCTCTCCATTATATCAACCGTCTGTCGGATTTTCTGTTCGTCGCCTCGCGCTATGTCAATGCGCGCGGGGGCGGCGATGTGTTGTGGGTTCCGGGCGCGACACGCTGAAGCAAAGCCGGCCAGATCGTGCTTTTGGGGAGCGCCAGCTCCCCGAAATCTGTGACCCTGCCCGCCCAAAGCTGCATAAACCGGTGGTGTTAGGCGTTTGGACGCGTTGACAAGCCCGAAGCTGCCGCTTTACGGTCCTTGCTCCTGATTTGAAGGTCGGACATATGCTTGTGTTCCTGCCTGGATCAACCCGATGGCTTTAACCCTGATGGCTTTAACTCTATCAACCGGCAAAGTCGTCAGATGCGGTTCTCTGCACCGCACTGGTCGTTTTGCGGTCGCGAAGGTGAGCGAATGAAAATTCTAGTCCCTGTAAAGCGGGTCGTTGACTATAACGTCAAAATTCGCGTCAAAGCGGATGGCTCCGGTGTCGAGCTGACCAATGTGAAAATGTCGATGAACCCGTTCGACGAAATCGCGGTGGAAGAAGCCCTGCGCCTCAAAGAGGCCGGCAAGGCCTCCGAAGTGGTTGTTGTGTCGATTGGTCCGGCGCAGGCCTCCGAAACCATTCGCACCGCGCTGGCCATGGGTGCTGATCGCGGCATTCTGGTCAAGACCGATGCCAGCGTCGAGCCTCTGGCCGTTGCCAAGCTGTTGAAGGCCGTGGTTGCGCAGGAAAATCCGGGTCTGGTCATTCTTGGCAAGCAGGCGATTGACGATGATTCCAATGCAACCGGCCAGATGCTGGCGGCTTTGCTGGGCTGGGGGCAGGGCACTTTTGCCTCCAAGGTCGAGCTGGGCACCGACAGCGTTGCCGTGACGCGCGAGGTCGATGGCGGCTTGCAGACCGTCAATCTCAAACTGCCGGCGATTGTCACCACCGACTTGCGCCTGAACGAGCCGCGCTATGCCAGCCTGCCCAACATCATGAAGGCCAAGAAAAAGCCGATCGACGAGACCAGCCCCGAGGCCTATGGCGTTGATGTGGCACCGCGGTTGAAAGTGTTGAAAACCGCCGAGCCCGCCGGACGCAAAGCCGGTGTGAAAGTGGGTTCGGTGGATGAACTCGTCAGCAAACTCAAGAGCGAAGCGGGAGTGTTGTCATGACCACTTTATTGATTGCGGAACATGATGCGTCCGGCTTGAAAGATGCGACAGCCAAGGCGCTGACGGCTGCCAAGGCCCTCGGCGCGCCTGTCCATATTCTTGTGGCGGGTCTCGATGCCAGGGCCGCGGCCGATGCGGCAGCCCAGTTGGCCGGTGTCGACAAGGTGCTGCTGGCTGATGATGCAGCCTACGAGCACCAGATGGCCGAACCGATGGCGGCACTGATTGCCGGTCTGGCTTCCGGCTATGGCGCGATTGTCGCGCCCGCGACCACCACGGGTAAAAACATTCTGCCAAGGGTTGCCGCGCTGGTGGACTCGATGCAGGTCTCGGAAATCACGGCGGTGATTTCGCCCGATACATTCGAGCGGCCGATCTATGCCGGCAATGCGATCCAGACGGTCCAGTCCACCGATGTCATCAAGGTGATCTCGGTGCGCACCGCCTCGTTTGCCGCGGCCCCTCAAGGCGGTTCTGCGCCGATCGAAGCGGTGGCGGCCGGTGCTGCGCCTGCGCTGTCGAGCTTTGCGGGTGAAGCCCTGTCCAAATCCGACCGTCCGGAACTGACCTCGGCCAAGATCATCATTTCGGGTGGTCGCGCGATGCAGAATGCCGAGAATTTCAAGACCTATATCGAGCCGGTCGCCGATGCGCTGGGAGCCGCCATGGGGGCTTCGCGCGCCGCTGTCGATGCGGGCTATGCGCCCAATGACTGGCAGGTCGGACAGACCGGCAAGGTGGTTGCGCCCGATCTCTACATCGCTGTCGGGATTTCCGGCGCGATCCAGCATCTGGCAGGGATGAAAGATTCCAAGGTGATCGTTGCGATCAACAAGGATGAGGAAGCCCCTATTTTCCAGGTTGCCGATTACGGGCTGGTGGCTGATCTTTTCTCCACACTTCCGGAATTGCATAAAGCCCTGTCCAAGGGCTAAGCTGTCTCCATCATGGCCGGACCGGCGTGTCCGGCCAAACCAGAATGAAAAAAGATCAGGCAGAAACAATGTCCAGTGAAATTCGCAAGGTAGGGATCATCGGGGCAGGGCAAATGGGCAACGGGATTGCCCAGGTCTGCGCCGGCTCGGGATTTGAAGTGTCGATGCACGATATCAGTGCAGAGCGGATCAATGCCGGCCTTGCGACCATCAATGGCAATATTTCACGGCTGATCTCCAAAGGCGCGATGGACGAGGCCGGCCGCCACAACCTGTTGAGCCTGATCAAGCCTGCGCCGATGCTGGAAGATCTCGATAGCTGCGACATTATCATCGAAGCCGCTACCGAGAACGCGGAGGTCAAAAAGCAGATTTTCGTCAATCTGTGCAAGGCCATCGGTCCGCGTGCGATTATTGCGTCCAACACGTCTTCGATTTCGATCACCCGTCTGGCCTCGGTGACGGACCGTCCCGAACGCTTCCTCGGCATCCATTTCATGAATCCGGTGCCGCGCATGCAGCTGGTCGAGCTGATCCGCGGGATTGCGACCGAGGATGGCACGTTCGACGTGGCCAAGACCTTTGTCGACAAGCTCGGAAAAACCGTGACGGTGGCGGAGGATTTTCCGGCCTTTATCGTCAACCGTATTCTGTTGCCGATGATCAACGAGGCGATTTATACGCTGTATGAAGGCGTAGGCTCGGTCGATGCGATCGACACCGCAATGCGTCTGGGGGCCAACCATCCGATGGGCCCGCTGCAGCTGGCCGATTTCATCGGTCTCGACACCTGCCTGTCGGTGATGCAGGTGCTGCATGAGGGCCTTGCCGATTCCAAGTATCGCCCGTGCCCCTTGCTGGTCAAATATGTCGAGGCGGGCTGGCTGGGCCGTAAAACCAAGCGCGGTTTCTATGATTACCGCGGCGAAGTGCCGGTTCCGACCCGCTAAAACAGCTGCCCGATCAAAGGGCTTCACAATTTTGTCACAGCATGGGTAGACTGTTCCTGTAACGCGAATCGTTGGCGCGTTGTGAAAGGGAGCGGTGCGGTGACGGTCCACGTTCGCCAGCCTGCCTCGCCGGAGGCCTGTCCGGCATTGGTCCTCAACGCGGATTACCGTCCGTTGAGCTACTATCCTTTGTCGCTATGGTCATGGCAGGACACCATCAAGGCGGTGGTGCTCGAGCGCGTCAATATCGTGTCCTTTTACGACCGCACCATCCGCAGTCCGGGCATGGAACTGCGTCTGCCCTCGGTGGTTTCACTCAAAAGCTACATCAAGCCGACGCGCGAGCCGGTGTTTACCAGGTTCAACGTGTTCCTGCGCGATCGTTTCAGCTGCCAATATTGCGGTGTGCGCGAGGATCTGACCTTCGATCATGTGATCCCGCGCTCCAAAGGCGGAATGACGACATGGACCAATGTGGTCGCCGCCTGCTCGCCGTGCAATCTGCGGAAGGCGGACCGGTTGCCGCAACAGGCCAATATGTTTCCCGCGCAAAAGCCCTATACGCCCAGCCTGCATGATCTGCATCACAATGGCAGATTGTTTCCGCCCAACTATCTGCATGAAAGCTGGATGGACTATCTCTATTGGGACAGCGAGCTGGAGCCCTAGGCGGGCTTCTCCGTGTTGCTTTGGCGCCAATGCCGCAGGCTGATGGCGCCAAACACGACCAGCGAACCGGCAATCAGGGTGTTCCAAGCGGCCAGCGATAGTCCGAAAATCCGCATGGCGACGGCATCGCAGCGGATCACCTTGACGGTGTTGAGCTGGGCCATCAGCTGGTCAAGACCCGCAGGCTTGAAATCTCCCGTGCAGTCGCTCGGCCCCTTCCACAAGCCCCATTCGACGCCGGCATGATAGGCCCCCAGGCTGCCGGCGGTCGCGAAAGCGATCAGAATGATCACCCACAGGGCGGATGTCCGCGCCACGTAGGGCTTGTCGTGCCGCAATTGCATGATCAGATTGACCAGAAGCGGCAGCGACGCATAATAGGGCAGCCGCTGTTCGAGACAGAGCGGGCATGGGTGGACGCCGAGCACCAGCTGGATGAACCAGGCGCCGCCGAGCGTGCAACAAACGGCCAGCAGCATCAATGCGCTGGCATGACGGGCCTGGATGGCCCAGTTGAACAGAGGGCGCAGCATCAGACCAGCCGTCCGATGATGACGAAACCAAGCACGATCACCGCCACCGAGCCAAGCGCGACGGCGGCCAGATGGCGTTCGATGAACAGTTTCATCGGGGTACCGAAGCGGTTGAACAGGCCGGCGATCAGGAAAAACCGCGCCCCGCGGGTGATGGATGCCAGCAGCACGAAAAGCGGGAAATTGAAATCCATAGCCCCCGAGACGATGGTCACCACCTTGAAGGGGATCGGGGTCAGCCCTTTCACAAGAATGAAATAGGCGCCCCATTCAGCGTAAAAGGCTTTCACAGCCTCGATTTTTGCACCGTAACCATAGAGATTGAGCATCCACATCCCGACCGTATCAAACAGCATCGAGCCGATCAGATAGCCCGCTATGCCGCCCATGACCGAGGCCACGGTGCAGACGGCGGCGTAGCGCCATGCCCGTTCGGGCCGCGCCATCGCCATGGGAGCCAGTATGACATCGGGCGGGATCGGGAAAAACGAGCTTTCGGCGAAGGAGACAATCGCCAGAGCCCATAGCGCATAGGGCTTTTCAGCCAGCTGCACGGTCCAGTCATACATCCGTCTGAGCATCGTCGAGGGTCCTTGTTGGCGCGTCGGAAGGGCGTGTCGGGTGGTTTCTAGCATGGATGTCCTAAAAATTTGCCAATCCGCAGCCATCCTTTACACTCGCACCAACGATTGGACCGCTCCCGCAAATCTCTTTCGAAAGACGCCGTCATGCATCACCATCTCAAAGCCAGTGGCGAAACCTGCCATTGGGGCTTTTTCGACGCCACACTGACCCCCCGTCTGGCCGTCAAAAGCGGCGATACTGTGACGATCGACACGGTCACGGGTCCGCCCGAGATGCATCCCAAGCCGGAAGCCGGATTTTTTACGCCGCCCGAAATCCATGATGTCCACAGCCATGCCGAAAAAACCCTGCCCGGCCATATTCTGACAGGTCCCGTGGCGGTGGAAGGGGCCAGGCCCGGCGATGTGCTGGAGGTGCGGATCGAGGATGTGCAGTTGCGGCAGGATTGGGGTTATACCTTCATCCGCCCGCTTGCCGGCACCTTGCCCGAGGATTTCAATGATTTTACCCTGCGCCACATCAGGCTGGACCGCGACAGGCTGGTCGGCCAGATGCCATGGGGCGGCGAATTGCCGCTGGCGCCGTTTTTCGGCGTGATGGGCACCGCCCCGCCGCGCAGTTGGGGCCGCCTGACCTCGCTGGTGCCGCGCGCCTTTGGCGGTAATATCGACAACAAGGAACTGGTGGCCGGAACCACCCTGTTTTTGCCGGTGTTTGTCGATGGCGGCCTGTTCTCCTGTGGGGACGGGCACGGTGCGCAAGGCGATGGCGAGGTCTGCGTCACCGCGATCGAAACCGCCTTGCAGGGCACTTTTACCTTCATCCTGCGCAAGGACATGGACTTTACGGTGCCGCGCGCCCAGACGCCGACCCATCATATCACCATGTTCATGCATCCCGATCTCGACCGCTGCGCCGAGGAAGCCCTGCGCGATATGATTCGGCTGATTTGCGAAACCAGCGACCTGACCCGCGAGGATGCCTATATGCTGTGCTCGCTGGCGGCCGATTTACGGATCACCCAGACGGTCAACGGATCCAAGGGCGTGCATTGCATGCTGGCCAAACAGCTGATCCCGCCAAAAAAGCTGTGATCTAAACCGGAACGACGTGCGTTTGATGTAAAGTGGTCCATGAGAGGCGATTGCTTCTTCTCTGGACATCTGCCAAACGAGGTGCAAGATGCGGTGAGATTCTGGGCAATCTATCCGGTTAGTCTGACGCGAGATCAGGCATTGGGCGGATTGTGCCGGGACAGGGGGCTTCTGAAAGCAATGGTGGGTCCGGCGGGACATGGCCTGTCGGCATGTGGTCTTTCGATCATGCATGAAACCGTCCATTCAACAGGACCCTGCAATATAAGAGAGTTGCTGATCTGGCCTTTCAAGAAGGTCGATGTCTAACTTGAACCCGTCGAAGAACGGGTTCCCCTACAACCTTAACGAGGAACGCACATGAAACTCAAACTTGCTATGACGGCCGTTGCCGTTTTCCTGTCCGGGGCTGCTTTGGCTGCCGATCCGATCAAAATCGGGCTTTCGGGGCCTTTCACCGGCGGTTCGTCCTCTATGGGCGTCAGCATGCGCGATGGCGTAAAGCTGGCAGTCGATGAAATCAACAAGGCCGGTGGCGTGATGGGCCGTCCGATCGCACTGGTCGAGCGCGATGACGAAGCCAAGAACGAACTGGGCGTGCAGATCGCGCAGGAACTGGTCAACAAGGAAAACGTGGTTGCTTCGGTCGGCTTCATCAATACAGGTGTTGCGCTGGCCGCCCAGCGGTTCTTCCAGGAAGCCGAAATTCCCGTCTTCAACAATGTCGCCACCGGTTCCGTGATCGCCAAGCAGTTTGTGCCGCCCGAGCACAAGGCCAATTATATTTTCCGCAACGCTGCCAATGACACGATCCAGAGCGCGATGATTGCCGATGAGGCCGTCAAGCGTCAGGGCTTCAAAAAGCCTGCGATTCTGGCGGATTCCACCAATTACGGCCAACTCGGCAAGACCGATCTGACCACTGCTCTGGCCAAATCCGGCATCACGCCAGTCGCGACCGAGAAATTCAATATCGGTGATACCGATATGACCTCGCAGTTGCTGAAGGCCAAAGAAGCCGGCGCCGATGTGATCCTGACCTATGCGATCGGTCCTGAACTGGCCCAGATTGCCAATGGCATGGCCAAATTGGGCTGGAAAGTGCCGATGATCGGGTCATGGACCCTGTCGATGGCTTCCTTCATCGATACCGCCGGCCCCAATGGCGACGGTGCCATGATGCCGCAGACCTTCATCCAGATGCCGACCACGCCAAAGCGCAAGGCCTTCATCGAAGCCTACCAGAAGGCCTATAACGTCGACCGTATTCCTTCGCCGGTGTCTGCCGCGCAGGGTTATGACTCGATCTACCTGCTGGCAGCCGCCATCAAGCAGGCTGGCTCGACCGATGGCCGCAAGATCCGTGAAGCCCTCGAAAATCTGAATGTAAAGGTCGAAGGCGTTGTCACCACCTATGACAAGCCGTTCTCCGCGACCGATCACGAAGCCATCACCGATAACATTCCCGTGTTCGGTCTGGTGAAGGGCGGACGCGTGGTGCCTGCGCATCCTGAAGACATTGCAGGCGACAAAGCCCTGCGTGTGAAGTCTAAATCCTGATTTTTGAATGGTTGGGAACCCGCCGCAAGGCGGGTTCTTTTGCCCTCAGGGGGGTCTAATGTCGATTTTAATGCAGCTTGTTGTCAGCGGTATGGCTGTGGGCATGATCTATGGTGTGATCGCCTTCGGCTACCAACTGACGTTCGCCACCTCCAAAACCCTGAATTTCGGGCAGGGCGAAGCCTTGATGCTGGGCGCGCTGGTCGGTTTGACGGCCATTAATTTTCTGATCGGCCAGTCACTGGGCACTTTCTGGGCCTATCTGCTGATGCTGCCGATCGTGCTGGCCTTCGGGGCTTTGCAGGGCACGGTTGTCGAATGGCTCGGCGTGCGCCAGGCCATCAAGACCAAATCCGAAGCGGGCTGGATTATGGCCACCATCGCTTTGGGGATCATTTTCAAGAATGTCGCGGAAAATGTGTGGGGGCGCGATGCGCTGAAATTCCCCTCTCCATTGCCCGAGGCCTCGCTGTCCTTCTGGGGGGTCCGCATCCAGCCGATGGAAATCGCCATCGTGATCGGGGCGATCGGCATGATGCTGGCCGTCGAATTTTTCAACCGTCGGACCATTCTGGGCAAGGCCGTGGTCGCTACCGCCAATGACCGCGATGCGGCAGGCCTGATGGGGATCAATACAGCCAAGGTCATCACCTTCTCCTATGCGCTGTCGTCGATGACGGCGGCATTTGCGGGTGTGCTGGTTGCGCCTGTGACACTGACGGGCGCCACCATGGGTGCTGTGCTGGGCCTCAAGGCCTTTGCCGTGGCCATTATCGGTGGCTTGTCGAGCGGTCTGGGTGTGGTGGTCGGCGGTTTGATCCTCGGTGTGACGGAAACACTGACCGGCTACTATATTTCCACCGGCTATAAGGATGTGCCGGGGCTGGTCCTGTTGCTTTTGGTCCTGTCGCTGCGCCCTTCGGGCCTGTTCGGCAAAGCCACAATCAAGAAGGTCTGAGATCATGCAGAGGATTTTGTGGGCTCTTGGTCTGCTGGCGCTGGTTGTTTGTCCGTTTGTGGTCACCAGCCCCTATTACCTCCATCTGCTCGTGACGATTGCGATCTTTGCCATCGTGACTTTGGGCCTGGATGTGGTGTTCGGCTATACCGGTGAAGTGTCGGTCGGCCATGCCTCGCTGTTGGGCATCGGGGCCTATACGGCGGGTGTGCTGGCGTTCCAGTTCAATATCGGTTTCTGGCCGGCTTTGCCGATCGGAATCATCGTGACTGCGCTGTTCGGGGTTGTGCTGGCTTTGCCCGCTTTGCGGGTGACCGGCCCCTATCTGGCGATGGTGACTTTGGCTTTCGGCACGATTGTGCAGATTTTGATCAACGAAATGGTGGATGTGACCAATGGTCCGCTCGGGATCAAGTTCTCGACGCCGCTGTTCATCGACCTGCGTCCCTATTCCGATGCCATTCCGCTGTTCGACATGTCGCTCAAGCGCATGAAAGAGGTGGAATATTTCTACGTCACCGGCATTGCGCTGGCCTTGACCATTCTGGTGATCAACCGTGTGCTCGCCTCCCATTTCGGGCGCGCTTTCGAGGCGCTGCGTGACAGCCCGATTGCCTCCGATTGCATGGGCGTCAGCGTTTACAAGCACAAGGTGATCGCCTTCGTGCTCAGTGCGGGGCTGGCCGGTCTGGCCGGTGTGCTGTTCGCCTATTCCGAACAATATATCGCTCCCAACAATTTCAGCTTCGAATTGTCGGTGCAATTGCTGCTGGCTGTGACGATGGGCGGACGCAAATCGCGCCTTGGTCCGATCCTGGGTGCAGTGATCATCGTGTTCCTGCCCAATTTGCTGGCCGATATTGCGCTGTTCCGGATCGCGGCCGCCATCATTGCCGGTATTGCGGTTGTGTCGTCGGTGGTGATGTTTGTGCGTCAGGACGAGAACCGTTATCGCAATCTGGTCCCTGTCGGTTTGTGCGTGGCCTTCTTTGTCTTCTCGCTCTTCTTGCAGAAGATCACCGATTATAAATTGTCGGTGTTCGGCATGATGATCCTGTTCGTGGTCTATTATCTGCCCGACGGCATTGTCGGCTTCCTGCGCAAGATTTTGCTGGATCTGGTGCCCGCTTTGGGCCGCCATCGTCACAGCGACGATCTGCATGGTGACGATGCCCATGCCTGGGCGGCCTCGCCCCCACAGGTGCAAAAGGATGCGCCTTTGCTCAGCGTCGACCAGGCGGTCATGCAATTCGGTGGCTTGCGCGCGCTGGACCGGGTTGATCTGCGCATCCGGCCCGGTACGATCCACGGCCTGATCGGACCGAACGGTTCGGGCAAGAGCACGATGATGAATGTGCTGACCGGTATCTATATTCCGACTTCGGGACAGATTGCTTTCGAAGGGCAGGGGATCGCCGGACTGAAATCTCCCGAAATCGCGTTGCGCGGTATCGCACGGACGTTCCAGAACGTGCAGCTGTTCGGGGAGCTGACTTTGCTTGAAAACGTCATGGTCGGCTTGCACCACACCTACCGGTCGGGCTTTTTCGATGTGGCGTTGAGTACGGCTCTATCACGCGGGGAGGAGGCGCGGGCAACCCAGCGCGCGATCAGCATCCTTCATTTTGTCGGGCTCGACCATCTGGCCCATGAGGAGGCACGCAATCTGCCTTATGGCAAACAGCGTCTGCTGGAAATCGGCCGCGCTTTGGCGCTTGATCCGAAACTCCTGCTGCTGGACGAGCCTGCAGCGGGTCTGACGGCTCCCGATATTGCCGAGCTGGTCCAGATCATCCGCAAGATCAAGGATCACGGCATTACGGTGATCCTGATCGAGCATCACATGGATGTGGTGATGAGCATTTGTGACGCGGTCACGGTGTTCGATTTCGGACAGAAGATCGCCGAGGGCCGTCCTGCCGACATCCAGAATGATCCACGGGTTATCGAGGCCTATCTGGGCGGCACTGCCGTCGGAACCGCTTGAGGACACACGCCATGTTGCATATCGAAAATCTGGTGGCGAGTTACGGTAAGGTTCGTGTGCTGCACGACATCACCCTCACTGTGCCCAAGGGCAAGCTGGTGGCCCTGATCGGCTCGAACGGGGCCGGCAAAACCACGACCCTGCGGGCGATCTCGGGCATGCTGGCTCCCGAATCCGGCCGCATCACGCTCGGCGGACACGACATTGCGGGCCTGCCGTCCTACGAGATTACCCGCTACGGTCTGGCCCATTCCCCGGAAGGCCGCCGTGTTTTCGCCACCCTGCCGGTGCGCGACAACCTGCTGTTGGGGGCCTATCCGCGGCTGACAGGCGCACGCTCGCGCGGCGATGTCGAGGCGGATCTCGAACGCATGTTTGATCTGTTCCCGCGCCTGCGCGAACGGTCCGACCAATTGGCAGGAACCCTGTCGGGCGGTGAACAGCAAATGCTGGCCATGGGGCGTGCTTTGATGCTGAATCCCGAGGTTCTGCTGCTGGACGAGCCGTCTATGGGATTGGCCCCGCGGCTGGTGGCCGAAGTGTTTTCGATTATCTCACGCTTGAAAGAGGCCAATATTACCATGCTGCTGGTCGAACAATTTGCCGCCGCGGCGCTGGAAGTGGCCGATTTCGGCTATGTGCTTGAAAATGGGCATATTACCGTGTCTGGCGAGGCCTCAATGCTGCGCAATGATCCGGCCGTGCGCGATGCCTATCTTGGTGGCTCCCACTAGTCCTGCATCAAAAATATGGTGCTGTAATTTTTAACGGTCTTATCTTGACATAAAAAGTCGAGATAAGACCGTTTTTATTTCTTTCCAATATTATATCGATAACTGAATGTTTATTTCAATGAGCAGTGTTTTATAAAATGAATAAAATCGATTTTTACAATATACATATTGAATATTGGTATCATTTTTAATCTAAAAATGGTTAATGTAGCTGTAGATTAAAATTTATATTAACCAAAAATCCCTTATGATTTATGTGTTAGAAAATAAGAACACTCAATGTAGCAGAGTTTTTCTGGGTTCAATGCAGATTCTAAATTGACATTGTTTAAATTTGTGACTCTGTAAAAATGAGTGCTTTGTAATAAAAGTTCTCATCTTGGGTAGTGTAGTAAAGTATGTTTTTGAATTCGCGGATTGTCCAATTGGCTCGCAAGTACTCCGTTGTTTGTGCAAAGTCTGATCAATCGCTCGGTAGATGGCCGTTTAAGCGTGTTGATAACTGTTTTTCAGCCATGGTTATTGTCGCATCGACAATAACTGCCGGATTGGTCTGTGGTGCCCGTCCTGCTGCAGCACAAACCAGTTTTGATTCCGGTTCGCTGTTGCGCCAGATCGAGCGCAACCTGCCGATGCCGGTGATGCCGTCCATCGGACCTGCGGAGGAATTGCCGGCCATTGCCTTGCTGTTGGGCAAGGGCGAACGCCTGCTGGTCCGCAAATTTGTTGTTTCCGGCAATAGCCTGATCCGGACATCCGTCTTGCAGGAGGCTTTGGAGCCCTATCAGGGGCGTTCTCTGGCTTTGACCGATCTGCAGAGTGCTTGTGCAGCTATGGCGCTGGCCTATCGCAAGGCCGGCCTGATGGCCAGCTGTGCCATTCCGAAACAGGAAGTGACTGGCGGCATCGTCCGTCTGCATGTCACGGAAGCCAGGTTCGGCGGGGCTGTGGTTGATGATAAATCGACAGGACGCGTCAAGCCTGAAATTCTGGTTGAACGGTTCGATCATGCGCTGGCCAAAGGGGAGCCGGTCAATATGTTCGATCTCGATCGCGCCCTGTTGTTGGCCAATGATTTGGCTGGCGCATCGGTCACGGGGGGATTGAGTGCAGGCGGCAAGAACGGCGAGAGCCGGATGGAGCTATTGTCGGACACCAAACCGCTTTTTGCCAATAATGTTGCCGTCGACAATTTCGGGGCGCGGCCGACAGGCCCGATCCGTTTTACCGGCTCGAGCGCGCTCAATAGCGCCTTGGGCTATGGCGAGCAATTCACGGCTTTGGGCATGCATTCGAGTGGGACCAATTATGCACGTCTCGGTGCCGCCATTCCGGTGCATCCGTCGGGCACCAAGCTCGGCGTTTCGGGCAGTTTCATGGCCTACGATATCGTCACACCGTCGTTGCGCTCGCAAGATATCCATGGCTCCACAACCGCGGTCAATGCGGAACTGTCGCAGCCGCTGATCCGAAACCGCTCGTTCAACATGTTTGCCCTTGTCAGTTATGACGGACGGCAATTTTTGAACAAAAGCGGCGCCACCACCAACAGTGACTACCGGTCTGATGCAATCAGCGCGGGACTGACGGGTAACCTCTATGATACTTTTTTCGGCGGCGGAAAAACCGTTGCCGCCCTTACAGCCACGGCAGGCCGCTTGAACCTTGATGGATCGCCAAACCAGGCCGCTGACAGGCAGGCGGGCAATACCCAGGGTGACTATTCCAAACTGGTGATGTCGATGTCGCGGTTGCAGACGCTGACCGCTGATCTGTCATTGCTGGTGAGTGTGAACACGCAAGTGGCCAGTAAAAATCTGGGTTCCTATGAAAAGATGGCGCTGGGTGGTCCCAATAGCCTGCGGGCCTATCCGTCGGGTGAAGGGGTTGGCGATCAGGGCGTGATCGGTTCGCTCGAGCTTCAATATCAATGGCCTTATGATGTGCAAACTTTCGCATTCTATGACTACGGCCATATCCAGCAGAACACCGATAACCGGTTCACGGGCGGACCCGCCAACAACAATCTCGCCTATAGCGGCTCCGGGTTGGGGGTGAGCTGGCGTGGTCCCAAACAATCCCAACTGACCTTCACCTGGGCGCATCGCGTCGGTGACAATCCTTTGCCTGCAGCCACCGGCAAGGATCAGGACGGCACCAAACATATCAATCGTTTCTGGCTTTCTTCATCAATTTCCTTCTGACGCGGTATGAGCAAGATGATGATCACGTCTTCGAGATTTAAAAGCACAGTTTTGCTTGTCGCGGCTTTCTCGCATTTTCAAACGGTTCTGATCACACAGGCCATCGGCCAGACCGTGGCACCGACGGCTTTGCCGGCCGGCGGTGCAGTGCGGGCGGGTGCGGCGGCGATCTCCCAGGGCGGGACTGCCGCCAATCCCGATCTGACCGTCAACCAGACCAGCCATCGCGCGGTGATTGAATGGAGCAGCTTCAATATCGGCAGCAGCAGTGCAGTGCAATTCAACCAGCCTGATGCGACATCCTCGACGCTGAACCGTGTGCTTGATACCAATGCCAGCCAGATTTTCGGTCGTCTGACTTCGAACGGCCAGATCTTCCTGATCAATCCGAACGGGGTGATTTTTGGCGCGACCGCCTCCGTCGATGTCGGCGGGCTGGTGGCGACCACCCATGCTTTGTCGAATGAAGATTACATGGCCGGCAAGACCACATTCGATCGCAATGGTGCGACCGGTCAAATTGTCAATGACGGCAAGCTGACTTCGCGCCTGGGCGGATATATCGCGTTGCTGGCTCCTGAACTGCGCAACAATGGTGTGATTGTCGCGCGTGCCGGCACAGTGGCTCTTGCGGCGGGTGACAAGATCACCCTGAATTTCGATCCCGATGCCCGTTTGACCAATGTGCTGGCCTCGCCATCGACCGTCCAAGCCCTGATCGACAACAAGAAAATTGTTGCAGCCCCGGACGGACAGGTGATTGTCTCGGCGCAGGCCTTTAACGAATTGACCGATGCTGCGATCCGTAACAGCGGAACGATCAGCGCAGGCAGCATCAAGAAGTCGGGCGGCAGGATTTTTCTCGATACCTCCGGCACCCTGACCAATAGCGGCACGATCAAGGCCAACAGCAAAACCGCCGATGGTGGTTCGGTCACACTGAAGGGCAAACTGGTCAGCAATACCGGTACGATTTCGGCCAATGGCGGCACCAATGGTGTGACCAATGGCATGGTGACCGACCCGACAGTGGCAGGCCAAGGTGGCAATGTCACCTTGCTGGGTGATCAGGTCGGCTTGTTCGGCGGCAGCTTTGTCTCGGCTACCGGCATGAATGGCGGTGGCACGGTGCTGGTGGGGGGGGATTGGCAGGGTGGCAATGGTGTGCCGCAATCGCGCCAGGTGCTGATGGTCACCGATGCCAGAATCGATGCCAGCGCCCTCAACACGGGCCATGGTGGTAAGGTGGTGCTGTGGTCGACCGAGTGGACCGGCTTTTACGGTTCGATCAAGGCGACTGGCGGCAGCCAGGGCGGCAATGGCGGGATGGTGGAAACCTCCTCGCATGGCAAGTTGCAGGCGATGGGAACGCTGGATGTGACTGCCCCGAACGGGCAGGGTGGGCAATGGCTGATCGATCCCGCCGACATCTACATTGTGGCGGTAGCGGGCCACTCCAATGCCAATTCGCAAAATAGTGCCGGGTCATTTACGGCAGTCAACTCCTCACTCGACTCAACCATTACCGACTCGACAATCAATACCCAACTGGATTCAGGCACCAATGTGACGGTGACCTCCACCCGCGATCTGTACTTGCAGGCCGGTGCCAGTTTGAACCAGCAGTTCAATAGCGGGGCTGTGAGGACGCTCAAACTGGAAGCGGCCCGCACCCTCTATACCGATGCGACAGCCTCGATCAGCGGTGTGTCATCGAAAATCAATCTGGTTTTGAAAGCCGAAAAAATCATAGGCGCTGCCCCTATCAACAATTATTCTGGCATGGCGGGGATTAATTCAGGCGGCTCTGTCACATTCGATATCGGGACAACGGGCGGGGCGTCGTCCTATACAGGCCTGATTGCACCCTCGACTGTGGTTCAAGGTGGTGGAACGATTACCTTGTCGGCCAACAATAGCTTTGCCAGCACTCTCACAGTGTCGGCAGGCACCTTGATCCTGTCTGGCAGCAATTCGACAACCGGCAATGCCACGATCGCGTCGGGTGCGACCTTGCAGATCGGAGCAGGCGGGACGACTGGGTCATTGGCCTCTGCGGCTATTGGTAGCAATGGAACCCTGATTTTCAACCGTTCGGACGCCTTTACCGTGACTTCGGCGATTGGCGGCACAACCAATGTCAAGCAGAACGGTTCGGGTACCACAACGCTGGCGGCTGCAGTGTCTTCTTTCGGCAATCTGAGGGTCGCGGCGGGGACGCTCGTCCTGACCGGCAGCAACGCAGCCAGCACGGGAATTATTGATACCGGTGCCACCCTGCAGATCGGGGCAGGCAGCACAGCGGGATCGTTTAGTACGAACAATGTCGCCAATAACGGAACATTGGTCTTCAACCGCTCGAATGCTTTGACTATGAACTGGGTTGGCGGGATTTCCGGTACGGGCAATATCAGCCAGATCGGGTCAGGCACGACAACACTTGTGAACGACGCCACCTATTCCGGGACCATCGGGGTCACGGCGGGCACGCTGATATTGGAGGGCAATAATTCCACGACAGCGACAGCCACGATTGCGTCTGGTGCGACTTTGCAGATCGGAAATGGTGGTGGCTTTGGATCGGTGAATTCAACGTCGATTGTCAATAATGGAACTTTGACCTTCAATCGCTGGGATTCCGTGACGGTGGCTGCGGTGATTTCCGGTACGGGCAATATCAGCCAGATCGGGGTCGGCGCCACCACATTGTCAGGCGACAACACTTATTCAGGCACGATCGGTGTGACAGCGGGAACGCTCGTTCTGACGGGGAGCAATAGCACGACAGCCACAGCCACGATTGCCTCGGGGGCAATCTTACAGATCGGGGATGGCGGCACCACGGGCTCGCTGGCTTCGGCCTCGATTGCGAACGATGGCACCGTCGTCTTTAACCGCTCAGATGCTTTGACCGTGGCTTCGGTGATTTCCGGTGTGGGCAATGTCAGCCAGGACGGTTCTGGCACCACAACCCTGTCCGCGGACAACACTGTGTCGGGAACTGTCGGGGTGAATGCGGGGGCACTCATTCTGACCGGAGCCAATGCGTCTGTGTCCGGTGCCACGGTTGCTGCGGGCGCGACCCTGCAAATCGGCGATGGCGGCACCACGGGAACGCTGGGGGCCGCCAGTCTGGCCAATGACGGCACGTTCATCATCAACCGGTCAGCCAATACGACCTTGGCAGCCAATGTGACCGGCGCAGGGACGATGAGCGCGACCATCACAGGCACGCTGACCCTGAACGGCACGATCGGGCAAGCCGGTCTCGATCTGGCTGGCTCGACCGGTGTCACAATCGGCGGGGCTGTGACAACCAACGGAGATATCTCCGTGGCCAGCACTGCGGGGGCGGTTGTGCTGAATGCCGGCATGACCAGTACGGCCGGCAATATCCTGATCCAGGCAGCGCAATTTACCAACACTGTCGGTGCAGGAGCCTTGTCGGCCACGGGTGTCGGTCAGACCTGGCAGGTCTGGAGCACGAATAGTGATCCCTTCAACGCCAATCCGGTGATTGGCGATACGCCGAACGGTTTGGCTTTCGATTTCATACAATATAATGCGACCTTCGGGGTGGCGAATGTGCTGGGCACGGGCAACGGGCTGTTCTATAGCCTGGCTCCCTCGGTCAGCGCGTCGCTGACCGGAACAGTCACCAAGCCCTATGACGGCAATGATACGGCGCCGATTACCTCCGCGAATGTGTCGATCACCGGCCTGATCAACGGCGATGTTGTCTCGAATTCAGTGAGTGGCGCGACCTATGCCGGCCCCGATGCCGGAACTTCGCTTGTTGTCTCGTGGCCGAGTAGTGGCATGACAGCACTGACCAGTGTCGCGACGGGCAGCAAGCCCATTTACGGTTATGACTTCACCGGCGGCACTGTCTCTGGGGCAATCGGCAGCATCACCAAAGTGGCTGTCACTGTGACAGCGAATTCGCCGACGCTGTTGTTCAACGGCCAGACCCAAAGCCTGGCGGCCACCGATTTCACCGCCACCGGTCTGGTCAATGGCGAAACCAAGGCGGTGCTGACAGGAGTCACGGCATCGGGCTCGGGGCAGGCAATCGGGACCTATGTGACGAGCGTGTCGGGGACTGCAACCAATTATGACCTGACCTTTGTCGATGGTGTGCTGACCATCACGAAAGCGGCACTCAACCCCGGTGGGTATGACCAGTTTATTTTTGAAACCATGAAGCGGATGAAAAAAGCACTGCCTATCGATGAATTGACCATCTCGACCGTGTGCGAGGTCAGTATTGTCGCACCCGCCAATCTGAGCCGCAAAAGCTGCTAGGCGGCCAGGATCGACCAGACGTCATTGCTTCTGCATAGCGGCTAGCCGCCGTCTCGCCTTTACCCGTGCGGACCAAATGGTGTAAAGCGGTACCAGCATGTTCTGGTGCCGGCTTGTGCGGCTGGCCTATTGACGGGGATCGCAGACAATGGTCGAGACGCAGAAAAAATCGCGCTGGAGCAAAAAGAGTCTGTCGGCGCAGGCCATGGGCAAGATCGACGCACGCACCAAGGCCGTGGTGCCGCCCATCCATATTTCCACCACCTATATCCGTGATGCCGATAATGCCTATTCCTCGGGTTTTATCTATGGCCGGCCCGACAACGAGACCGTCCGCGAGGCCGAATCCGTTCTGGCCATGTGGGAGGACGCCTCTGCGGCCCTGCTGTTTTCATCCGGCATGGCGGCAGCAACCGCCGTTTTCATGGCCCTGCGTCCGGGTGACCATGTGGTCGCACCCTCGGTGATGTATTGGGCCTTGCGCAACTGGCTGATGACCGATGCCGTTGCCTGGGGTCTGGATGTCAGCTTTGTCGATATGGCCAATATCGAAGCGCTGCGCGGGGCACTCAAACCCGGCAAAACCAAGCTGGTCTGGGTGGAAACACCCTCCAATCCGCTCTGGTCCCTGACCGATCTGGAAGCGGCAGCCGACTGGACCCATGCCGTGGGTGCCAAAATTGCTGTCGATTCAACGGTGGCCACTCCGGTGTTCACGCGTCCCCTGACGCTGGGCATCGATCTTGTCATGCATGCGGCCACCAAGTCGCTCAATGGCCATTCCGACGTCATCGCGGGGGCACTGGCCACCAAGGATCAGGATGCCTTTTGGCAGCGGATTGTCTCCAATCGCAAGAATTTCGGCGCCGTTCTCGGCCCGTTCGAGGCTTTTCTGCTCATGCGCGGCATGCGCACGCTGGATCTGCGGGTCCACGCCGCGGCCAAAACCGCGCTTGATCTGGCCCAGCGGTTCGCCAACCACCAGCATGTCGCGGAAGTCCTCTATCCCGGCCTGCCGAGCCATTCCCAGCATGCTTTGGCCAAGCGGCAGATGATCGGCGGCTTCGGCCATATGCTGTCGATCCGCGCGCGCGGCGGTGAAGCTGCGGCCATTGCGACGGCGGCCAATATCCAGTTGTGGAAACGTGCGACATCCTTGGGTGGCGTCGAGAGCCTGATCGAACACCGCGCCTCGATCGAAGGGCCCGGCACGCCATGCCCGCCGGATTTGTTGCGCCTGTCGGCAGGGATCGAGGATGTCGAGGATCTCTATGCCGATCTCGATCAGGCTTTGAAGAAAGCGCATAAATAATTTTGGCCCTGGGCGTGCTGATTGTTTCGGTCGCCGGATGAACACTGTTTTGGCTGTTTCATTCAGCCTGTGGCGCTGGGCCGTCCGGCCCTCGCGTCAGAAATCGCGCTGCACGGAGCCTTTAACCGTTTTGCCGCGCTGCGTGCCGTGTGTTGAGGATTGATTCATCTCGAAAATGGAATCTGTTTCTTCCGCGCCCGACTTCGCACTAGATTGATGCCGGTGTCTTTCTCCAAGCCAACGAGTGACCGTGGACGTTCCTTCACTGCATCAAGAACCCAAGCCCAGCCTGTATGAAATCAGCCCCGCGCGGACCAAGCGGCATTTCACCTGGGTGATCCTTGCGTTCATGCTTGTCTTCGGCACGATTGCCGGCAAGCTGGTGCTTTATGGCTGGGGTGTCTACAAATCGGAGGCCAAGGTCCGGATCCAGCTGCTCAAGCCGACCAAGGGCAGACCGGATATCGTGGATCGCAATGGCGAGGTGCTGGCCACCGACATCAAGAAATATTCTGTCTATGTCGAGGTCAACAAGTTGATCGAACGGGACAGGGCCGCGCGTCTGCTGGCGCAGGCCTTGCCCGGCCATACCAACCAGATGAAGCTGCTGGTGGAATTCGAGAGCGGGCGGAATTTTTTCTGGGTGGCGCGCAACATCAACGAGGAGGAGCGCGAACGCGTGTTCCGTCTCGGTCTGCCAGGGGTGGTTCTGGAGAAAGAAAACCGTCGCTTCTATCCCAACGGCACCTTGGCCGCCCATATTCTCGGCAGCACCGATATCGACAATCGCGGCACGGCCGGCTTCGAGAAATATATCGACAGCACCGGCATCAGGGATGTCGAGCAGTTCGGTCTGGCGGTGACGGCCGAAAACCTGACCCCCTTCCAACTGTCGATCGATATGCGGGTCCAGCACGCCTTGCGCGACGAACTGGTCAAGGGCATTGCCAAATTCAAGGCCATTGCAGGGTCCGGCATTGTCTATGATGTGACCACCGGCGAGGTCATTGCCCTGGCCTCCTATCCTGATTTCGATCCCAATGTCACGGGCGAGGCGCAAAAGGGTGAAAATATCAATCGCGCCATGGTCGGCGTGTACGAGATGGGGTCAACGTTCAAGGCGCTCAATACCGCCATGGCGCTGGAATCGGGCAAGATGAGCATCAACTCGGCTTTCGATACCAAAGAAGGCCAGATGACTTTTGGCAAGCATACGATCCATGAATATCACGGCACCGGCCGCCGTCTCACCATTCCGGAAATTTTCCTGCATTCCTCCAATATCGGTTCTGCCAAAATGGCACTGTTGGCAGGCGCCAAGGCCCAGCAGGATTTTCTGCGCAAGATGGGGATACTCGACAAGGTGCAAACCGAATTGCCGGAGACCCAGGCTCCCATCACGCCAAGACATTGGGGGGATATCGAGACTGTGACCATCTCGTTCGGGCACGGCATTTCTGTCTCGGCGCTTTCCTGTGTCAAAGCTGTCGGTGCACTGGTGAACGGCGGGCGCTTGATCGAACCGACTTTTCTCAAACGCAGCGCGCAAGAGGCGCAGGAAAAGGCCCCCATTGTCGTCAGGCCAGAAACAAGCGAGGCCTTGCGCTTTGTCATGCGGCTCAATGCCGAACAAGGCACGGCCAAGGGGGCGGTCGTGCCGGGCTATTTTATCGGGGGAAAAACCGGTACGGCTGAAAAGGTGATCCGCGGCACCTATCGCAAGGACAAGATGCTGACAACTTTCATGGCCATTACGCCAGCCGATAAGCCGCGCTATCTCTATTTCGTCATCCTCGATGAACCCCAAGGCATCCCCGAAACCCATAATCTCGCCACCTCGTCATGGAATGCCGGAGCGGTCACCGGCAAGGTGCTGGAGCGCACGGCCCCGATGTTGCTGCCGCCCATGCTGGCCGCGCCCGAGGACCCGTTTCCGACCATGGTCAAATGGAATGCGTGGGGCGCGAAAAAGTCGTGATACCGCAGGGGTAGTGACACTCTCCAACCCGACTGCATCATGATGCCGATTTGGCCGGGAGACGGGCCTGTCAACGCTTATGGCATAGCTGCCAAGACCAAGCCGACTATCTTTGTCTGGCCGCGTGGGCCACTATAGCCAGATAAAATATGCAGGCCCGCATGGGCCAAGCGGACAGCAACAGGGATGGATGATGCCGGAATGTGACGAAGCCATTCATGTTTGCGTTTGTGTTGGTCGGGCCTGAGGCAAGCCCATGCCGTCCGCCCGTACCCCGCAAACGCTTTTGCCTGTCATCCTGTGGATGTCGGGCGCTTTGGTATCGTTCTCCGTGATGGCAGTCTCGGTACGGCAATTGGCCAACCATCTGGTGCTGATGGAAATCATGGCCTTGCGCAATCTGTCCGGTGTCGTGATCCTGTCGGTGATGGCCCTGCTGCATCCGCCCTTGCGGCGGCAGATCAAGTCCGAAAAATTGAGCCTGCATGCGCTGCGCAATGGCGTGCATTTTCTGGCGACCTATCTCTGGGCGTTGTCGCTGACCCTGTTGCCGCTGGCCACCGTGTTCGCTCTGGAATTTACCGCGCCGGCCTGGGTCTGCCTGCTGGCGGTCCTGTTTCTGGGCGAGAAGCTGACAGCTTCGCGGGTGCTGGCGGTGGTGCTCGGGTTTGCCGGCGTGCTGACGATTATCCGGCCAGGCGTTGAAACCTTTCAGGCGAGCACGCTGGTGATCCTTGCAGCGGCTTTGTGTTTCAGCATTTCCATTGTCACGCAAAAACTGCTGACCAAGAGCGACACCACCTATGGCATCCTGTTCATCATGAATGCGTCCCAACTGCCGATGGCGCTGATCGGGGTCTATCTGACCGGAAGTTTCGATTTTTACCAGAAACTGGGGATGCAGGATCTGTTGCCGGTGGTGTGTGTCTGCATCATCGGCATCACCGGGCATCTGTGCCTCACCAATGCCTTCCGTGCCGGAGATGCGATTGTGGTCGTGCCACTGGATTTTCTGAGGATCCCGTTGATCGCCTTTGTCGGATACGGTCTGTATGGCGAGCCGCTCGATCCCTATGTGTTTGTCGGTTCGGCTTTCATCGTGTCCGGTATCTTGTGGAATCTCTTTGCCGAAAAACGGCAGCAGTCCGCCTATGCACGCGCGCAGGCCCCGCAGCAAGAGGTTTAGGCATAGCCGCGTGCCAGCGCCACTTTGAGCCGGTCCGGCGTGAACGGCACATTGCGCAAACGGGCTCCGCAGGCATCATAAACGGCATTGGCCAAAGCGGCAGGCACAGCCGCGCATGCCGCCTCGCCAGCCCCCAGAGGCGGCAGGTGCGGTTGGTCGAGCAGAGCGATCACCAGTTCCGGCACATCCGGAAAAGTCAGCAAAGGATAGCTCTGCCAGTCCACACTGGTGACTTTGGCGTGATCGAATTGCGTTTCCTCGAACAGGGTCCGGCTGAGGGTTTGCAGGATGTTGCCTTCAACCTGTTGGCGCGTGGCATCGGGATTGATGATCAGTCCGCAATCATGGGCGCAGACAATGCGTTTGACGACGATGGCTCCCGTACGGCGTTTGATTTCGACTTCCATGCCGATCGCCACATAGGTTTCGTTGAACTTGTAATGGACATAGGAAAAGCCGCGCCCGAGCGAGCCGGATTTGGCAGGCGAGGGACGCGTCTGCCATGCCATCAATTCCGCGACCTTCCGGCAGACCGCCAGTCCGCGCGGGTCGGTCAGCCCCTCGAGACGGAATTCGAGAGCATCACGCTTGGCACTGGCGGCCAGTTCATCGATAAAGCTTTCGACAGCAAAAGAATTGGCGATCTTGCCCGGTGCCCTGATATTGGAAGGCCTGAGCGGGGAATCCTTCAACCAGTTCACCTTGACCGACAGATGCGGATGCGCATAAGGCGGGTAGGCATTCTGGGAGATCAAACCGGTCGACAGCCCTTGCGGCTGGTTGATGCCGGCGGCTTCGGGCCCCAACATCGGAATATTCGGCAGGCTTGCGGTGGCTTTGGGCAGCCACATCTCGGTTTCCCAGGCAGAAAGCTTGCCTTCGCCATTGACAGCCCCGCGCATGGCGAGCAGTTGCGGCGGTCCTTTCGGATCCCAGCCCAGTTCATCCTCGCGCGACCATTGCACGCGGACCGGTTTCCCGAGCGCTTTGGATATCAGCGCCGCATCGGCGCAGACATCATCATGTCCATTGGTGCCGTAGCAACCCGAACCGTCCCGATAGATGACGCGGACCTGATCCAGAGGACGCTCCAGGATCCGCGCGCAGATGCCGCGCAGGCGATGGGTGGCCTGCGACGCACTCCAGATCGTCACGCCATCGGGGCGTACATCTGCAATCCCGCAGGATGGTCCCATCGAGGCATGACTCTGCAAGGGCCAGTAATAGCTGGCCGACAACACCTGCTTGCTCTCGGTCAGGGTTTTGGCACTGTCGCCTTTCTGGGTCAGGACCTCTTTGCCGGCCGACTGTGCGGGATCACCGGCAGCCGCCACCATCCAGCCTTTGACCTTGTCATGGCCGACCAGACCGGCCGGATTCGTCCAGGTCACTTTCAATTCTTTGGCCGCGCGAATGGCGGTCCATTCATTGCGCGAGACAACGGCCAGAAAATTCTTGATCCTGACGATTGTGACATCGGGCAGGGCTTTGATCGGACTCTCATCGATGGCCGTAATGCTGGCGCCGACCGCTTGCGGCCTGATCACCCGCGCATGCAGCATCCCGTCGACTGTGACATCATGCATATAGGGGTGCTGTCCGGTGACCTTGGCGGCAATATCGGGACGCGGCAAAGGTTTGCCGACCAGACTGTAGTCAACCGGATTTTTCAGCGGGGCTTTCTCGTCGATTTTCAAGGCAAACGGTTTGCCGTTGAGCAAAGCAGAAAAAGCAAGACGGTCCTGTGTTCCGCTGGCGATCACATAACCGTCGGCAACCGTCAGCTCGGCGCGGGGCTTTCCCCATTGCTGCGCCGCCATGCCGATCAGTGCCTCGCGTGCTGTCGCCGCCGCCTGACGGATCTGGACCCCGCCGCGCATGATGCCCGAACTGCCTGCGGTCGGCCCCTGATCGGGCGTCAAGGCGGTGTCGCCCTCGATCAGGGTGATGTCTTTCAGCGGAAGGCCAAGTTCCTCGGCCGCCATTTGCGGAATGGCAATGCGCAAGCCGGTGCCGAGATCGACCTTGCCGCAATAGATCGTGGCCGTGCCGTCAGGAGCCAGCGCTATAAAGCCGTCGACCTCGTCGGTTTTGAGCGTCTTGCCCGCTTTGAGCTGCGGTGTATTGCGTTGCTGCGCCTGAGAGGCGCCGCTGGCAAAGGCAACGATCAGGGCGCTGCCGGCGCGCAACAGATCACGGCGGTTAAGATGTGGCAGATTGGTATCGGTCATGGCATCACCTGTCCGCTGGCGCGCATGACAGCGCGGAGTATCCGGTCATGGGTGCCGCACCGGCACAGATTGTTGGCCAAGGCCTGCTTGACCTCGTCAAGGCTTGGTTTGTGGTTGCGGGCCAGCAGGGCTGCGGCATTGATCACCATGCCATTGGCGCAGTAGCCGCATTGTGCGGCTTGTTCGGTGATAAAGGCGGCCTGCACGGGATGGGGATTGTCGATCGTGCCCAGTCCTTCGAGTGTCGTGATGGTTTTGCCGACGGCCTGGCTGACACTGAGCTGGCAGGACCGGACCGCCTCGCCATCCACCAGCACGCTGCAGGAGCCGCATTGGCCCAGTCCGCAACCGAATTTTGCGCCGGTCAGCGACAGGTCATTGCGCAGGGCATAGAGCAAAGGCTGATCGGGGTCAGCCGCCTCAATTGGCCGGATCTGGCCGTTGATGGAGCATTGATAAACCGCCATCGTTTCCCCTCGCGTCCTTGTGCGGATTGTGAGCCTTTGCAAGCGGCCCGCTTGTCATGATGGACAGAAGTAAACCAGATAAATTTTTACTCCGCCAGACAAATTCTCATGCAGAAAAAACCGATGCGGGAGCGTAATTTCAGGAGGCAAGCCAGTGCGGGGCTGAGTGTTCGATCGCCATGCCGCAAGCCGCTTTGATGCAATCCTCAAGGCTGCCAAACCGCATGCTGCGCCCGACAAGGCCGGGGGCATAATGCGCATATTTGCCCGAATTGGTCATGATGACCCGGGCATCAGGCGGGATCACCGGTTCGGTCAGCATACACCAGCAGGTGTCGTTGACGAATTGGACGCCGAAGCTTGCAAGCGTGCCGACCGAACCGGCTGTTTCGGCTTTCCGGTATTCGTCGCGCCCGCAGGTAATCACCACGGGAACGGCACAGGACCGGTTGTGGCCGGTGAACAGCTGCGCGATCTTGCCAAGCTCCTCGCAGGAGGCATGCGGATTGCCGATGGCGATCAGATCAATGCCGCCAGACGTCGCCGTGTTGAGCTCGTGCCAGCTGTGGCGTAAATCCCCGGCGGTCACTGTTTGCCTTGGCAAATGGTCGGCATGCGCATGATGCTGCCCGGCTTCGGGTGTGAGGCCCGCGATGTGGAACATCGGCGCGGCGGATGTAGTGGCAAAGGCGGCTCCGAAGGCTTTCAGATCGTCCTTGTCAGGGGTGAGGTGTTCCAGCCCCCTGATCAGGGGGATCACGCTCGGCGCCATCATGCCGATATGGTGTCCCAGCAGCGGATAGAATGAATCGTCGATCTCCTGCAGCGGCATGACATCGATCACCAGTTCCGGTGTGCGCATCGCGTCCAGATAGCAGCCTGTCAGCGGAGCGCGGCCGGTGATGGCCACGCAGATATCCAGATAGTCGGGATATTTCAGGGTCCGCGCCCCGATCGCCGAATTGGCATAGACAACGGCATTGGATTCTCCCCAGACAATGGCTTCGCCGTAACAAGGCGGGCTCTGGAGCAGATAGGGTGCGCAGGTAAAGGATGGGGCTGCCCCCATCCCCGTATAGGCGGCGGCCAGACGTTCGGCCGGTTCGCCCAGTCCGGCCGCGATCCCTTGTGCGCGCCAGTGCCGACGGTCGATCGAAATGGCATTGAGCGTGGTCGGGACAGCCACCCGTGCGCCCATATCACAGAGCCGCTGGGCAAAATCCAGCCCGCCCGGCCCGATATAGATACAGCCATCGATATGGGCCTTGGTGACATCGATCAGCCGCTCTGCCCCCATCAGCTCTGCCATGCGGACCACGATGCCCATCGCCAGTTTGGCGCCTTCGCCATGGTCGCCCCGCAGAATGGTTTGGTCGGTTTCGCTGAGGGCGATCGGCTGGGTTGTCAGCGGGGGTACGCTGGCAACCAGCATTTCTGCCCCGTTCCCCTCCGGCGGGTTCACGGTGAGACGTCCCTCCGACAGGCGGGCCTGCTGCACATGGGCCAGAGCGACAAAACGCTGTTTTTCAAGCCGCAGCACCGGCAAGGAACGACCGTAGATTTCTTCGGCAATGATCACGCCCAGTGGCAGGATGGTCTCGTCTTGCTCAAAGATCAGTGCGGCGGGCGCAACCCCGTTGAGAACCAGTTCCAGCATCACGCAACTGCCGGTGCAGGAGCCGCGGCCGCCGGGGATGGCCAGCAAGGTGCCGCTGATGCACTGCCCGAATAACGGGTGGTGGTGGTCGATGACAATGCCTGTGAGCGGATCGACCCCGCCCCAAAAGCTCAGGCCCACATCGGAAAACAAGACCTTCCCTGCTGCGTTCCCTTCAATCAGGCTATGGCCCTGCCAAGATCCGCTGTCGATGCCGCCGCGCGTGCCTGCCATGTCCCAACTCCTGCTCCAAGTCCAGTCTTGTCCGGTCCAGTCTTGTCCGGTCCAGTCTTGTCCGGTCCAGTCTTGTCCGGTCCAGCCTTGTCCAGTGAATGCTAATTTACTGTTCGCGACAATGGCAAAGCCTGAGCGGGCGAACAGTGCAAACCATCGACCCCGTTAAGGCGTGTGCAGACTGCCGTCACGCATACGGGTTTGCGTCCATGTCGTGATGCCGTGTTCGCAAGGAAATTTGGCGGCGAGCTTTTCATCGAGATCGACACCCAGCCCCGGTCTGTCATTGGGATAGACAAAGCCCTTTCTGAATTCCGGCAGGCCGGGGAACACATCCAGTAGCGCGTTTTGCGGGCCCTTGATGTCCTGGATCACCACATTGGGCGGCTCGGTGCCCGACCATTCCTGCACGCCGAAATTGCGGGCCGACAGATCGAGATGGATATTGGCGGCATGCGCCAAAGGCGACATATCGCCCGGTCCGTGCCACGCCGTGCGCACGCCATATTGTTCGGCAAAAATCTGCAACTTGCGCGCGGGTGTGATGCCGCCGATCTGGCTGACATGCACGCGGATGAAATCGATCAGACGCTCGGCAATCAACTGCCGCCATTCCAGCGGGTGATTGAACAATTCGCCCTGCGCCAGCGGGATCGTGGTCTTGGCGCGCAAATCGCGCAGCCACTCGCCTTGCTCCAGCGGGATCGCATCTTCCAGAAAGAACAGATCGAACGGCTCCAGCGCCTTTGCCAGCTTGATCGCATCAACCGGATGCAGGCGCTCGTGGACATCATGGATCAATTCGACCTCAAAGCCGAACCTGTCCCTGATGTTCTCGAACATCGCAATCGTGGCGCGCATATAGCCGCGCGGATCGAGATAGATCCCATCGGGTGCTCCTTCGGGGCTGTCTGATGGCGCAGGGCCATAACCGCCGCCGCCATAGCCGCCCGCCTGACAGCGGATATGGGTAATGCCTTTCGCCTGAAACTCTTCTATTTTGTCACACAGGGCTTCAAAGCTGCTGCCATC
>CANFLM010000023.1 GCA_947447895.1 Hyphomicrobiales bacterium
CTTGCTGAGGTAGGTCATCGAATAACTCTACCAATGGGGTAAGCCATGTCTCTCTCAGTTACCATGTCGGGTATGAAGGTCGCCCAAAAGGACCTCGACGTGATTGGCAACAACATCGCCAACGCCGGGACCGACGGTTTCAAGCGCTCCGTCACTTCCTTTGCCGACGTGTTTCCGAACGATCCCTCAGCCAGCCCCAAGACCGCTGTCGGTCAGGGTGCAGTCGTATCGCTGATCAGCCGCGATACGTCGCAGGGTTCGATGTCCTCGACCGGCAAGGTGACCGACATGGCCATCTCCGGCTCCGGCTATTTCACCCTGTCGGCTGGCGGCAATCAGGTTTACACCCGCGCAGGCTCGTTCTCTGTAGACAAGAATGGCTTTCTTTCTGACTCATCGGGCAACCTTGTGCAGATGGCAGGGACAGGCACCGCATCAGGCGAGAGAGAAGGAATCACCTTCAACGCAACGGATGGGACATGGAAAGCGGTGCCACCTGCTCCAGTTGCAACCGGCCTGACGGATATCAAATTTCCTGTCTTCATGCGTCCGGTGATTGATAATACCGGGGCTAAACCAGTAGCGGATTACACCCAGGAGCCGACCGCGGTCTTTCAGGGCGATGCTCCACCAGCCAACCCAAGCGACGCTGCATTTGACGGCCTCCTCCAATCCGTGTCGATCGACTCCAACGGCCTGATCAGCGCGAGCTATTCAGGGTTCCAGGTTCCATACCCCATCGGCTATCTGGCCATTGCCAACTTCCCGAACCCTGCCGCCTTGCAGCCGATCGGCAACACCGATTTCGCAGCCAGCGGCGACAGCGGCAACGTCAGCCTCTCGGCCGGCGGCACGCCTGGTACCGGAACCGTGATGTCAGGCGCACTGGAATCCTCCAACGTCGATATCACCAACGAACTGGTCAAGATGCTGAAGGCCCAGCAGTTGTATAACGGCAATGCGCGCGCCCTTCAGACCCAGGTCGAAGTCGCCTCGCGCGTCACCGACAAGCTCTAAGACACATCCTCTTTCTGTGCGGCTTGACTGAATTTTGAGGGTCAGTCAGGCCGCACATGAGATTTGCTGTTCTGTTAGACGAGATCATCCAACGGACTTCAGGGTCCGACGGCAGTTGATTGAAGCGATATCCAGATTTCGGTCTGTTTGTCCTGTGGTATAAGAGGATGCGATGCTGAGCATTGTTGGTCTGGTTGTTGTGATGGGTGCTGTGTTCGGCGTGTTCGTCGCCCACGGTGGCGATTTGACACCTATTATTCACGCAGCCCCTTCAGAATTGGCGTCGATCGGCGGCGCGGCTGTCGGCGCTATGCTGGTCGCCAACGGGATGGATACCATCAAGGGCGTGGCTGGCGGCTTCGGCAAAGTGTTCGGCGGCCCCAAATACCACAAGCAGGACTACCTGGACGTGATCTTTCTGGTCTCGCGCCTGTTGAAAATCCTCCGTGTCGACGGTCCGGTGGCTCTCGAAGCCCATGTGGAAGACGCCCACTCCTCGGCGATTTTCGGCGAATATCCAAAATTGCTCAAAGACCACGTGCTGATCGACATGATCACCGACACCATCCGACTGATGGTTGTCTCGTCGGGCGGTCTCAATGCCTATGCGGTCGATGACGTGCTCGACGTCGCGATCAAGCATCATCACCATGAAGCCATGCGCCCGGTTGAAGCGCTGGGCGCGATGGCCGGCGCCTGCCCGGCACTCGGCATCGTGGCCTGCGTGTTGGGCGTGGTGAAAACCATGGGCGCGATCGACCAGCCGCCTCCGGTCCTTGGTGGTCTGATCGGCAGCGCGCTCGTCGGAACATTCATGGGCGTGTTGCTGGCCTATGGCGTGATCGAACCGATCGGCTTCCGTCTGAAGCAGGTGCTGGAAGAAGAAGCCGAAATCTATCAGGTCGTCCGCCAGTTGATTGTGGCCACGCTCCACGGCCATCCGCAGCCTCTCGTGATCGAGGCAGCCCGTGCAGGCATCGGCCATCACAACAAGCCCTCCTTCGGCGAAGTGTTTGACGGGCTCAGAGGCAAGTAAAAATGGCCGAAGCCGCTAAAAAACCTGAGAAAGGCGCTGCGGAAGCCCCCGCGGCGTCGATTATCATCAAAAAGGTCCAGGGCGGCCACGGTGGCGCCCATGGTGGTGCGTGGAAAATTGCGCTCGCCGACATGATGACCGCGATGATGGCGTTCTTTCTGCTGATGTGGCTGTTGGGTGCCACCAGCGAAGCGCAACGCAAATCCGTTGCCGACTATTTCAAGCCGACACCCAAAAGCCGGATCCAGATGGGCCAGCTGGCCGGGTCGAATGGCATTCTGGGTGGCCGCTCCATTCTGGATCCCGAAGGGATGCCCTCCTCCGCCTTCCAGAACAGCCTGCTCGATATGGCTACTCCGCAGGATACAGAAGGCGGAAAGGACCGTGACAAGGGGTCTGAAACCGACCCCAGCCCGCAATCCGAAAATCCGGGCAACAACAGCGGCGGCGCCTCGGAAGGCACCCAGACCGGCGGCAAGGGCAAAGGCGACAAGACCGGCGGCGAAGCCGACAAGGATGGCGCTGGCCAGGGCAATGCCGGTGCCGGCACCAAAGGGGCCGGTAATGCGGGTGAAGGCGACAAGGGCGCAGGCAATGCCGGAGAAGGCGCCAAAGGTGCTGGCAATGTCGGAGCCGGAGACAAGGGCGGTGGCCAGGGTCAGGGCGGTTCCAGCCAGGGCGATGGCAAAGGCGGTGGCCCCGAGCTGACCGAAGAGCAGAAAAAAGCGCTCGCCGATGCCCAGGACAACAAGAACTTCAAGGACGTCCAGCAGGAACTGATGCGCCGCATTGCGCAGGACAAGACACTCGCAGGCCTGAAAGACCAGGTCCAGTTCGTGCAGGACAAGGATGGTTTACGCATCGAGATCATCGACAAGGCCGATTTCGCCATGTTCTCGCTCGGCACCAACCGTCTGCAGCCCCGCGCCCAGGCGCTGATCGAGGCGGTGGCCAAAACCGTCTCGGAAATGCCCAACAAGGTCAATGTGCGAGGCCATACCGACAGTTTCGGCTTTGCCAATCCCGACCAGCGCAACAACTGGATCCTGTCGGCAGAACGTGCCGAATCCACCCGTCTCCTGCTCGAAAAGCAGGGCGTGCCCCCCGATCGCTTCTCGCGGATCGAAGGCGTGGCGGACAAGGAACCGTTCAATGCCGCCGATCCCTATGATGCCCGCAACCGGCGCATCAGTGTGACGCTGAAATTCCAGAACGGCGAGAAGCAATAACCTTCCGTTTGCTCACAGACAAAAACCCGCCACGGGTGAAAGTGGCGTGTTTTTTGTTGTGCGCACAGGGCTGGTGAGGATGGCTTATTTCCCTGCCATCATGATCAGCTGCAAATAGCAGATGCGGCGGCGGAAGGTGCGCTCGGCATTGCATTCATAGATCACCAGTCTGGGACGGTCACGATGCGGACGGTCGACTTTCAGATCGATCTCCTCGGGCAGAAGAATACCGATCTGGCGCAAGGCGCGGTGCGGATTTTCATCCAGCTTCCCCATCAGTGTCGGATCGATCCAGCAGCGTGCAAGCACAGCACCAAGATAATCGACAATCCGCTCGCGCACATTATGGGCATCGATCACGAATTCGATGGGCGGATCACTGCTGATATTCTCGTTGACTGGCGACGGCGCCGCAGACTTTTCTGTCTGGGGAGCCCCTTGATAGACGCGGTCGTCATGACGGACAGCCGGAAGGCCTCCCGACGAGATAAGGGCTGGCAGTTGATGTCTGTAATCCGCGTCACTCATTGCCATGCCCTTTCAAACCAGAGAATGAAAGATTTCCGATTGGAGGATCCAGCCCCCAGGCAGATCCCAATATTAAAATCCCGGATCATGTTTTTTTAGGGGCGCAGGTTTTGCGCCCCTAAATCGATTGGTCCGGCCGCTAATCAGGCTTTGACCGTCGAAGCGGCAGCCAGCTTGTGGGCATCGCGTGACAGGCTGTCAGCCAGATGGCTCAAGAGCTGGGTCTTTTCTTCGGTTGTGAAGGTTTCCAGCTGGACCAGCATGGTCTTGATCTCGGGCTTCAGTGGCGGAGGTGGTGGTGGAGCAGCGGCCAGTTCGGCCATACGCGCCTGGGCCTCCTCTATGGCATGGTGCTCAATCTCAAGCTCGACATGATCGGCAATCCCCATGCGATGGGCACGCCTAGCCATCATACGGTGCTCGGCCTCGGTAATCACACCATCGGCCGCGGCCTCTTCGGCCATTTTATTGAGCTCATCCTTTTGCTGGCGGATCTTTTCCGAGAAGCCGGAAGCGAGCATACCTGTTGGCAAAGCGACCAGCACAACACCGATAATCGCTGCCGCAGAGGCAAAGAACTGCCCCAACGGTGTCACCGGATAATAATCCCCGTAACCGACCGAGGTCAGAGTGATGATCGACCAATACATCGCTTCCGGAATCGAGTTGAACTTGTCCGGCTGGGCTTCGTGCTCGAGGATATAGATCGCGCTCGAAGCAAACAGCGAGATCAGCAACGACACGAACAAAGCTGCCGACAGCACCGGCAATTCATCGCGCACCACAGAGATCAGCGTCTGCATGGCAGTGGAATAACGGGTCAGCTTCAAAATCCGCAACAGACGCATCACACGCAAGAAGCGTAAATCCATCGTGATGAAGAAGGTCAGATAGAAGGGCAGGATCGACATCAGGTCAATAAGAGCTAGGATGGTTGTGCCATATCGCACCCGCCCCGCTATCCGCTCTTTGTATTCTGGATTTTCAGTGATGGAATAGATACGGAAAACATATTCCAAACTGAACACAAAGACCGAGAACATATCGAACAGATGGAATTCCCGTTCGAGCAATTCATGAACCGGCTGCACCGATTCAAGAACCACCGCGATCACCGACGCAGCAATCAAAATTACCAGTGCCGTATCTACGATGCCATGAATATCGCCGGAATATTCGTCCTCATTCAGAACCGAATAGACTTTCTGCTTGAAGGTGCGGTTTTTATTGAGTTCACGGAATTCGTGGATTTTCGGCACGATAAAGCGAACAAGCTTGAGCACCCGCAGCAAACGAAGCAAACGCAGGAAGCGCAGATCGATTTCGATCAGGAAGGTCAGGTAGAACGGAACAATCACAAAAAAGTCGACCAGTGCCATGGGTGTCACGGCATAGCGAAGACGTTTCATCTTGAAGTTCTGATAGGCTTCCGACTCTGGGATGCAATAGAGACGAACAAGATATTCGAATGTGAAAAAATACACCGAAAACTTATCAAAGGTTGCCAATTCGCTGTGATATCGCTCGTGCAGCGCGTCAATATGTTCCACACCGATGGCGCATACGCTGAGAATGATCAGGCCGACAATGAACCTGTCGATCAGCTTTTCTTCTGGCGGGGAATCGTGCGCCTCGAACATCAGTCGATAGACTTTCCGGCGGAAAGTCACCGGTGTGTCGGATGAAGCCGACACAGCCTCCATGTGGTGATGTTCGCTCATCGCTTCCCCCTCAATCAACAAAAAACGCTTCGACAATTCAACAGGCCTACCACATCAAGCGGAAACCCAAAATTTTTGCCGCTCAAAACACGAAGCACCGGCCTATCCACGCGCCAATCAAGCGCATTTGCCCCATGTCCACACGACCGTGCTAATAACGGTTCAAAGCGGCTCTTTCTTTAGCGCAATTGACAATGTATTTTGTTAGAATGCGAATGGCGGCGATGACTGCTGAAGTCTGACCGGCGTTGTCGGATACAGGTGTTGGATTGATACGGGTTTTAAGTTGATGTGCCTGGCGCATCGCGGGAGCGGCGGATGAAGTTTGCGTTTAAGTTCAGCATGCCAAAATGGGAGCGCCCCAAGCAGGAGGCACCCTATATCTCCAATCCGCTGATCAATGAACTCGAGAAGGTCGATTTTGCCAGCCTGACGGCCGAACGCAGGCAGGATATCCTGCATCGTCTCAAACTGGCCTGCGCCTCGATTGCCGAGGACCGCAGACACCAACCCGCGATCTTGAGCGACCGGATCCGGTTGCAAAAAATGTGGCAGGACTACTTCAAAATCGCCCAAACAACACCCGCCGGAGATAATCTGGGCGAGAACCTCTCGGTTTCACGTTATTCAGGCAAGGAAGAAGAACAAAAGCCGCGTGCTCTCGGGGCCGTCATGACCATGCAGGAAGAATTGGTCGCTGCGGCCAATTTCAAGATCGACCTGGGTGGTCTCGACATCAATGACATGGATGATATGGACGATTTCAGCCCGTCCTCCATCCCGCGCGCAGCCCCGGCTCCTGCTTCTCCTCCACCCGCCCAGGCTTCTGCTCCGCATGCCGCCGCAGCCCATCTTGCGGCAAGCCGGCTCGCAGATAACCATCCGGGAGGCGAAACAGCGGCCAAAGCCGCCCCGCCGCAAGCACCGAATGCTGCCGAGCAGGAATTGGCCGAGCAAATGGCCAAGATCAAAGCAGTCACGCCAATGGCCCTGCCGCCGATGGCATTCCCGAACGAGCCCGTTCAAGAGCAGGTCGCAATTGCGGTTGAATCCGAGCCTGACTTCAGTATCGAATTGAGCGGGGAAGAGCCGCAAACTGCCCCCGTCGTGTCCGCACAAGCCCTCTCTCCCGACGAGGAATTGGCCGAACAGATGGCCAGGATCAAAGCGGTTGCGCCGATGGCCCTGCCACCGATGGCGTTTCCGTCAGATCCCGCGCCGGAACAGGTCGCCATCGCGCCGCAGGAAGAACAAGCTTTCAGCATCGAGATCGGTGAAAGCGATCCACAAGACAGCCCCCCTGTTAAGCCCGTTCAAGCACAAGACCTTGACGAGGAATTGGCCGAACATATGGCGAAGATCAAGGCCGTTGCCCCGATGGCTCTTCCGCCAATGCCCCATCCGGCTGACAGGGCCGAAGCCCATTCGGAAGCCGCCGCCACACTGGTTATCGAAGACCATGGGGCCAATGAGCATCCCGACATTCCCGAGATCATCGAGGAAGACACCCTGCATATCCATGACGGGCACCTTGAAAATCCAGCGCCAGCCGCCCTGACAATTGATGCGGAGGTGGTCGAGGCAGAAACAGTCACCGCAGTCAAAGCCGCCGGAGAAGCCGATGCGTCCGGTTTCAGGCCACTGACAATTGCGGTGATCGAGGAAGAGACGACCCACCTTGAGCCTGTCGAAACTGTTCAGGTTGCAGCTGAGGTCGTTGAAGCTGAAGCGATTGCCGTTGAGGTCATCGAAGCGGAGCCCGTTCAACCCGAAATGGTTGAGGCAGAGGGACTCTCGGTCCCGCCTTTAGAAAGCCCCGTGCCAGCGGTTGCGGAGCCTGCGATAGATGAGCCTTTGCCACTAGAGACTGAGCAAATTCAGCCTGCTCAAATTGAAGCTGCTCAAGTTGAACCTGTGGAAGTCGAACCTGTTCAAATCGAGCCTGTACCGGAAGCGCTCGCACCCGCTCCCGTTCCGGTCGAAGCCGAAAAACCGCCCGAGCCGAAGCCGAAGCGTTCCAGAAAAGCCAGTGCTCTGGCCACATTGCGCTCTATGCTGTCTCCCTCGCCGGCTGCGGAGCCTACCGCGGCCGAGGCAACACCCGAGATTGTAGCCGCACCTGACAGTGCCGCAAGCGAGATGAATCCGGGGGCACAGATCATCGAGCAACCCGAGACTGCGGCCATCGAAGCAGCCTTGCCGCCGAAAGAGCGCGAGGTCAGTGCGACCCCCAGCACCAAGGAATGGGTCAATATCAAGCTGCTGCGGCCAAGCGTGATCCGCGGCCTGCCCCTGCCCGACCAGGTCATCACCATCGTGCCCTATACAGAAGCCAAGCGGCTGGAAGAAAACGGCAGCGCTATCATTCTGAGCAAGCCTAGAACGCCCAGAAGCCCGAAGTCCGAGTAAGCCGCCACAATCCTGACGGGTGGTCCTCGTGGCTCCTTGCGGGCATGTCATTGTTTTCGTGCGTAAGAGGTCTTGCTTATGATTGCTGAGGCTCTCGAATGGCTGGCAACACCGGCTTCAAGCCTTGCGCGACAATCGGGCCTGCTGGCCGGACAGATCGCGATCCGGCACAGGGCGGCCCGTTGCCGCCGCTTGTGGCAACCGCATCTGCAGGCCACGCGCGCCTACATAACAGCCCAAGTCGCGGCCATTTCACCGCGCCCGCAACAGGTGATTGTGCTGGGCAGCGGCCATCTGAACGATGTCGATCTGCAGGCCCTGCTCGACCATGCCGATCATGTCGTGCTGGTCGATATCGTGCATCCGCTCGAAGTGCGTTGGAAAGCCTTTCGGGCCGGTGGGCGCATCGAGTTGATCGAGGCCGATATCAGCGGGTCACTCGCCAGCGCCTTGGCAGGCGGTAGAGCAATCCATCCGGTCGACGAGCCACTGAAGCAGCGGATATTGTCGGCCGATTGTGTGGTCTCGGTCAATATCCTCTCGCAACTGCCGATCGGCGCGCATGATTTATGGACCCGATCGGGTTGTAGCGAAACCGAGATCGACCAACTGTCCCGCACCATTATCAAAGGGCATCTGGATCTGCTGGTCCAGGCCCGCCACGCGATCCTGATCACGGATCAGGTGGCACGTTTGCGCGGCCCCGATGAGAGCGGCGCCACCATCACCGGGTCCTGGCAGGATCTTCTGTTCGGTTTTCCACTCGTCCAAGGGGAGGAGGAATGGATCTGGACCATCGCTTCCGCCACGGAGCGAGGTGATGGCTATGAGGAAGAGCGTAAAGTGGTGGCCATTCGGCTTGCTACCCGCCTTGGAACACCAAAATCCGCTTAATTGCAGCGATCGATGATGATTTTCTGCATGAAACGTCCATTCTTATCGCTATAGCCGTAAACCCATGACACGCCATACAGGATCAGCTTCAGCGTCTCGCCCGCGCACAATTCGGATTGCAGCTTCTGGCGTCGCTCATGGAAGCTCGGTTCGATCACGCTGTCATTGCGGCCGATCGGCAGTTTGATGTCGATTTCGATGGCCCGCTGGTTGCGTCGCACGGCGCGGATCACCGCGCCGTCCCGCAACGGCACGCCGATCTGCTCGCTGGTGCCCCGCACGATCGAATCGAGCTGGCGCTCGACCAATTTGACCAGCGGATCGTTTTCATCGCCCTGGGCAGCCATCCCTGCTGTTGAAAAACCGCCAAAAAGCAGAATAAGAAGCCCTGAAATCGCAGATAAACGCGCCGATCTTTTCAAAAAAGACAGTTTCATGGAGTTTCTCATCTTGGATCCATCCATCTCAAGCCCGTGCCACCAGCCGGTCACGGCCGATTCGGCATTGGGGCCCATCCATTGACCACATCACCACAAGCCTAACCCGTTTTGGTTGCAGCGATAGATTACTATCATCAGAAAGTGTGAACTGTCACATACCCAGTCCAAAATGCCGGTTCATTCCGGAATTATTTGAGTGGCTAGCACCTTAAAAGCACTTCATTTCTGTTTCTCAACCTTTGTTTTTTAGTTGAAAAGAGTTATAGTAAAAAATCGAAATTTGAGTCTGCCGCCATCCTGTCTGCTGCCAATTGGCCGGCGGCGTGAAAAAGGCAGCCTTGGTTTGGCAATCGTATTGTACACGTTTGTGTCGAGCGAATGTTGTGCAGTGGTTCTGTTACGGAGTGAGCTGATGGCTGGGCTAATCAACTGGCTTGATTTCCGCAAGACCGTGCGTTTGCCGGACACCGGCAACCCGCGCGATCAGGTTATTCTGCCCGACACCGTGGTGGAACAGCAGTCCCGTGAAGCCTCCGAGCTCGGCAATTCGCACCAGAACATCATCAACCAGTTCCAGCGCCTTGACGATGTCCTGTCGCAATTCGAGAACGTGCGCGACTTCGTCGGAAAAGCCCGCGGCTCGCTCGATGATATTTTTGCCGACCACCGCGAACACCGCGCCGAAAACCTCGCCTTGCGCTCGATCATCGAGCAGACAACCCAATCGCTGACCCAATCGCGCGAGCAGGAAACCCAGCTGCGCATCCGCATTTCCGCTCTGGAAATCGACCTGTCGGGTCTGGGCGAGGAATTGTCCAACCGCGAAGTGATGATCCGCGGCAATCAGGAAGAAATCTCGCTTCTCAAGGCCCATACCTCCAAGCAGACCCAGCGTCTCAACGAGCTGGAAAAGCAGGTCGACGAGAAGAATGACGAAATCGACATTCTGCAGACCGAAAACGTGGCCATCCGTGACCGCGAAATGTTTGCCGAGCAGCAGATCAATCAGCTGACCGCCGACAACCGTCTGCTCAATGAAAAGAATTCCAGCCTGCGCGAAGAACTGGGCAATCTGGAACAGCTGTTCACCAATTCGTCGATCGAACTCAACAACCTGTCGCAGCGTCTCGCCCATGCCGAGACCGAAATGCTCAACCGTATGAACCAGATTACGGGTCTGAAGCAGGCGATGGCCGATGCCGAGAACGAGCGCACGCGCCTCCTGGCCCAATATGATGAAGTGTCCACCACGGCTGCAGCCGAGAAGCGTACTTATGAAGGCCGTGTCGAAGCCCTGCTCAAGCGTAATGAAATGCTTGAAAAGCTTCTCTCGGACGCCCGCAACGAGGTCAATGCCCGTTCCGAAGCCTTCCGTGCCGCCGAGCGTGGCCAGGTCGAACTCAAGGGCACCATCCGCCGTCTCGAAAAATCGGCCGAGAAGATGGCCCTCGACCAGGACTCGATGCAGAACGAGATCAAGAATCTCGAACAGGCCCGTTCCGCTCTCAAGGACCGCACCGGCATGCTGGAAAAGGCCATGAAGGCCAAGGATGCCATTATTGCCCAGAACGAAGACAAGATGTCCCAACTGGCCGAACAGCTCAGCCGGTCCGAGCACAAGAACCGCCTGTCGATGGAAGCCCAGTCCAAGCGCATTGCCGAATTGATCACAGAACTGGAACGCGAGAAATCCGAACGCGGTCTGGCCGAAGGTCGTCTGGAATCGGTCCGCAAGGAACGCACCCGCTTGCAGCTTGAACTGTCCACCCTGCGCGCCCGCTACATGGACGACGGCTCCGCTTACGGCTCTGATCAGGACGATGGCGACTATCCCCGCAGCGGCGGCAATGTGAAGTCATTCCGTCCAGATCCGGTCTGATATCGGCCGCGCGACAATGGATTAACGACAACGGGGCCAAACAGGCCCCGTTTTTTTATGATGGCGTCACATCCGGGATCAGAAAGGCGCGCGCGGGGTTTCGCAGGCGTTCAGACGGGCGCAGGTCGGGATTTTGTTGACGCATTCGCCTTCATAGGTCGGGCACACTTTGCGTATTTTCGCAAAAGTACAGGCATCGGCCGCATCGCGGCCTTCCTGCTGGGACACCGACGAACTGGCCGAGGAATAGCGCATCCGGAAATCGTTGTTTTTCAAAAAGCGCAGATAGCGGTCTTTAAGGGCGGCATTGTCCTTGCAAAAGCGATCCCAGTGATCGCGCACTTCGCCTTCCTGGAACTTTTGCAGATTGTTGCAGACATTGGTCTGCTCCAGCTTGCGATCAATGGTGCCGATGCAATAGGAGGCCTCCATCAGGTTGCGAAACAGCGCGGTACGGTCGAACTGGTCCTTCGCCACCTGTGCCGACGCCGAATGGGGCACCATGGCACAGACCAGAAGGGCCACCGCTGCCAAAGCTTTCACTGTCCAAAACCGCATCTGTCCCATATCCCACGCACCTCAACGCTACTGTGATCATTATAACGGACAATCGTTCAAAAATACGAATATTTTAGTCCATCGGTACCGTCATTTCGGTTCACGGGACGGCCTGGATGCTTTTTGCTTGAACAACCATCAGGATGTCATAGTCTGAAAACTCGCAGAATGCCCCCTTGAGCTGATCGGTGCCGGGGCGGACATGATAGTTCCAATCACGATAACAAGGCCTTTGATAATGTCTGATTTGATTTTGCACTCACTGATCATGGGCTGCGTTGCAACGGCGGCGATGGATGTCTGGGCCATCATTCTCAAGCTGGTTTTCGGCCTGCCGCCGGCCAATTGGACCCTGATCGGCCGCTGGTTTGTCTATGTCCCGCGCGGAAAGATTTTTCATGGCGATATCGGCCAAACTCCCTCGGTGCGCTTTGAAACAGCCATTGGCTGGATCGCCCATTATGTGATCGGCATCGTCTATGCCGCAGCCCTTCTGGTTTGGGGCGGCCCCGAATGGATGGCTGCGCCCAGTTTCCTGCCCGCGCTGGTCGTCGGTTGGGTGACAGTCGGTGCCGGCTGGTTCCTGTTGCAGCCGGGCATGGGTGCGGGCTGGGCCGCCAACAAACGCGCAAATAAATGGCAGGTGCGCTTTTTGAACGTGGTCGGCCATACGGTTTTCGCGCTCGGCCTTTACGGGGCGGCATTGGCGCTGGTCTGATGGCAGATCCTGGCCCCCGCTTTGCCAAAACCCCGGCCCCGCCCTATGTGGCGGTGATCTTTTCCTCGCAGCGCGCGGGTGATGAGGAGGGCTATCAGGCCATGTCGGCCCTGATGGTCAAGCTGGCTCTGGCGCAAGCGGGCTGCCTGGGGGCCGAATCAACACGCGACGGCGAGGGCTTCGGCATTACCGTCTCCTACTGGACCGACGAGCAGGCGGTTGTCGCGTGGAAAGCCGATAGCCAGCACCTCATCGCCCAGAAACTGGGACGCGAACGCTGGTACGATGACTACCAGATCCGGATTGCGACCGTCACACGCGCTTATGCCAGCTTTTGAGCCATGAATGATAGACGGCCTGACATGTCAGTGTTGACGAAACTGGTCTACTCGGTCCATTCTCCCAATTCGTTCATTGGAGGAATGTTATGTCGAAAGTAAAAAAAGCAGCAAGCCGGATCGGCCTGAGCTGCGCCTTGTCTACCCCTTTCACCAGCCAGGATATGATTGATCTGCCCGCGCTCAGCGAGCATGCGCGCTGGACAATGGCCCATGGTTGCGACGGTGTCACCGTGTTCGGCACGACGGGCGAAGGCGCCTCGGTCAGCACCAAAGAACGCATCACCACGATGTCCTATTTCGCCGGCGCCGGTTTTGACATGAACACCGTGACGCTGGGTGTGGCCGCCTGCACCACGCAGGAAGTGATCGACCAGTGCAAGATCGCCTATGAGGCCAATTGCCGCGCCATTCTGTTGGCTCCGCCGTTCTATTTCTCGAGTGCGGATGATGCGGGCCTGTTCCGCTGGTATTCGACGGTGTTTGAAGGTCTTGGTGGCCAGCTGCGTGACATCATCCTCTATCACATTCCGTCGATGACCCGTGTCGGCATTTCACCCGCGCTGGTGGCCAAGCTGAAGAAAGCCTATCCGAAGGCCGTGATCGGCGTGAAGGATTCCAGTGGGTCGGCCGAAAACACCGCCACTTTGCTGGCCGATCATGGCGATCTGCAAATTCTGGTGGGTGACGAGCGCCAGCTGGCCAATGCCGTCAGACACGGCGCGGCGGGCTCGATCTGCGGTCTGGCCAATCTGTGCCCCAAGGAATTGCGGCCTCTGGCCGTCGACGGCAAGGACAACGCCAAAATCCACAAGGCGGTGGACGCCGTGCTGGTCTACGCCTTTATGCCAGCCATCAAAGCCTTGCTGGCCCATCGCACCGGCTATAAAGGTTGGCAGCGGATGCGTCCCCCGTTGGGAGACATGTCGGCTGCCCAATCCAGGAAACTGGTGACGGCGTTCGACCAGATCTTCCCGCCCTCCAAAAAGTCGAAATAAGGCTTTCCTCCCTGATGCCAGATCCTGTGCCATTGCATGATCAAGCCAAACTGCGTGACAAGGCCTATGCCAGTTTCACGCAGCACCTGTTGGCGAATGAGCTGGCCCCCGGCCAGTTCATCTCGCAACGGGAGCTTGTGGCGCTGACAGGCCTGACACTGGGGGCGATCCGCGAGTTGATCCCGAGGCTGGAAGCCGAGGGACTGATCCGCACCGTGCCGCAACGCGGCATGCAGATTGCCAATGTCGACCTCAATCTGGTGCGGGATGCTTTCCAGTTCCGCATCATTCTTGAACGCGAAGCCGCGGCCCATTTTGCGAGGACTGCCCCCGCCGAAGAGATCGAACGCTGGCTCAAAGCCCATGCCGATATTCTGGAAATGGCAGAGCAAACCATCACGCCACACCTGATCGAAGCCGCGCAAATGCTCGATGACGGTTTCCACGATACCGTCATCGACCATCTGGGCAATGCGATCATTTCCAATGCCTATCGCATCAATTCGATCAAGATCAGGCTGATCCGCCAAAGCCGCACACGGCTGCATCCGCTGCTGGTAGTGCCGGTGATGCAGGAACATCTGATGCTGATCGACGCGCTGGCCTCACGCGATGGCGCCAAAGCCGCCGATGCCTTTGCCATCCATATCGGACATGCCCGCGACCGTGCCTTGTCGATGGCCTGACCCGAGCGGCTCAGCCTCTCAATGGCCTTCCAGCATCATCCCGTCGATCAGGGCCAGCACCGAATAATGGGCGGCATGCGAACCGATGCGCAGATCAGCGCGGCGGCGTTGGTCCTCGATCTTTTTGGCATCGACCGGATAATCATGGTGCAAGATAGCCGACTGGATCACCGACAGGGCCGAGGCATTGTATGATGGCGCGATGGGGGCAGAGGAATAGACGTCAGGCACCACGGGGGCAGCCAGATCAAGGCTGAACAAAGGCTTGTTCGACCGGGCTTCCACCGGCTGGGGCCGATGATCGGGAGCGTCTGTGACGGACTGAACGGCACGAATGGCATCAAACATGACATCACCTCTTGTTGAATCAAGAGACGGTCATGCCCTCTAAAACTTGAATCCCCCTGCTCTCTTCGAGACTGTATTCGCCCAAAGACTTGCCGTTGCCCTGTCCACAGGGCATGGATAGATTGTGAGTTATCACGCGAGAGACATGACCATGCCAGCCAACTGCGACTCCCTGCATTTCCGGTTGCGCCGGATGATCAACAAATGGCGCAACCTGTATTTTTTGCACAGCCGCAAAATTGCCGACTGGCGACATGTGATGGTGCGTGAATTCGAGACCTCCTCGCCAAACAAAGCTTTTGCACGCCATTTCATGCCGTTTTGGCTCAAGGATATCGACGAGATGGTTAGCCAGGCGGGGCTGGATCCGCGCGAGTTCCATTTCATCGATGCCGGCTGCGGCAAGGGGATCGTGGCTCTCTATGTGCGCGAGACGATGCCTTTTGCCAGCATTTCCGGCTTCGACTTTGTGCATGAATTTATCGACATCGCCACCATGAACCAGCAGAAATCGACGATTTCAGGTCCGATCGACTTCTTGATCGGCGATGCGGCGGAGTGGAAACTCGATGACAAACGCTGGTTCGTGTTTCTGTATAATCCGTTCGGCAAGGAAATTCTCGACCGCTTTCTGCGCAACAACTACCGCATGCTTAACAAGCACCAATCCGTGGTCGCCTATGGCAATTGCATCGAGTTGGATACGGTTCTGGCCTATCCGCACAGGCGTTGCATCCGCCTCCCGCATATCCGTAGCGCGGTGATTCTTTTTTAAAATCAAGTTTTTTCTTGGAATGGCTAAAATAGCCGCACAGGAAACCGTTATAGCATTATGGAATGGTTAATAAATCGTTAAGATGATTGACCGAAATGAAATAGATGGCGTTTGGGAATAAAAATTCTCTAACAAAATCAATTATTTGGATTGTTGAGCCGGCATGGTCAAACCACCCAAGGATCAACTCAAGACGCTGGTGAAACGTCGTGCCGCGGCCAAACGCAGCAAGATCGGATCCCCGACACCGCGTGGCCGCTCGCTGAAAGGCGAGGACTGGTACGAGATGGCGCAAAAGCGCTTTGCGATTTCCACAAAACCATCGGAACCCGCCGACCCTGTGTCCACGCCAGAGACCGACTGACCCCGGCAGTTGTCAGCGACAGGGCCAGGCCTGCCGCAAGGCACCATAGGACAGCACATCGAAACGCTCGTTCATGCGGTTGGGATGGGCTTTCAAAAACATGACAATAACCCGTGCCGCGTCCGATGCTTCGGTACCACGTGGCGGGCAAAGAGCCATCGTCCCCAGCAATTCACGCCCGTATTTCAAAACCGAAGCCACGGAACCGGCACAGATGTCGGCCTCTTCCATTTGCGGTTGGGTGACGGCAATCGGATCATCAACCAGATATTGGCAGCCTGTGATCAGCGTATTGGCCGAGCGGCGATCCTGTTGGGCCGCCGCAAAGGGCGACAGTCCCAGATAGACGACTAACCCGAGCAACAAGCGGACGGACCAGATTGTCATCGATTGCCTCCCTGATCATCGGGCGGTCCATAATGCACAAAAGCCAGGCAGAACCGCACCTCGAGAGTACAGCAGGGTCCGCCTCAGACTAGTTTGATACGTCACACAGTATGATCAAATAACGAAAGTCGGATTATTCACACATCTCGAATTTCGAATTGGTACAGGCGGTGGCCATGGCCTGTCCCTGCACGCGCAGCTCGGGCGTCAATTTGCTGGCCGCCATATCCCGGAAACGGGCGGCCTCGGTATAGCCAGACGCCGCGGACAGCGAGAACCAGACATAGGCCCGCACATAGTCCTGAGGCACCGCTTTTCCGTTGAAATAGAAATAGCCGACATTGTTCTGCGCGCCAAGATGCCCGGCTTTGGCCGCTTTTTTAAACCAGAAAAAGGCTTTGGCCTCGTCCTGCACAGTGCCCTGGCCGAAATAATACATCAGGCCCAGGGTGAACTGGGCAGCCGCATCCTTGGCCTCGGCCTGTGCCTGACAGGCTGTCAGAGCGACGGTGTAGAGCTTGGCTGCAAAAAGATCCGAACAATCGTCGGTGCGGGTTTGGGCCTTGCCGCTTGCAGGCCAGACAAGCAGGCCCAAGGCCAGCAAGAATATGGCCGCCCCTCTCCCCCCGAAACGCCTGCCAGTGATCTGGTCCATGCCGCCTGTCCGAGCTTTCACAAGGCTCAAGCTTCGCGGACAAGCCATGGGTTTGTCAATCAGCCATCGCGCAAACATCCCGCCCTCAAGCGGTCTGGGCCAGCACCAGCTCGAAGGTCATCAGGACCGGATTATCGCCGCGCAGCAGCACGCCCGATGCGGTTTCGCCCTGATAGTCGACCAGCCCGACATCGAGATGCGCCACCAAATTGCCCGTGGCATCGGGGACAATCTCGCCGTGATTGATAAAGACCTCGGTGGCGAAATTGCGGGTGGCGCGGCCGTCGGCGAAGCGCGCCTCGATGGTGGAGCCGACCCCGCCGTAGACTTTCGCCTCTGTGATGCCGTGATGGCGGCAGAAGTCTTCGAGTGCCGCATGGAAATCCTCATTGGGCCGTAGACGCAGTGCAAAACACCGTTGGCTCGCCCCACTGCCATGATCGGGCTCGCTGACCGGACCGAACAGTTTGAAATTGGTCTCGGGATCGGGATTGGCCTCGAAAACGGCGCCATCGACCCCGTAGGCCTGCACCGTGATGCTGTGGGCGACGCGGGTCTCGTCGGGCATCAGATGGCCACCATGGGTGAGGTCGTCCTCTTCCCGCCACAAGGCGTGGCAATGGAAAAACGGCTTGCCATCGCGCCGCCCGAGGCTCATTTGTCCCTGATCGATGGTCACGGTATGCGCGGGACGAAAAATATCGCTGTAGAAGGCCGCATTGTCTCCGGTTTTCGACAGGGCGGGCATGACATAGGCAAAGGGCGAAAGCACCACGCCGGCCATATCCACCGTGCCGCCGGCAAAGCCTTGCGCCAAAAACCCTTCAGCCAGCGTTTCGACCAAGAGCCGACCCGCTTCCAGCGTCAAGGTGATGGCGCGTCCGCGCCCTTCGACGGCCACGATGCGTTCGGGCAGGGCTGGCCCGGGTTGCTGGATCCGGCGAGGCTGGCCCATCATGCCCCCTTCACGGGGGCAAGCGGCAAGACGCCCCGTTCTTCCAATTGGTCCTTGATCAGCCGCTTGGGCACTTTGCCATAGCCGGATTTGGGCAAGGCATCCCAGAAGACAATGCGGCGCGGCAATTTATAGCGGGTCATCTTTTCCGCCAGAAATGCCCCCAATTCCTGCTCGTCGGTGTGCTGGCCCTCGCGCAAGACGCAGACGGCCACGCCGACCTCGCCCCACAGCGGGTCGGGCACGCCGACCACCGCTGCCTCCAGAATGGCCGGGTGGGTCAGCATCTTTTCCTCGATCTCACGCGGATAGACATTGGACCCGCCCGAAATATACATGTCCGAGGCTCGGCCCGTAATATAGACAAAGCCCTCATTGTCCATATGTCCGAGATCGCCGGTGCGGAACCATCCATCGCGGAAGGCTTTGGCATTGGCCTCGTCATTGTCGTAATAGCCGGCAAACACCGCCGGACCGATGCAACAGATCTCGCCGGTCTCGAACGGCGCCAGTTCCTTGCCGTTGTCATCCTGGATCGATACCTGCATGCCGGTGCGTTCGAAGCCGCAGGTGCCGATCCGGGCATGCGGACTGTCGACCGGATCATGCAAAGCAGGCGGCAGCACCGTGATATTGCCCGTCACCTCGCCCAGCCCGAAATACTGGATGATCACCGCGCCCAATTTCGCCAAAGCGGTTTTCTGGTCCTCGCGATACATCGGCGCGCCGGCATAGATCACCCGCCGCAGCGAGGAATGGTCATAGCGATCGACGGCGGGATGTTCGACCAGCATTTTCAGGATGGTCGGCACCGTAAACATATTGGTGATGCGATAGGTCTGGATCAGCCGGTAGGCTTCCTCGATGTCGAACCGCTCGGTCGGCAGCAGAATGGTTGGGGCACCGCGGGCGACCAGATTGAGCTGGTGCACCCCAGCCCCGTGGCTGAGCGGCGCAACAACCAGCGAGGCATCGCGCTCGCTGGAATCGGGCAGCAGATCGCACAGATGGTTGGTGATGACAAAGCCCATCTGCCCGTGGGTCAGCACAGACGCCTTGGAGCGGCCCGTGGTGCCCGAGGTGAAGAAAAACCAGCAGGGATCGTTATAATCCACCGCCGCATTGGGCGTGGTCGCGCCGGCATGGCGGGCGATCACCGCGGCCACGCTGTCTGTCCCTAAGCTGCCGCCATTCATCCGCCAGATGAATTCGACATCGGTAGCGTTTTCGGCCACCACTTTGGCGTGATCGGGAAAGTCACCATGGCACAAAAACGCCTTGGCCCCGGACGAGGTCGCCAGATAGATCACTTCCTCGGGCATCAGGCGGAAATTGGTAGGCACCCACACCGCCCCGAGCCGGAAGGTCGCAAACATCGACCAGAACATTTCCTCGGAATTTTTGGAGTGGACCAACACCCGGTCGCCTTTGGTAATACCGGCCGCCGCAAGCCCCGCGGCAAAACTCGAGACCGCCTGGTCAATCTCGCGCCAGGTCCACTGCTTTTCACCCCAGATGAAGCCGGGCAGATCGGGAAAACGGCGGGCATTCTGTGTCAGCCAGTGGGCCAGATTCATGACACGGTCGGTCTGCCGTGTGATCCCGCCCTTCGGATGCTGTGCCGCCTGCCCCATACGATTTCTCCCGATGCTCTGCTTGGTATATGTGACGGCTACAATCGGCTGTTTTGCGGCCGTTGGAAACCTCCGAATGCGCATAGCTGCCGTATTCCTGTTGAAAGCCGATCCGCCAATACGGCCAGCCCGCGCCACAAAAGACGAAAAAATTTGGATTTATCGGCCATGATTGGCTAAACAGGGCATGACTCGTGCGGCATATTCATCCACACTAGCCTCAATACAACCAGTCCGGTGCGCCGGACAGTCAATGATCAGGGAGAGAGACAATGGCTCGTTTGACACGCCGTCATTTTACCATGGGTGCCGCCGCTGCCGGTGTGACCACATTTTCGATCGGGGGCGCGCGTGCTGCCGAATTCACCTATAAATTCGCCAACAATCTCGCCCTGACCCACCCGCTCAACAAGCGTGCCCAGGAAGCTGCCGAAAAGATCAAGGAAGAGACAAAGGGCCGTTTCGAACTGCAGATCTTCCCCTCCAGCCAGCTCGGATCCGACACCGACACCCTGGGCCAGATCCGCAATGGCGCGGTGGATTTCTTCACCCTGTCCGGTCTGATCCTGTCCACGCTGGTGCCTGCAGCAGCCATCAGCGGCGTCGGTTTTGCTTTCGAAAATTATGATTCCGTGTGGAAGACCATGGACGGCGCACTCGGCAATTTCATCCGTGAGGAAATCGCCAAAAGCCGCCAGATTTTTGCCTTTGACAAGATCTGGGACAACGGTTTCCGTCAGACAACCACCAGCACCAAGCCGATCACCTCGCCAGCCGATTTCGATGGCATGAAGCTGCGGGTGCCGCCTGCCCCGCTCTGGACCTCGATGTTCAAGGCGTTCGGTGCAGCCCCGACCACCATCAACTTCAACGAGACCTATTCGGCTCTGCAGTCGAAGGTTGTCGACGGGCAGGAAAACCCGCTCGCCATTATCGACACCGGCAAGCTCTATGAAGTCCAGAGCTTCTGCTCGACCACCAACCACATGTGGGACGGCTTCTGGTTCCTCGCCAACCGCCGCAACTGGGACGCTTTGCCCAAGGACATCCAGGAAATCGTGTCCAAGCATATCAATGCCGCCGGCCTGGCCGAGCGCAACGATGTCGCCGCACTGGAAAAGACTCTGCGCGAGCAGCTGATTTCCAAGGGCATGAAGTTCAACGATGTCAACGCCACCGCCTTCCGCGACAAGCTGCGCTCCGCCGGTTTCTACACCGAATGGAAGCAGAAGTTCGGCGACCAGGCCTGGTCGACCCTCGAGGCTTCGGTCGGCAAGCTCAGCTGATACACTGACAGATAGAGGCTTCAGCCGATGGATCATACTTCCCCTCATGGCGGGACCGTCCCGGATCACCCCAACGGTCCGCGCTGGCTCGGATGTATCGATCAACTGGTCGGCGGGGCGATTGAAAAAATCGCCGCGCTGCTGGTGGCGGCTGAAGTCGTTATTCTGTTTGCAGGAGTGGTCTCGCGCTATCTCCTGCAAAAACCTCTGACCTGGTCGGACGAACTGGCCTCGACCCTGTTTCTATGGCTGGCGATGTTTGGCGCGGTGATAGCCGTGCGGCACAACAGCCATATGCGCATGACGGCGCTGGTCAGCATGATGAGCGCGCGCAAATCGCAGTTTTTCGATGCGCTCGCCCTGGCTGTGGCTCTGGCCTTTTTTCTGCTCGTCGGCCATTCGGCCGTCGAATATGCCTATGAAGAGTCTTTTATCACCACCTCGGCGCTGGAAATTTCAGGCTCGTGGCGGGCCAGCGCCTTTCCGGTCGGCATTGCACTGATGGCCCTGTTTTCCAGCTTGCGGCTGTGGCGGCAGACGGAACTGGCAAATGCCGTACTGGCGATGGCACTGGCGGGTATTCTTATCGCGCTGTTCTGGAAGCTCGGTCCGGTGCTCAAGCCTCTGGGCAATCTCAATCTGGTGATCTTCTTTGTGGTGATCGTGATGGGCGCGGTGCTGGCGGGGGTGCCGATCGGCATTTCCTTTGCCATTGCCACCTTCGGCTATCTGGCCCTGACCACGCGTGTGCCGACCATGGTGATGGTGGGCCGCATGGATGAGGGCATGAGCCATCTGATCCTGCTGGCTGTGCCGCTCTTCGTGTTTTTGGGACTGCTGATCGAAATGACCGGCATGGCCAAAGCCATGGTGCAATTTCTGGCAAGCCTGCTGGGCCATGTCCGTGGCGGCCTGTCCTATGTGCTGATCGGTGCGATGTATCTTGTGTCGGGCATTTCAGGTTCGAAAGCCGCCGATATGGCGGCGGTTGCCCCTGCCCTGTTTCCCGAAATGCAGAAACGCGGCGCCAAGCCGGGTGATCTGGTGGCTCTGCTGGCCGCCACTGGCGCGCAGACCGAAACCATCCCGCCCTCGATCGTGCTGATCACCATCGGCTCGGTGACCGGCGTCTCGATTGCCGCCCTGTTTACCGGCGGCATGGTCCCCGGCCTCGTGCTGGCGGTCGGCCTGTGCGTGGTGGTGGCGCATCGCTACCGCAACGAGGACCTGTCACATGTGGTCAAGGCATCCTCATCGGTCGTGTGGCGCAGCTTTCTGGTGGCCCTGCCGGCTCTGGCCCTGCCTTTCGTGATCCGTGCAGCGGTTGTGGAGGGGGTTGCCACCGCCACCGAAGTGTCGACCATCGGCATTGCCTATTCGGTGCTGGCAGGTGTGCTGATCTATCGCCAGTTCGATCTGAAGCGGCTGACACCGATGCTGGTGGAAACCGCCAGCCTGTCGGGGGCGATTTTGTTTATCATCGGCGCGGCCTCGGCCATGGCCTGGGGGCTGACCCAATCGGGCTTCTCGCGCACTTTGGCGCAAGCCATGACCAGCCTGCCCGGCGGCGCGACCTCCTTCATGATCGTCTCGGTCATTGCCTTTATCGTGCTTGGCAGCGTGCTGGAAGGCATTCCCGCCATTGTGCTGTTCGGCCCCTTGCTGTTTCCTATCGCCAAGGCGGTCGGGATCAACGAGGTGCATTATGCCATGGTGGTCATTCTCGCGATGGGCTTGGGCCTGTTCTCGCCGCCCTTCGGGGTCGGCTATTACGCCGCCTGCGCCATCGGCCGCGTCTATCCCGACGAGGGCATGCGGCCGATCTGGACCTATATGCTGGCTTTGCTGGTCGGTCTGATTGTCGTGGCCGCTGTGCCGTGGTTCTCGATCGGCTTTCTCTGAGCCCGATTACAGCAGGATGACAATCGGGATCAAGCTTGCAAGGCCGATCACAAGCATCAGCGCGACCATCACCAGCATGTGACGCCAACCGAGCTTGGCCAGCGCATCCAGGGATGTGTTGAGACCCAGAGCCGCAATGGCAACCAGCAAGCCCCAGCGCGACACATCCAGCAAAGCCAGCCGCAGGACTTGCGGCACAACCTCGAAGCTGTTCAAACCGGCCAGAGCCAGAAATGCGAAAGCAAAAAGCGGCACCGGCACTTTCGCATTGATCGCATCACCCGTGGTCGTGTCACCACGGCGCAAAAACATGCCGATGGCCAGCACGACCGGCAACAGCAGGAACACCCTGAAAATCTTGACGATCGTCGCCGTGCCGGCGGCCGCTTCCGACACCGACAGGCCTGCCCCGACCACCTGGGCAACATCATGGATGCTGGCCCCGAGAAAAATACCGGTGACCCGCTCATCAAAATGCAGCCATCCGGCCACCAAAGGATAGGCAATCATCGCCAAAGTCGCCAACAGGTTGCAAGCCAGCACCACGAAGGCCGTATCGGCATCGTTGCGCTGCCGGTCGGGAACCACCGAGGAAATCGCCAGAGCCGCCGAAGCCCCGCAAATGGCGGTCGCCCCTCCGGCCAAAACGCCGTAGGCCTCCGACCGCCCCCACAGGCGGGCCAGCACAATGCCGCAGACCAGCGTCACCACCATCGAGCCGATGACGATCAGCAGCGTTGTCAGGCCCAGTGAGACAATATCGGCCAGCACGATCCGTAATCCGAGCAAAGCAATGGCCACCTGCAACAGTTTTTTGGAAGAGAATATCAATCCGCCGGCAAAGACCGGGTTCCGGCTGATGCCATGCGCCGCCATGCCGATCACCAGCGCCAGCACGGCCGCAGGAACCGGTTTGCCCCACAGCCCGCCAAGCAATTTTTCACCCAGATCGGAGCCCAAAGCCACCACAAGCGACAGGCCGATCCCCGGCCCGCACCGGTACACAAAGCCAGCACCCATGATCACACTGCCCCGTTCAACAGATCGGAAGCATGGGCGTCCATGAAGGCCAGCAATTCGGCCCGATCGGGCGCGCCGAGCCGCCCGCCGAAGCGCGAGACCTTGATGGCAGCGGCAGCAGAGGAAAACATCAAGGCCTGTTCGAGCGCTTGCCCCTCGGCCACGGCCAGCGCCAAAGCTCCGTGAAACACGTCACCCGCCCCCAGCGTATCGACGGCATCCACCCGATAGGCCGGCAGATGGCGGAATTGGTCTCCATCCAGCCACGACACACCGTCCCCGCCCTGGGTGACCACCATCGTCGCGTCAGACATGGTGGCCGCTTTGCGCAAGCCCGCCTCGAGCGAGCTTTCGTGGGTGCTGGCGGCCAGTCCTTCGGATGAAAAAGCCACCAAAGTCGCCGCCCTCATGGCCTCGACCGAGACGCCGGGCAGATCGCCGTCCAGTATGGCATGGATGCCCATGGCTCTGGCGCGTTGCAGCATCACCAGATTGCCCTCCGGCCAGCGCGAATCGGCCAGCACGGCCACTGAATCGGGGGGCAGTTCCGGCACCCAGTCGGCTGCAACCGGCAATTCATTGTCCATATAGAGGATGATCATCCGCTCGCCCTGCGGATCGACCACAATGGCCGAGAGCGAGGACCGGTGTCCGGCAAAGCGTTTCATGAAACGGCAATCGACCCCGTCCCCGACCAGTTCGGCGACAATGCCATCACCGATCGCATCCTCGCCCAACCGCGACACGAGACCGACTTTGCCGCCCAACCGCGCGACGGTTGCGGCATAATTGGCGGCACTGCCGCCACCCCCGCAAGCAAACTGGCGGGCACGGTATTTGGTGGCACGGTCCGGCATCTGGTCAACGCCGAAGATGAAATCCTGCGTCGCAATGCCGGAACACAGGATCAGCCCTGCGCGGGACATAGGAACGCCCATCACGCAAAACGATATTCGACGGTATGACGATAGACATCATCCGGCATCAGGGTCGAATCGGTAAAGTGGCGGTGATTGGGGCTGTTGGGGAAGTACTGGGTTTCCAGACACAGGCCCGCATGCGCGCCATATTGTGCGCCACCCAGTCCGGGCACAGGAACTTTGAATTTGGCCCCGTCATAGAACTGGATGGCCGGTTCGGTGGTCAGAACATCCATCTGCAAACCGTTTTTGGGCGAACGGACCGAGGCGACAGGCTGGAGCACCCCGCGCGGTCCGCGCAGCACGAAATTGTGGTCATACAACTGCGGATTGGCCGCATTGCGATCACGGAACGGCCGCATCCGGTTGAAATCGAACACCGTATCCTTGACGGCATAGATCTCGCCGGTGGGGATCGTGTCGGGATAGCTCGGCGTGTAGAAATCGGCATGGATCTGGACATGGTGGTCCAGCACATCCGGCGACCCATCGAGATTGAAATAGGAATGGTGGGCCAGATTGATCACCGTCGGCGCATCGGTGGTCGCGGTCATCTCGACGCGGATCGTGCCGGGCTCCAGCAGGCGATAGATGCAGGTTACCGTCATATTGCCCGGGAAATTGGCATCGCCATCGGGCGAGAACAGGGTCAGGGCTACCGCATCATCGCTGTGCCAGGCCAGTTGCCAGGGTCTTTTGCCAAAGCCCTTGCCGCCGCCATGCAGCGAATTGGTGTTGGCCTCGTTCAAGGGCAGTTGATAGGTCTTGTCCTCCAGCGTGAACGTGCCGTGCCGGATCCGGTTGGCAAAACGGCCAGCAATGGCGCCGGCATGCGAGGAATAGGAGCGATAATCCTCGAGCGTTTCAAGCCCGACCACCACCCGTTGCGGGCCGTGAGCCGAGGGCACAACCAGATCGCGCAACACGGCTCCCCACGTGATGACGCTGGCGGTGGCACCGCTGGCATTTTTGAGAACGATTTCGTGAATGGTCTGGCCATCCACCTCGCCGAATATTCTGACCGACATGGTTTCACTCTTGCTGGTTAAACGCGCATCCTATCCATGCCGGTTGTAGCTGATTCATGCCCGAAATGGCCGGACCGGATTTATTTCATGGTGAAAAGACAAGCCCCTATCCGTCCCATAAAAGTGCGGGACTGACAAGGGTCGAACACCCCGAAAACTATCCGATTCAATGGTTCTGAAATTTTCCGCTCAATCATCCGGTTCAATAGAGTGCGGTTTGACTGCATTTACAGGGATGAAGCAGGCACAGGGATATTTATTACAGACGGCAATAACCGCCAATTTTTTGGGGTGTGACAACACAACAGCTCCCGTTATGGCCATTATTCATGCATCATCGGCAAGGAGGAATTGCATATTTGTGGTTTACATTTATCCGATCATGTGGTGCCTTAAAAAAAACAATCAACAGGAGGATACCCCATGTCAAAAACCAGTCTTCAGTCTACCCGTCGTGTAATCGTTCTCGGAGCCGCAGCCGCCTTGGTTGCCGGCATGTCGATTTCGGGGGCAGAGGCACAAGAACGCCGCTTCCGTTTCGCCTATGACCAGCCCCTGAAAAGCGGCTACAACGTGTCCGGCGACATCTTCAATGCCAAGCTCGGCGAGCTGAGCAAGAAGACCATGGTCATCGACCAGTTCCCCGGCGGCCAGCTCGGTCAGGAACCGCAATTGCTGCAGATGGTCAAGAATGGTGACATCGATTTTATCATCACCTCGTCGGCCAACACCGCCACCGTCTCGCCGCAGGCCGGTGTGATGTCCTTGCACTTCCTGTTCCGCAACGAAGCGCATCTGGTCAAGGCGCTTGCCAGCCCCGAGTTGTCTGCAGCCGTGCGCGACATGCTGAGCGAGACCGTGCAGGGTGCAAAGGTGATCGCGCTGCAGACACTCGGTCTGCGCAACATGTATTCCAAGAAGGAAATCAAGTCGGTTGACGACATGAAGGGCCTGAAGGTCCGCGTGCAGGCCACCGCAACCGAAGATGCCACCTTCCCGGTCTATGGCTCGCAGACCGTCCATATGCCTTTCGGCAGCGTCTACACCTCGCTGCAGACCGGCGTGGTCGATGTGGCTGAAAACGGCGTCAACGTCTATCTGCTGAACAAGCATTACGAAGTGGCTCCCGTGCTCTCCATGACCAATCACGAAGCCAATAACAGCCTGTTGTGGGTCAGCGACAAGACTTGGAACAGCCTGAATGCAGAACAGCAGGGTTGGGTAATGGCGGCAGCAGGCGAAGTGGCCCGCAACCAGCCCGGCAAGGCGCTTGAGCTCGAGCACCAGTCGGTTGCCAAGCTGAAATCCTTGGGTGTTAAGGTTGTTGAAGACGTCAACACCGACAGCTTCATGAAACTGTCGGCCCCGATGAACGCCAAGCTGGCAGCCGAACTCGGCCCGCATGCCGTGAAAGTGGCCAAGATCATTGGCGATATCAAATAAGTCTTTGATCTGAAGCCTTTATAACCTGCCGCATCCTGGTTGAGATGCGGCAGGTTTTCTGCCTGAAGGGCCCGAATGGCATTTTTGTGGCAACGATCCGACCGTTTTCCGAATGAAAGAGACTGACCGATGAGCAGCCCCGCCGATTTGGTATCACCACGCCATCGCCATTTGAAATGGCCAGCCCTTGACGGGTTAGAACGCGTCTTGATGGTCATGTGTGGCATCACACTGTTTTTCTTTACAACGTCGACTGTGTGCGACGTCGCCACAAGACTGAGCGGTCACCCATGGCTGTGGCTGCAAGAGGTTACCTCGACCTTTTTCATTTATGGAATTTTCATAGGAACGGCTGTTGCGACCCGCCGCAGTGACCATCTCTATCTCACCGCCCTGTCTGAAAATCTTCATGGTTCAACCCGGACAATCGTGGAGGTCATGAACCGGCTTGTGATCGTCATCGTTGGCGTTTTCATGGTGGTCTATGGCTACGAAAACTTCCTGAGAGGCTTCAGTTCGTTCCGTATGCCCTCTTACACGCCGATTGCATCACTCTACGCTGCCATTCCGCTTTCAGGAGCTCTGATTGTGCTGTTCGGGATCGAGCAAATCGTCAATGGCATAAAAAACGGTTTCGACCATCCCGATGTTGACGTTGATCTGGCTGGGGCGGCTGCACTGGCAGAAGCTTTCGAGCAATATGAAACTGGCAGGAGCCCGAAATGAGTTCTTCAGTCGTCCTGTCATTGATGACAATCATGTTTCTGGTCTTCGGCTATATGGGGGTGCCTGTTGCATTCTCCCTGATGGCCGGTGTGCTTCTGGGCACGATGATGACCGATGTGTCGATGGCCTCGATCATTCAAAAGATGTTCGACGGCATTGATTCCGAAATGTTGCTCGCCATCCCCTTCTTCCTTCTGGTCGGCGAATTGATGAGCTCGTCCAACGTCGTCGGGCGCATTGCCAACTTTTCCCTGACCCTTGTCGGACATATGCGCGGCGGCCTTTCGCAGGTTGTCACCGTGTTTTCGATGTTCTTCTCGGAAATGTCGGGGTCCACCACCGCCGACGTGGCCGTGATGAGCCGTGCCCTGTCCGGCCCCATGAAGCGTGAAGGCTATCAGCCTGCCTTCATTGCCGCGCTGATAGCCGCGGCATCGACCATCGCAGCCCTTGTTCCTCCCAGCATTACCGCTGTGATTTACGGGGCCGTCGGCAATGTCTCGATTACAGGCCTGTTCATGGCCGGTTTCGCGCCTGCCGGGATGATTGCGATCGGGTTGATGACCTATTGCTATTTCTTCGGTCCTGTTGGCTTCCAGCGTCCGCGTGCGACGTTCAGCCAGTTTACCGAGGCGACAAAAGCGGCCTCTTTGCCTTTGATGATCCCTGTTATTCTGCTGGGGGGGATCCTCACGGGCTTTTTCACCCCGACCGAAGCGGGGATGGTGGCTGTGGTCTGGATCCTGTTTGTGGTGATCCCGTTCCTCAATCCCGGTCACATCCGCAAACTGCCGCACGATTTCTGCCAGGCAGGCCTGATCTATACCTTGCCGCTGATCACGATTGCGGCCGCTTCGGCCTTTGGCTGGCTGCTGGCCTATTTGCGTGGTCCGATGGTAGTGGCCGAATGGATCACCAATTTTGCTGGCACCGACCCGCATCTGATCATGATCATGATGGTATTGCTGTTCACCATCGTCGGTGACTTCATCGAACCGGTCCCGACCATCATCATCTTCATGCCTTTGGTCAACACGCTGACAGAAGCCGGCGACATCAATTCTGTCCATATGGGCGTGGTGTTGATTGTCACTCTGGCTTTCGGCTTGATTACCCCACCCTATGGCTTGGTCTTGCTCATGGCGTCCAAATTTGTCGGGGTCAGGTTTAGCCAGGCCATTAAAGCGGCCTTGCCGATCTATGTGGTGTTCCTGATCACGCTGGGCTTCACCATCTATTTCCCCAAGGTGGTCTTGTGGTTGCCCAAACAGGTCATTCCGGAAGCCGTCGGTTGCTTCAAGGCACCAGGCGGCACAGGCTATATCTGCCCGTAACGGGCAGATCACCGAAAAAACAAAAACGGCGCATCATCCGATGCGCCGTTTTTGTTTGACCTGTCGAAACAGTGGCTGGATCAATCGACCAGTTTGACGGTCGCATCCTTGCACAGGTTGACGCCCGAGGCTTCGGAGGACGAGCCATCCTCGAGATCGGCGGCAATTCCAAAGCTGCATCCTTTCAGGCTCTTGGCTTTGACCTTGACGGATTTGCCCGGTGCCAGGGCGTCCTTCAGCAGATTGGATTCCTGGCCCTGGCTGTCCGCTCCGATCACGGTGAAGAAAATCACCGGCGAGGTACGGCCATTGGTCAGGGTGATGATCACATCACGGGCCGGATCCTTTTTGGGGGCAGCCTTGGGAGCTGCCATTGCCTGCCCGGCTGCCAGCACGGCCACAACCGTGACTGCCTGTGCAAAGCCTTTGAGGAGTGCTTTTGATGTCAACGCAGTCTTATTCATGAATGGGTCCCCTGTGTTCATCTCTGTTGTGCGACAGTATTCCCTTGAAGGCGCCCTTGTCTATCCGGCTTTCGCAAGAATTACGCGCCTTCGGGCGGGGGTGGCAGAAAATCGACCTCGTGCTGGGCCGACAAAGCCACAACATCGGCGGGATTTTGATCCTTCATCGAATGGATGCCCCAGAACAGATCATAAAGCCTGCCTGTTGGCGCCACCCAGAACAGGCATTTGTTGACGCCGTCTGAATGGTTGAAAATACCGTGCGGGATGCCGCGCGGCAGACGGATCAGATCACCCGGCCCCGCCTGCATCTCCTGCCCGTCCAGCACGAGGCTGAACTTGCCTTCGAGCACATAGATGAACTCGTCCTGCGTGGGATGGATATGGGGCGGCACGAAGGTGCCAGCCGGAAAGGTTGCGTGCCAGGCAAAAGAATCGTGTGACAGCTGCTTGGGCACATAGGTCTGGCCCAGAATATTCCAGCTGATCCCGTCTATTCCTTGTCCTGCGGGGGTCACGCCTGCGGTCATCGGTTTCATCAAGGTCTCCTCTTTCCCATCATGGTTAGCATCGCCCGCAACCGCCCCGAAAGGCAATTACAGATGCAGATAGCGGTCGGTAATGCTGTGGTCCGCCAGAAATTCAGCGTTGGAACCGGACCAGACCACCCGCCCCTTTTCAATCACCACATGCCGGTCAGCCAAGGTTGTCAGAGCCTGGATGGTCTTGTCGATCACCAGAATTGCTTCGCCCTCGGCTTTCAGTGCGGCAATACAGGCCCAGATATCGGCGCGGATCAGCGGGGCCAACCCCTCAGTGGCTTCGTCCAGGATCAGCAGTTTCGGATTGGTCATCAAAGCGCGGCCAATGGCCAGCATCTGCTGTTCGCCGCCCGACAATTCATTGCCGCGGTTGGTGCGCCGCTGCAAAAGGCGGGGAAAGACCTGCCAGATGCGGTCGAGATGCCAGCGCTTGCTCCCGAACCGGTCCGCGGCGGTGGCAATCAGGTTTTCTTCCACCGTCAGGGTCGGGAATATCTGCCGCCCCTCCGGCACAAGCCCGATACCGGCCTGCGCGCGCAAAAACGGCGGAGCCTTGGTCAGATCCTGCCCGTCGAATTCGACGTGGCCCTTCCAGACCGGCAACAGGCCCATCAGCGCCCGGATGGTGGTGGTTTTGCCCATGCCATTGCGGCCCAGCAAGGTCACAACCTCGCCCTCGCCGATGGCCAGATCAATGCCGAACAGGGCCTGGGCATCGCCATATCCGGTTTCGACAGCGCGCATCTTCAGCATCAGAACGCCTCATCACCCAAATAGGCCGCGCGAACCTGCGGATCGTTGCGCACCATGTCTGCCGCACCGGTGGCCAGCACCTGCCCATCCACCAGCACGCTGACACAATCGGCCAGAGAAAACACCGCCTCCATGTCATGCTCGACCAGCAGCATGGCATAGGTGCCCTTGAGGCTTTTGAGCAGATCGGTCAGCCGCGCCGATTCCTCGTGCCCCATACCGGCCATCGGCTCGTCGAGCAGGATCACCCGCGGCTTGAGGGCGAGAGCCATGGCAATTTCCAGAGCGCGTTTTTCGCCATGCGACAATTGTCCGGCAATCACGGCGGCGCGCGCACCAAGGCCTACAGTGTCAAGCAAGGTCCTCGCGGGCTCATTGAGGCTGACATCGCTATCAACGGGGTTCCAGAAGCCCAAGGGCTTGTCCGCCCCCGCCTGCACCGCCAGCGCCACATTGCCGAGCGCGGTCAGCGAGGGCACGATCGAGGTAATCTGGAAGGTGCGGGCTAGCCCCAGACGTGCGCGTTGCGGCATGCTGGCCGTGGTGATGTCCTGCCCGTCAAACAGGATCTGTCCGGCATCGGGCCTGAGCAGCCCTGCAATCTGATGGATCAGCGTGGTTTTTCCCGCCCCGTTGGGTCCGATCAGCGCATGGATTTCGCCGGGATTGACCGACAGGCTCACCCCGTTGGTCACATTCAGCGCACCGAAGGATTTCTTCAAACCCTCAATCTGCAGCACAGGACGGCTAACGGCAGTGTCAATCATGCCTGCCTCCGTCCAGCAGGTCGCGGAAGCGGCCGACAACCCCTTCGATGCCGCCATGGGTCAGCAGCACGAACAGGATGATCAGCGGCCCGAAAATCACTTTCCAGTGCTCGGTCAGGCCGGAAAGCCCCTCTTCCAGCAGCAGATAGGTCAAGGCTCCGCCCACCGCGCCCCACAGCGATCCGACACCGCCGATGATGACCATGAAAATCAGATCGCCGGAGCGCTGCCACGCGGCATAGGCCGGAGACACGAATTCGGTATGGTTGGCCAGCAGAAATCCGGCCAGTCCCGCCATCATGCCCGACAGCACATAGGCCATCAAACGTACGCGGAACACATCATAGCCGAGTGATTCCATCCGCACTGCATTGTCACGCGCACCCAGCAAAACACGGCCGAACCGCGCCCGCGACAGGCGTTGCAGCAACAACAGGCAGCCCGCCAGACAGGCAAAGGTCAGGTAATAGAACACGATCTTGTTGGACAGGAGTTTCAGGCCGAACAGGGTCGAACGACCGTCCAGCGTCAGGCCGTCATCCCCGCCATAGGCGTACAGCGCCTGGGCGGCAAAATAGGCCATCTGCCCGAATGCCAGTGTGATCATGATGAACACCACGCCGCGCGTTCTCAGCGCGATGATGCCTGTCAAAAAGGCAAACAGACCCGACACCGCAAGGCTCATCGGCAAGGCAACCAGAACATCGCCTTTGCCCTCCTGAATGAGGATACCGGTTGTATAGGCGCCCAGCCCGATAAAGGCCGCATGACCGAAGCTCAACAGGCCGCCGATCCCCAAAATCAGATCGAGCGACAAGGCGGCCAGTGCCAAAATCATCATCTGTGTGGTCAGCGAGATCCAATGGCCCTGCTTGGTCAGCACCGCCACCACCGGCACAAGGGCCAGACCGAGACACAGCACCACAACCGGCCAGAAGCTCGACCGTTTGCTTGACAGGACCAGCGGGCCGCTCATGTCCGCCCCCGCGCCGGAAACAGCCCGTCAGGCCGCAAGAACAGCACCAAAGCCATCAGCAAATAGATGAACATCGAGGACAGCCCATTGGCAATGCCGCGCGCTGCCGCAGGCCCGACGAACAAGCGCATGACATCGACCGAATAGCTGCGGGCCAGCGTGTCGATCAAACCGACCAGCAAAGCCCCGGCGAAGGCCCCGCGGATCGAGCCAATCCCGCCGATCACAATCACCACAAAGGCCAGGATCAACACCTGATCCCCCATCCCCGGTTCGACCGACAGGATTGGTGCGGCCATGGCCCCCGCAAAACCGGCCAGCATGGTGCCGAAGGCAAAGATCACCATGAACAGCTTGCGGACATCGACACCCAGCGCCGACAGCATCGTGGCATTTGAGGCCCCGGCCCTGACCAGCATGCCCAATCGGGTTTTTTCGACCACCAGCCACAGCACAAGCGCCATCAGCAAGCCGCTGCCGATGATCACGAAGCGATAGACGGGATAGAGGATGCCATCACCGAGCAGGACCGACCCCTGGAACCATTCAGGCACCGGAACGCTCAAAGGCGCGGCCCCCCACACCATTTTCACGCCCTGGTTGAGAAACAGGATCAGCCCGAAGGTCGCCAAGACCTGATCGAGGTGGCTGCGCGCATAGAGATGCCGGAACATCACCCGTTCCAGCAACAGGCCGAACAGCATGATGCCGAACAGCGCCATGCCGAGCCCGATCACGAAATGCCCGGTCCAGCCGATAAATGTCGCCGCCAGATAGGCGCCCATCATATATTGCACGCCATGGGCCAGATTGATGAAATCCATCACGCCGAACACCAGCGTCAGTCCGGCGGCAACCAGAAACATCAACAGGCCCAGTTGCAGCCCGTTCAACACCTGAATAGCCAGCAAACTCATCGCGTGCCCATAATGTCAGAGGAGAAAAAACGCATCACAATGCCTGTCCCCGATCATTGTCAGGGGCCAAACAGTCCCCGCAGGCCTCGGCGCCGGCGGGAACTGGTCATTATGGCTTATTTCAAGCCGCATTCGGCGGCATAGGTATCGCCGTAATCGGTGAAGATCTTTTCCTCGATTTCGGTCTGGAACTTGCCATCGGCGCGTTTGGCAACCTTCACGACGTAATAATCCTGGATCGGATAGCCGTTGGTATTGAACTTGAACTTGCCGCGCAGCGAGGCAAAATCGGCCTTTTTCAAAGCCGCACGAACCGCCGCCTTGTCATCGGTCTTGCCCTTGGTGGCCACCAGCGCGCTGTTGATCAGCAAACCGGCATCATAGGCCTGCATGGCATAGGAGCCCGGCACGATGTTGAAATTGGCCTCGTAATTTTTCACGAAAGCCTTGGATTGCGGGTTATCCATATTGGGCGCCCAGCTCATGCCGCTTCTGAAGCCGACGGCGGCATCCTGCTGGGCCGGCAGGGTCGATTCATCAACCGTAAACGCCGACAGGAACGGCAGGCTGTCTGCCAAACCGGCCTGGCGGAACTGCTTGACGAAATTCACGCCCATGCCACCGGGCAGGAACACGAACAGCACGTCGGGCTTGGACGAGGCGATCTTGGCCAGCTCGGAGGCATAATCGAGCGTTCCGAGCGGTGTATAGACCTCGTCGACGATCTCGCCCTTGAAGTGGCGCTTGAAACCGGCCAGAGAGTCCTTGCCCGCCTGATAGTTGGGAGCGATCAGATAAGCGCGCTTGTAGCCCTTGTCCTGTGCATATTTGCCCAACACTTCGTGCGGCTGGTCATTCTGGTAGGAAGTGACAAAGAAATTCTCGTGGCAGCCCTTGCCCGCAAAATTCGATGTGCCGGCATTGGGCGAAATCAGGAAGGATCCGGCTTCGGTGACGGGCTTGTGGATGGCCTGCAGGATGTTGGAAAACACCGGACCCACGACGAAATCGACCTTGTCCTTTTCGAGAAGGCCACGCACCTTGCCCACCGCGACATCGGGCTTCAACTCGTCATCGATCACCACGATTTCGACAGGACGGCCGGCAATCTTGCCGCCCAGATCCTTGATGGCCAGTTGGAAACCATCACGGACCTGCTGTCCAAGTGCGGCTTGCGGGCCGGAAAGCACGCTGACCAGACCTATTTTCAAAGGCTCCTGCGCCGCGGCTGCCGACAATGACAGGCCAAGCAAACCAGTTCCCAGAATGGTTGATGTCACCAGTTTTTTCACGTTCGTTCTCCCCCTCAAAAACTTCCAACTTGAAGCATTCCATCCCCTGAGCATGGGGCCAAGCCGGCCGTTTGTAAAACAAGTTTTTCACATCAGTCCTGGATAATCTTAAATCTGAAGACAAGCCTTTGTAAAATATGAAATTTAACGGATTTCAGTCCATCATGACCATTTTCGTATCACCGAGATTTCGAGGTGCACCCGCCCTTATCCACACGTTAATAGGGCTCGAACAGAACTATGTTCATATTCCTGCCAAATATCAGTACCAATATAAGCCCGTGGCGCATGTGATTCTAACGGATGAGGATGTCTTGATGAGGCGCTTGGCTTCTGCCCTGATCGACAAAGCCAAGGACTGGCTTCAGGCACGCCCATCAGCGCCATTGCCGACCCTGTCCCCGGCTCCCCCATCTTCTCCCGCGTCTCTCCGGCCCGACCTCTCTGACCGTCCGGTTATTGCGCCCGCTCCTCCAATCCGCCCAGCCCAACCGGTCACCGAGCCCCGCAACCGGGTGGCCATGCAGCGCGAGGCGGTGCGCTCGGTCCGTTTGAAGCTGGAAACATTTCTGGATTCCCTCGAAGGGCTTGAGGATGAACCGCTGATCAAGGCGATCCATTATTTCGAACGGTATGGCTTTTCCAAAGTGTCGGGCGTCCCGCGCATCGATATTCCGCTGCGCCGCGATCATTACGACCACGATCACCTTATGGCGATGAAAGAATTTATCGAGGCCAAATGCGCGATTTTGCTGCGAATTTGCGACCGGGAAGAATTGCAACTGGAAATCAAGCATCCCTCGAACCTGATCGGCGCGAAGCTGGATGAATTGACACCCGCCACCCCCGAGCAGCTCAAGGATATCGTGGCGGATCTGACCAAAGAAATCGATCACCTGACCCGCACACTGGTGCAGGATATGGATCCCCGCTTGCTCGGCTAACACTGATTTTTTCCGTATTTATAGACGGGGGATCACGGTTTACTTACTGGATCCGATGATAAAATAAGAGCCCGACGGCTTCAGAATACTTTTTTAATCAGCGCAAAATCCGTTTTTGCTTGACTTTGCTGCTGTGCAACATCATGGTTCGCCCGTCTAGTTTTCTTGCGATCGCTCGAAGCGCCATTTTTGTTTAACGGCGGCTTATCACGAGACAACTCATGAAACGAGGGCCGCCTTAGCGATGCGTAGGGCCGGGCCGATAGTTGTCGATGTCGGACAGGCCGAGGCCTGCCACGCGACGATGAGGAATATTTTTAAAATGACTGATATGAC
>CANFLM010000024.1 GCA_947447895.1 Hyphomicrobiales bacterium
ACATCGGCAGGCAAGGCCTGTTCGACGGCTTCGAGCATCTGGCGGGCGGTCTCCACATGCACCACGTCCACCCCTTGTGGATCGGGGACGGATACCGGACCGCTGACCAGCGTCACGCGTGCGCCCGCCAGAGCGGCGGCGCGGGCAATGGCATGGCCCTGTTTGCCCGAAGAGCGGTTGGCGATATAGCGCACCGGATCGAGCGGCTCATGGGTCGGGCCTGAGGTGATCAGGACATGCCGGCCTGCCAAAGGCCGGTCGGCCGGCAGCAGGTGCCGGACAATGGCAGCGAGAATGGCTTCGGGCTCGGCCATCCGGCCCGGCCCGAATTCGCCGCAGGCCATCGCGCCGTCATCGGGACCGACAAAGCCCACACCATCCCCGATCAGGCGGTGATGGTTGCGCCGGGTGGCCGGATGCTGCCACATCCTCACATTCATGGCCGGCGCCATCAGCACGGGCTTGTCGGTGGCCAGCAATGTGGTCGAGGCCAGATCATTGGCCAGACCATTGGCGGCCTTGGCCATCAGATCGGCCGTGGCGGGAACCACCACCACCAAATCGGCCGAACGCGACAATTCGATATGCCCCATCGCAGTTTCATCGGTCAGCGAGAACAGATCCTCATAGACCTTGTCGCCAGACAGGCTGGCGAGAGAGAGCGGCGTCACAAATTCGCTGCCGGCTCTGGTCAGGATGACCCGCACCGCGCCGCCCTGCTTTTTGATCAGCCGGATCAGTTCGAGGCTTTTATAAGCCGCGATACCGCCGCCGATCACCAGTAAAACCCGTTTACCCTGCAGCATGGCCGTCTCCGACATGATCCCCGTCAAAACCCGAACAGCCCGTAGGCCAGCAAAGCGGCAATGACCCACAGAGCCAGATGCCCCTTGAAGGCTCCTTGCGCCTCCGCGCGGCCGATGGCCCTGATACTGGCCTCGTCCAATGTCACACCGCGCCCCATCTGTTGGGCCAGTTGCTCTGTCAGCACATCGGCGCGCTGGATCAGTCCGGGCAGGGTCGCCACCGCTGATGCCAGCGACAGGGCCCCGCGACCGGCCTGTTCGGCCCGACCCAACACGCCGAGATTGCGGGTAATCCAGTCCCGCACCACCGGTTCGGCAGTCGACCACATATCGAGCGAGGGATCGAGCGAACGGCCGACCCCTTCCACCACCACCATGGTTTTTTGGAGCATCACCAGTTCGGTGCGCGTCGCCATATCGAACAGGCCGGTGATTTCGAACAACAAAGTCAACAGCTTGGCCATCGAGATTTCATCGGCCCGCCGGTTGTGGATCGGCTCTCCGATCGCGCGGATCGCCTGCGCGAACTCCTCGACGCTGTGGCGGGCCGGCACGTAGCCCGCCTCGAAATGGACCTCGGCCACCCGGCGGTAGTCGCGGGTGATGAAGCCCAGCAGAATTTCCGCGAGAAAACGCCGCTCCTTCAGACCCATCCGGCCCATAATTCCGAAATCGACCGCGCAGAGGCGGCTTTGCGCATCCACGAACAAATTGCCCGGATGCATATCGGCATGGAAAAACCCGTCCCGCAACGCATGGCGCAAGAAGGACTGGATGACGACCTGCCCGAGCCTGATGCGGTCATGGCCGGCCGCCGCAATCGCATCGAGATCGTTGAGCGGTATCCCGTCGATCCATTCCATCGTCAGCACGTCGCGGGCGGTGCCATCCCAGTCGACTTCGGGCACGCGGAATTCGGGATCATCGGCGATGTTTTCGGCCATTTCCGACAGGGCCGCCGCCTCGAGCCGCAAGTCCATTTCCATGGTGACCGAACGGGCCAGTGTCTCGACCACCTCGCAAAAGCGCAACCGCCGCGCTTCGACAGACATCAATTCGGCCTGCTGCGCCGCATAGGCCATCGCGGCCAGATCGCGCTGGAAACGGGCCCTGACCCCCGGACGCAACACTTTGACAGCCACCTTGCGGCCATCGAGCGTCTCGGCGCAATGCACCTGGGCAATCGAAGCGGCGGCGACCGGCTCGCTGAAACTGCGGAAAATCGCGTCGAGAGGCTTGCCGAACGCATTTTCGACCACCGACACCGCCACAGCTCTGGGAAAAGCCGGCAGGCGGTCCTGCAGGCTTTCGAGATCGCGCGCCACGCGGATGCCGACCACATCGGGGCGGGTGGCCAGAAACTGGCCGATCTTGACATAGCTCGGGCCGAGACGGGTCAGTGCGACCGCCAGACGCTCGGCCCCGCCTCCCAGATTGCGCCGCTCGATCAACCGGCCCAAACGGACAGCCAGACGCACCAGCCGCGGGGCTTCATCCACCGGCACCAGCGCCAGCGCACCCTCGCGCGCCAGCACATAACCGACACGGACGAGACGCAGAATGGGGATCAGGGCAAAAGACACATCAAGGCTCGCCAGTTACAATTTCCAGCCCGAATGCAGGCGCACGATACCGCCGGTCATCGGCTGATGGGTGACACGCTCGAAACCGGCGGCCAGCATTTTTTCGGCAAACCCGTCGGGTGTCGGAAATTTGCGGATCGATTCCACCAGATAGCGGTAGGGCTCGGCATCGCCGGCAATCAGCTTGCCCATCACCGGGACCACATGGAAGGAATAGCGGTCATAGATCGCATCGAAACCCGGAATATCGACCTGCGAGAATTCCAGCACCAGCAAACGGCCGCCGCGCCGCAACACCCGATAGGCTTCCGCCAGCGCCAGATCGATGCGCGGCACGTTGCGGATGCCGAAGGCAATCGTATAGGCATCGTAATGGGCATCGGGGAAGGGCAGGCTTTCGGCATTGCCCTGCACGAAGTCGATCTGGCGCGACAGGGCCTTTGGCACCCGCTCGCGCCCGACAGCCAGCATCTCCCGGTTGATATCGCAGACGGTCGCGGTGCTGCCGCTGGCGGCGGCATCCAGCACACGGAATGCGATGTCTCCGGTGCCGCCCGCGACATCCAGCAGTTTCAGCGGTCTGACACGGGAGGGCCGCAGGGCTGTCACCAGCGCATTTTTCCAGACCCGGTGCAGCCCCGCCGACATCACGTCATTCATGATGTCGTAGCGGCGGGCCACCTTGTGGAACACGTCATCGACAAGCCCCTGCTTGTCGTCGAGCCGCACGGTGGTGAAACCGAAATGGGTTTCATCCCCGGCTCCGAACGAAGCACCATCCGATAATTGTGGCTTGCCCTGAGTCACGGCAACTGTCCTGTTCCAGATTGAAAGCATGATCCTTTTTCGAACCATAGCGTCAGATTGCGCAAAGTGCTATGCCTTTGCCACCGAAAGCCATGCTTTTACAGCCCTCTGCCATCCCGCCCATCCATAAACCAGCCGCTTGAGACATGAAATGCCTGAATTGCCGGAGGTTGAGACGGTTCGACGCGGCCTTGAACCCGTGATGGCGGGGGCAAGGCTGGTGCATGTCGAACAACGCCGCGCCAATTTGCGGTTCGACTTTCCACCCGATTTTGTTTCCCGCCTCGAAGGCCGCACCATCACCGCGCTGGACCGCCGCGCCAAATACCTGCTTGTCTCGCTCGACAGCGGCGAGGTGCTGATGATCCATCTCGGCATGAGCGGCCGCATGACGATCCATCCGCCCGACACACATGAGGCGAGCGAAATCGGTGACTTCCACCACCGCCAGGCCCATTATGCCAAGCACGACCATGTGGTGTTCCATCTCTCCAACCACCACCATGTAATCTACAACGATCCGCGCCGTTTCGGCTTCATGCTGATGATCGGCAAGGGTGAATTGGCAAGCCATCCGCTATTGGCTGACCTCGGACCGGAACCGCTGGGCAATTCGTTCGATGCCGGAAAACTGGCCGAGGCCCTGTCGGGAAGCGCGGCCCCGCTGAAATCCGCACTGCTCGACCAGAAGAAAATTGCGGGTCTGGGCAATATCTATGTGTGCGAGGCCCTGCACCGGGCCGGATTGTCGCCGTTCCGGCCTGCGGGCACGCTCGATCTGCTGCAATGCGAGCAACTGGCCGCCAGCATCCGCACCGTCTTGCAGGAAGCGGTCGCCGCAGGCGGTTCCACCCTGAAGGACTATGCGCAAGCCGACGGCTCGCTGGGCTATTTCCAGCATGCGTTCCGCGTCTATGACCAAACGGGCCAGAACTGTCCGACAAAGGGATGCAAAGGCACGATCGAGCGGCAGGTGCAGGCAGGCCGGTCGAGCTTTTTCTGTTCCGCCTGCCAGACCTGATCACGATGCAAGCCAGACACTGCGCCGATGGTCGGACTATGGTTGATCGGACGGGACTGATAGTCTAGCCAAACAGTCAAGAACACCATCTGTCACAAGGGAGAAACCGATGAGCGATGCCGCCCACCACGCCGCCACCTATGAGACCATCCTGACCACCGTCGAAGGGCGGGTGGCTGTCATCACGCTCAACCGTCCGCAGGCGCTCAACGCCCTCAATGTCCAGATCATCAAGGACATCAACCAGGCGCTCGACGGTTTCGACAAGGACCCCGGGATCGGCTGCATTATCATCACCGGTTCCTCCAAAGCCTTTGCGGCAGGCGCCGACATCAAGGAAATGGACAAACACAACTATCCTGACACTTATCTCGACGATTTTCTGGCGCCCTGGGACCGGATCGGGGCGCGCCGCACGCCGATCATCGCGGCAGTCGCGGGTTTTGCATTGGGTGGCGGTTGCGAACTGGCCATGATGTGCGATTTCATCATCGCTGCCGACAATGCCAAATTCGGCCAGCCCGAAATCAAGATCGGCGTAATGCCCGGATCGGGCGGCACCCAGCGGCTCACCCGCTTTGTCGGCAAGTCCAAAGCCATGGAAATGTGCTTGACTGGCCGCATGATGGATGCGCAGGAGGCAGAACGCTGCGGTCTGGTCTCTCGCATCGTGCCTGTCGACGATCTGCTGGCCGACGCGATGAAAACCGCCCAGACCATTGCCTCGATGTCCCTTCCGATCGCCATGATGACCAAGGAAAGCGTCAATCGCGCCTACGAGACCTCGATGGCCGAAGGCATCCGGTTCGAACGCCGTGTGTTCCACAGCATGTTTGGCACCCATGACCAGAAAGAGGGCATGGCCGCCTTTATCGAAAAGCGCCCTCCCCAGTTCAAGAACTGCTGATCATGACCTTTGATCCGGGTTCGGATGTTCTGGCCCTGCTCGGCCTTGCCGCCTTTGCCTCGGGCTTTGTCGATGCCATTGCCGGTGGTGGCGGCATGATCACCATGCCCGCTTTGCTGCTGGCCGGTCTTGATCCGGTCTCGGCGGTGGCAACCAACAAGCTGCAGGGTGTGTTCGGCACCGGATCATCGATGGCCGCCTATGCGCGGGCACGGATGATCGACTGGAAACGGCTGGGCTGGATGATGGCCGGGGCGGGCATGGCCGGCATGGCCGGGGCTTTTGCTGTCAAAAGCCTGCCCGACCATGTGCTCAAAGCGCTGGTTCCTCTGTTGCTGCTGGGTGTGGCTGTGTATTTTGCCTTCTCGCCTGCCTTGAAGGACGAGGACGCCCACCAGCGGATGCGTCCGGAGGTGTTCGGGGTCGTGCTGGTCTGGCCCGTGGCCTTTTACGACGGATTTTTCGGCCCCGGCGCAGGCTCGTTCTATCTGTTGGGCGGTGTGGCTCTGCTCGGCTTCGGTGTCTTGCGGGCGGCGGCCCAAACCAAAGCCCTGAATTTTGCCTCCAATCTGGCCTCGCTCGGCTTTTTCATCTCGCAAGGCCTCGTGGTCTGGTCCGTGGGACTGGTGATGGGCGCGGCTGCCTTTGCCGGTGCGCAGGTCGGCTCGCGTCTGGCCATCCGCCACGGCGTGAAGCTGATCAAGCCGATGCTGGTGGTCATGTGCCTGGCGATATCGGTGAAATTGATGCTCGATCCGGCCAATCCCCTGCGACAGATCGTCCTGCCGCACTGAACGGCCAAAACGGCCCTTTCCGCGCCCCCGAAAACCTTATACAAAAGCCACCGATCTGCTGTCCGATTTTGACTGGAGCCGACAATGTCCGAGATTTCAGAACCGCATCTGCGCGCCGATGTATTGATCCAAGCTCTGCCGCATATGCTGCGCTATGACGAGGCCACCATTGTCGTGAAATATGGCGGCCATGCCATGGGCGACGAGCAGATGGCACGCCAATTTGCCCGCGACATGGTGCTGCTGGAGCAATCGGGCGTCAATCCGGTGGTCGTGCATGGCGGCGGACCGCAGATCGGGGCGATGCTGAACCGTCTCGGCATCAAGAGCGAATTTGCCGCCGGTCTGCGCATCACCGACCGCGCCACCGTCGAAGTGGTCGAAATGGTGCTGGCCGGCTTGATCAACAAACAGATCGTCGGCTTCATCAACAATGAAGGCGGCCGCGCCATCGGCCTGTGCGGCAAGGACGGCAACATGGTCACCGCGCGCAAGGTCACGCGCTCGATGGTCGATCCGTCCAGCCATATCGAAACCGTCGTTGACCTGGGCTTTGTCGGGGAACCCGAACGCGTCGATACGGCGGTGCTGGACGCCGTGCTGGGCCGCGAGCTGATCCCTGTGCTGGCCCCTGTTGCCAATGGTTCGGACGGCGAGACCTACAACATCAATGCCGACACCTTTGCCGGTGCGGTGGCGGGCAAGATGAAGGCCAAGCGCCTGCTGCTGCTGACCGATGTGCCCGGTGTGCTCGACAAGAACAAGAACCTGATCAAGGAACTCAAGATCGACCAGATCCATGCCCTGATCGCCGATGGCACCATCACCGGCGGCATGATCCCCAAAGTCGAGACCTGCATCTATGCGCTCGAACAGGGCGTCGAAGGCGTGGTGATTCTGGATGGCAAAGTGCCGCACGCCGTCCTGCTGGAATTGCTGACCGACCACGGCTCCGGCACGCTGATCACCCGATGAACGCAGCAGCGGACCAAAACCACCCAACGCCATCGGATAAAACCGGTGGCGGCGCAGCCGTAACGCCGGCGGGTCCGATCAAGACCTGGATCTTCGATCTCGACAACACGCTCTATCCGGGCGGATCGCGTGTCTGGCCGCAGATCGATCTGCGGATTACGCTGTTTCTGTCAAATTTTTTCGGACTGGATGGCCTGTCGGCCCGCGCCTTGCAAAAGCATTATTACTACCGTTACGGCACTACGCTGAACGGCTTGATGGCCGAGCACGGCATCGATCCGCATCCCTATCTCGATTTCGCCCATGACATCGATCTCGACTCGCTGGCCCCCGATCCCGCGCTGGGCCAAGCCATTGCCGCTTTGCCGGGCCGCAAGCTGATCTTTACCAATGGCTCGCGCCGCCATGCCAGCAATGTCACCAAGAAGCTCGGCTTCGAGGAGCATTTCGAGGCGGTGTTCGACATTGTCGACGCCGAATTCATTCCCAAACCGCAACAGGTGACCTATCAGAAGTTTCTCGACCAGCACGAGGTCGAGCCGCAAACGGCCATCATGTTCGAGGATCTGGCCAAAAATCTGGAAGTGCCGCACCGGCTTGGCATGGCAACCGTTCTGGTCCTGCCCAAACAGCATGACCCGTTCCGCGAAAGCTTCGAACAGAAGGCCGAAGTCGCGCCCTATATCCACCATACGACCGATGATCTGGCCGGATTTTTGCGGCAGATCACCCCCAAACCCGACCCGTCATGAAGAAACTGGCGTATAACGCCGAGCTTTGCTAGAGACGAAGACACCAGCAACCGCCAAACAAAGAGACAGCAACATGCCGCATTCAGCCTTAGCCTCGATCATCGACAATGCCTGGGACAACCGCGCCGAGATCGGCCCGTCCACCCAGGGGGAAGTCCGCGATGCGGTGGTGTTCGCGCTCGATCTGGTCGACAAGGGCACGCTGCGGGTCGCCGAGAAAAAGGGCAACGAGGGCTGGCATGTCCATCAATGGCTGAAAAAGGCCGTATTGCTGTCGTTCCGTCTCAATGACAATACCATCATCAAAAACGGCCCCGGCGATGCCGTCTGGTGGGACAAGGTGCCATCGAAATTCGATGGCTGGGACGCCACCCATTTCCGCGATGCCGGTTTCCGTGCCGTGCCGAACTGCACCGTGCGCCGCGGGGCCTATATTGCCCCGGGCGTGATCCTGATGCCGTCCTTCGTCAATATCGGCGCCTATGTCGACAGCGGCACCATGGTCGATACCTGGGCCACGGTGGGCTCTTGCGCGCAGATCGGCAAGAACGTGCATCTGTCGGGCGGCGTCGGCATCGGCGGTGTGCTGGAGCCGTTGCAGGCTGGCCCGACCATCATCGAGGACAACTGCTTCATCGGCGCGCGCTCGGAAGTGGTCGAAGGCGTGGTGATCGGCGAAGGCTCGGTGCTGTCGATGGGCGTCTATATCGGCGCCTCGACCAAGATCATCGACCGCGCCACCGGTGAAGTGTTCATCGGCCGCGTGCCGCCTTATTCGGTGGTGGTCTCGGGCAACCTGCCCGGCAAGCCGCTGCCCAATGGCGAACCCGGCCCCTCCCTCTATTGCGCCGTGATTGTCAAACGCGTCGACGCACAGACCCGTTCCAAGACCGCCATCAACGATCTCTTGCGGGACTGATGCGGATGACGGTTGACCCGCGCGATCCGGTTGCCCTGACCCGGGACCTTGTGCGCTGCCCCTCGGTGACCCCCGAGGAAGGCGGAGCCTTGGGCCTGATCGAGGCCGTTCTGAAAGAGGCGGGGTTTTCAACCACCCGCAAAATCTTCTCGGAAACCGGCACGCCGGATGTCGACAATCTCTATGCTCGGATCGGGACCGGCAGCCCCTGCCTGATGTTTGCCGGCCATACCGATGTCGTGCCAACCGGCGATGTGGCGGCCTGGACCTCGCCGCCATTTGCCGGCGAGATCATCAAGGGCACGCTTTACGGGCGCGGCACCACCGACATGAAAGGCGGCGTGGCTGCCTCGATTGCCGCCAGCCTGCGTTTTCTCGACGGCCGGCAGGGACTGTTCAACGGCTCGATTGCTTTTCTGCTGACCGGTGACGAGGAAGGCCCCGCCGTCAACGGCACGGTCAAATTGCTGGAATGGGCCAGGACGCAGGGCGAGACATGGGATCACTGCATTCTTGGCGAACCCACCAATCCCGAAAAACTGGGGGACATGATCAAGATCGGGCGGCGCGGGTCGTTGACCGGCGTGGTCAGCGTGCAGGGCAAGCAGGGCCATGTGGCCTATCCCGATCTGGCGATCAACCCGATCAGCGGCTTGATGCGCCTGATGGCGGCCTTGAAGGACACGCCGCTTGATGCGGGCACCGCGCATTTCGCGCCTTCCAATCTCGAATTCACCAGCGTCGATGTCGGCAATCCGGCCAGCAATGTGATCCCGCATACCGCACAGGCGGTGTTCAATGTCCGCTTCAACGATGTCTGGACCTCGACCAGTCTGGCCGAAGCCCTGGGCAGCCGTCTGGAAACCGCCGCCGGCAATGAGGTGCGCTATCAGGTGGAATTCAAACCCACCAATGCCGAGGCCTTTCTGACGGCTCCGGGGCCATTTGTGGAAATGGTCGCCGATGTGGTGGCCGCCAAAACCGGACGCGTGCCGAAACTGTCGACGACAGGGGGCACATCGGATGCCCGCTTCATCAAGAACTATTGTCCGGTGCTGGAATTCGGTCTGGTCGGCCAGACCATGCACCAGATCGACGAGCGGGTCGAAACCGCCGATCTGGTCGAGCTGGCCGGAATCTATCAGGCCATTCTCGAGCGTTATTTCCCGTCGTAATCGACCCCGACCAGATAGAGCCCTGCCGAGGGAGCCATCGGGCCGCACCGCGCCCGCTCGCAGGCTTTGAGCGCATCTTCGAGATCTTGCACCGACCAGCGGCCTGATCCCACCAGGGCCAAAGAACCGACGATCGACCGCACCTGATGATGCAGGAACGAGCGGGCCGAGGCCCGGATGTGGATTTCCTCGCCCGCCCGCACCACATCCAGCACGTCCAGCGTCCGCAGCGGGCTGTTGGCCTGACATTCGGCGGCGCGGAAGGTCGTGAAATCATGCTTGCCGAGCAGGCGTTGCGCGCCTTCATGCATCAGATCGGCGTCCAGGGGCCACGGCACATGCCAGATGCGGTTGCGCTCCAGACTCGGATGCGGGCGGCGGTTGAGAATCCGGTAGAGATAGTGGCGTTTGCGCGCCGACATCCGCGCGCTGAACGTCTCGTCTACTTTTTTGGCCGACAGGATCGTCACCGGCTCGGGCTTGAGATAGGCATTGATGGCATCGCGCACCGTATCGGGTTTCCAGTCGCGTTCCAGATCGAAATCGATCACCTGATGGGTAGCATGGACACCGGAGTCGGTGCGGCCGGCTGCATGGATGCGCAAGGTCTGGCCGGAAAACCCCAGAATGGCTTCCTCGATGGCCTGCTGGACACTGCGATGGCCCTTCTGGTGCTGCCAACCGGCATAGGGTGTGCCGTCATATTCGACGATGAGTTTATAGCGCGGCATCACATAAACCGTTGTGGAGGGGCCAGCGGCATGCCGCGCAGAAAATCCGCCGCGGATAATGGCTTCGACCCGGCCCGCTGGAGCGTCAACAACCGCACCGCGCCTTGACCGCAGGCCACTGTCAACTGCGTATCCAGCAAGGCTCCCGCCTCGCCCGACGCCACGACACAGGCCGATTGCAGGATTTTGACCCGCTCCGGTCCCTTGCCGAAATCGACCATCGCATAGGCACCGGGGAAGGGCGACAAGCCCCTGATCAGATCATGGACCTGCGCGGCAGGCTGCGACCAGTCGATCCGGCTGTCCTCGTTGCCGATCTTTCTGGCATAGAGCACGCCCTGTTCGGATTGCTCGGCAAAAACCAACCTGTTCTGGGCCAAAGCCGCCAGCGCCTTGACCATCAGCTCCGCGCCGCGCACCGCCAAGACATCATGCAACTCACCCGCTGTCATGTCCGGCCCGATCGCCACGGTCTCCACAATGCCGACGGGACCGGTATCCAGCCCCTCCGCCATCCGCATCACCGCAATGCCCGTTTCACGATCCCCGCTCATGATCGCCCGCTGGATCGGTGCGGCTCCGCGCCAGCGCGGCAACAAGGACGCATGCAAATTCAGACAGGCCAGCCGCGGCGCGTCGAGGATCGCCTTGGGCAAAATCATCCCGTAAGCCACCACAACCGCGACATCGGCCTTGAAGGCTGCAAAGCGTTCGGCTTCTTCGGGCATGCGCAGGGTCGGGGGTGTCAGAACTGTCAGGCCCAGGGCCTCGGCGGCCTTGTGGACGGGCGACAGGCGCAAGGCCATGCCGCGGCCGGCCGGCGCGGGGGCGCGGCTGTAGACTGCCACAATCTCGTGGCCTGCTCCATGCACCGCCTGCAGGGTGTGAACCGCAAAATCCGGCGTACCCATGACAATCACCCGCAAGGGTCTGGAGACGGGCGGCGTGTCATGCTCGGGCAAGGCGCGCGGGATTGTCGGGCTCATTGCGCCCCTTTCAGAACTCGCCGTCGCGTTTGGCGGCTTTGATGAATTTTTTGATGACCCGCTCGCGCTTCAGCCGCGACAGATGGTCAATGAACAGCACACCGTTGAGATGGTCGATCTCGTGCTGGATACAGGTGGCCAACAGCCCCTCGCAATCCATTTCGTAATCGTGTCCATTGGCATCATGATAGCGGATGCGCACAGCGGCGGGACGCTCGACCTCCTCGTAATAGTCGGGGATCGACAGACAGCCTTCCTGATGGATGTTCAGCTCGTCCGACACCGCGATGATTTCGGGATTGATGAAGGCCATCGGATGCTTCTCGTCCTCTTTGGGCGAGACATCGACGGTTACAACCCGCTCGGTCACCCCGATCTGGATCGCGGCAAGGCCGATGCCGGGGGCGTCATACATGGTGGCGAACATGTCGTCGACAAGCGCCTGCACGCGCGCGTCGAAGGCCGTGACCGGTTTTGAAACCAGTCTCAGCAAGGGATCGGGCAGGATGATAATGGGTCTGATGGTCATCATGTCAGTGACATAATCAACCGCGGGCTTGGCGTCAAATTGTTCTGTTGCATAAATTGTTCTGTTTTCGTTCTCGACAGACAAGCCGGATATGCTAGGGTTCAAATCGTTTGAGTCTCTTCCCCTTATTGTTGCGGACGGCATATGGATCAGGTCTTGTTCAATCTCGGCGGCCTTGCGGTGACGCCCTCGCTTCTGGCTATCGTGGTGCTGATGCTGGGTCTGTCACTGGTGATCCGGCGGCCGCAATCGCCCCTGAAGGACGAATTGGCCGATGCGCTGGCCCTCGAACGCCAGCGCGACATGGAGGAAAAACTCTCGGCTTTGCTGCGCGTGCAGGCCGAACTCAACGGCCGCATGGCACAAATGGGCGAGGCGGTCGACAGCAAGCACGGGCATCTGACCCGCATGCTCAGCGAAAGACTGGAAGGCTTGCAGGCCCGTCTGGGCGAAGGCATGACCGCCCAATTGACCAACACCCACGACAATCTGTCCAAGCTCAACGAGCGGCTTGCGGTGATCGACGAGGCGCAAAAGCGCATGGGTCTTTTGACCAGCGAGATGCTGTCGCTCAAGGATATTCTGTCCAACAAGCAGAGCCGTGGCGCCTTCGGACAGGGCCGGATGGAGGCCATCGTGCGCGACAGCCTGCCGCCCTCGGCCTATGAATTCCAGTCAACACTGGCCAATGGCAAGCGGCCCGATTGCATCATCCGCCTGCCCGGCGATCCGCGCCCGCTGATCATCGACGCCAAATTCCCGCTCGAGGGCTTCACCGCCTTCAGGGAGGCGCAGACGGACGAGGCCAAAAAGGCCGCCATCGCCCGCGTCAAAACCGACATCGGCGCGCATATCCGCGATATTGCCGAAAAATACCTGACCCCCGGCGTGACGCAGGACATTGCCATCCTGTTTGTGCCGGCCGAGTCGCTCTATGCCGATTTGCAGGAGCATTTCGAGGATATGGTGCAGCGCGCCCACCGCGCCCGCATCCTGATTGTCTCGCCCTCGCTGCTGATGATGGCCATTCAGGTCATGCAGGCGATTGTGCGCGACAGCAAGATGCGCGAACAGGCCCACCAGATCCAGGACGAGGTCCGCCGCCTGCTCGAGGATGTCGGCCGCCTGCGCGACCGCGTCGGCAAGCTCGATACACATTTCCGGCAATCCCAGGAAGATGTGATCCAGATCACCACCTCGGCCGACAAGGTGCTCAAACGCGGCGAACGGATCGAGGCGATGGATTTCGAGGCGCCCGCCATCGCCCTCACCGCCGGCCAACCCGCCCCGCTCGGCGATCTCGGCTCACCGCCACCGGAAGCGGAAACGCTTCCCTCGCCGCTCAACCGCAACCGCGATTTGCTGGGCTAACAAGGATACGCGTCATCCTTGTGACAAATGCCCCAACAAATAAACCCTGTCATGACCGCCCTTGTGGCGGTCATCCACGGCGTGTTGTCGGTTCCAAAAACATGAATGGCCGGGACAAGCCCGGCCATGGCAGTGCAGTGTAAAGTGTCAAGCCGGCAGGCTCAGTCTTTCACCACCATGATATGCACGCGGCGCGGACCATGGGCGCCGAGCAGGATCACCTGTTCGATGTCGCCCGAGCGCGACGGGCCTGTGACCCAGTTGACCACGCGCGGCATCTGGCCCTTGCCGTATTGGGCGCGCAGATTGGACCACATGGTCTCGTAATCGCCGGTAATATCCTTGGCACTGACCACGACAAGCGCATGATCGGGCAGGAAATTGATCGTGGTGGGATTGTCCGCACTCGCGGTCATCACCAGCGTGCCGGTTTCCGCGACACCTGCAAAAGCGTGGTTGAGACCGGCCAGATCATTGCCGTCACTGGGCCCGTGCGACAGTTCGATGGCCGTCTTGCCCCAGTCCAGACCCGCCATGCGCGGATCGCTGCCGATGCGCAGCTGCGCGGGCAGGTTGTTCTGGCGCAGGTAATCGGCCACCGCCGCCGGCACATCCTGATAGCTATCGACATCGACGACCGAGGCCAAAGTCGCCTCGGCCTGTTCCTTGAACAGCGCGACCTGTCCCGCATGCGGCAACTGGCCGCGGGCAACCGTCAGGCCGCGCGGGGCGCTGGCGATCCGCTCGTTGATCGTATCAAGCCTTGGCTTCTCGTTGCCTGTCACGCCCAGAGAGCGGCGGATGGTAGACAGAATTTCTGCGCGCGCGCTCATGCGGCCCTCCCATTGTTCGGGGTCGATTTGCGTCGGGCCTCATAACGGCTCTGGAATGTGCCGCCCTGCGGGGCCGGAAAATCGCGGTAATCCGTCCAGCCCGACGCCAGCGGCAAAGACGAGAACCGGCCCTTGTCACGGCCCATCCAGCCCATGACATTCATCATCAGGCTGGTCGCGAACCGGTAAAGCGCCGGACGCTTGGCAAAAAACGCCCAGAATTTGATGCCCGACCGCATGGTGGCGGGTGACAGATGCCGTTCGAACTCGGCCTCGCGCCAATGCCGCATCATCTTGGGCAGAGGGATCCGGACCGGACACACGCTCTCGCAGCGTCCGCAGAAGGTCGAGGCATTGGGCAGGTGTCCCGCCTTATCAACACCCAGCAAAGTCGGTGTCAGCACGGCACCCATCGGACCGGGATAGACCCAGCCATAGGCATGGCCGCCAACCGCGTGATAGACGGGGCAATGGTTCATGCAGGCGCCGCAGCGGATGCAGCGCAACATGTCCTGGAACGCCGTGCCGAGCATCGACGAGCGGCCATTGTCCAAAATCACCACATGATAGTTTTCGGGTCCGTCGAGATCGGCGGCACGCCGTGGGCCGGTCGAGAACGTGGTGTAGACCGACATTTCCTGTCCGGTGGCCGAACGGGCCAACACACGCAAAATCTGGCTGACATCTTCCAGGGTCGGCACAATCTTTTCGAGCGAGGCAATCACGATATGGGTCTTGGGCAATGTCTGCGTCAGATCGCCATTGCCCTCGTTGGTCACGATGATCGAGCTGCCGGTTTCGGCCACCAGAAAATTCGCACCGGTGATGCCGACATCGGCAGCCAGAAACTTCGAGCGCAGCACCTGCCGTGCTTCGGTCAACAGCTGCACCGGCTCGGACAGGTCACGGTCGGCATCGAGATGGGTGTGGACACGGCGGAAATCGCTTTCCACCTGTGTCGCATTGAGATGCACCGCAGGGGCGATGATGTGCGAGGGGGCCTCGTCACGCAGCTGGATGATATATTCGCCCAGATCGGTTTCCACCGGCACAATGCCCGCCGCATCCAGCGCGGCATTGAGCGCGATCTCTTCCGAGATCATCGACTTGCCCTTGGTCACCGTTTTGGCACCGGCGTCATGGCAGATGCCCAGAATGATCTTGCGGGCCTCCTCGGCGGTGCGTGCCCAGTGCACGTGCCCGCCAGCCGCGGTCACATTGGCCTCGTAACGCTCGAGATAGAGATCGAGATGCGCCAGAGCGTGGTTTTTGATGTCGCGGGCGGAATCACGCAGGGCTTCGAATTCGGGCAATTTGGCCGCAACGGCGGCGCGCTTGTCGATAAAGCCGGAGCGGACATTGTTCATCGCGCGTTGCAGTTGCGGATCGGCCAGCGCCTCGGTGGCATTGTCGATAAAACGGTTGGTGGTGGGATGGGCACTCATGCTGCGCTCCTTATGACTGTGCGCTGACGCGCGGTGCGCCAATCGGCGGCTCGTCGGTCATACCGGCCAGCACCTCGGCCACATGCCGCACCTCGATCGCCTTGCCCTCGCGGGCCAGCTTGCCCGCCATGTTCATCAGGCAGCCCAGATCACCGGCCAGCAGCGTCGGAGCCCCGGATTCGGTGATATTGCCGGTCTTTTTCTCGACGATGGAGTTGGAAATCTCGCCATATTTGACCGCGAAAGTGCCACCGAAGCCGCAGCAGACCTCGCTCTCGTTCATCTCGACCATGGTCAGGCCATTGACGGTGCCGAGCAGTTGGCGCGGCTGGGTCTTGATCTTCAATTCGCGCAGGCCCGAGCAGCTGTCATGATAAGTCACAGCACCGTCGAACGAGGCATCGACCGAATTGACCTTCATGACATCGACCAGAAAGCTGATCAATTCATGGGTTTTGGCCGCCAGAGCCTGGGCCTTGGGGGCCAGGTTGGGGTCATCGGCAAACAATTCGGGATAATGCGCCTTGATCATGCCCGCGCAGGAGCCTGACGGCGCAACCACATAATCGCAATGGGAGAAGGAGCGGATCACCTGCTCGGCCAGATCGCGGGCGGTGGCGCGGTCGCCGGAATTATAACCGGGCTGGCCACAGCAGGTCTGGCTCGGCACTTCGACCTTGCAACCGGCCTGTTCAAGCAATTTCAGAGCCGCAAAACCAATGGAGGGGCGCATCAGATCGACCAGACATGTGACAAACAGTCCGACCCGTGGCGCACGCGAACCCGCTTTATCCTGAACCAATCTCATCTCCTCAACCTGCTATGCTCCGGGGTCTTTGCCCCGAAGCCGTCAAAATCCACTGCGTCCTGCTCCGTGATAGCATAATCGCAGCGGATCTCCTTGGGTAGTGTGGAACAGGCGCCGCGTGCTTTCAAGCATCCGCGCCTGTTGCCGGATAGACGGACCGGAGCCGCAATCAGAGTTTTTTGCCGTCGGCGGCAAAGGTCTTGAAATAGGCGATGAGATTGTCGATTTCCTCATCCTTCGCAATTCCGGCAAAAACCATCTTGGTGCCGGGAATCTTGGCCTTGGGGTTTTTGATATAGTCGCGGAAAGTATCCTCATCCCAGGTCAGGCCCGACCCCTTGTTGGCCTCGGAATAGCTGTAGCCCTCGACCGAGCCGGATTTGCGGCCGATCAAACCATTCAGGTTGGGCCCGACGCCATTGCGCGCCCCTTCGCCGATCTGGTGGCATGCCTTGCATTTGAGGAAGATTTTTTCACCCAAAGCGGCATCCTGTGCGGAAGCAGGCAGGGAATGCCCCAGCACCATGGACAAAGCCAGCAACGAAACAAAACGGATCATGATAAACCTCTATGGAAGTTCTGGTGTGTCTGACGGCAGACCAAGCTGCATGCACGTTTCTTTTTAGCATAACTGACAGATAGGGCGCGAACCAGTTTTGCATAGCTGCTCGGCGGCAAGACATATCAATACCGAACCTTCCTCCCGCCGGTGATCTGCCAGATGACAAAATACGTGATTGGGTTATGGTGCACCAACAAGACGGATTTTGCAGCGGCCAAGCCGCCCTGTCCGTCACAAGGCGAGGACGTTTGACCATGGGTATTGCTTTTCCTGTTCCCGATCAGGCCATTGTGGCGCGGCGTGACGACATCATCGCCGGTCTTGCCCGCCTGCTGCCTGCCGACGGGCTGGTGACCTCGGACGACGAACGGCGTGCCTTCGAGACCGATGCGCTGACCGCCTATCGCAAAATGCCGCTGGCTGTTGCCTTGCCCTCCACCACCGAGCAGGTCGCCGCCATCATGGCCTATTGCCACACAAACGGCGTCAAAGTGGTGGCGCGCGGAGCCGGCACCTCGCTGGCGGGTGGCGCGATCGGCCAGGAAGACGCGATCATTCTCGGCCTGTCGAAAATGAGCAAGGTGCTGGATGTCAATTTTGCCGACCGGACCATGCGGGTCCAATCGGGCATCACTAATCTGGCCATTTCCGACCATGTCATGCCGCAGCAATTCTTCTACGCGCCCGACCCCTCCTCGCAGCTGGCCTGCACGATCGGCGGCAATATCGGCATGAATTCGGGTGGCGCGCATTGCCTGAAATATGGCGTGACCACCAACAACATCCTCGGGGTCCGCATGGTGCTGGTCGACGGCACCATTGTCGAGATCGGCGGCGAGGCGATGGATGCGGCGGGCTATGATTTTCTGGCGCTGATTGTCGGCTCGGAAGGGCAGCTCGGCATTGTCACCGAGGCGACCGTACGGATTTTGCGGCTGGCCGAAGGGGCGCGTCCGGTGCTGTTCGGCTTTGCGACGTCGGAGGAAGCGGGAGCCTGCGTGGCGGCCATTATCGGGGCAGGGATCATTCCGGTTGCGATGGAATTCATGGACAAGCTGGCCATCGAAATCTGCGAGGCCTATGCCAAGGCCGGCTATCCGCTCGATGTCGAAGCCCTCCTGATTATCGAGGTCGAAGGCTCGGATGCCGAAATGGATGCCACGCTGGCCCGCATTGTCGAGATCGCCAAGCAGCATGGCGTGGCCACCGTGCGCGAATCCAAATCCGCGATGGAGACAGCCGCGATCTGGAAGGGCCGCAAATCGGCCTTCGGCGCAACGGGGCGGATTGCCGACTATATCTGCATGGACGGCACCATCCCGACCGGACAATTGCCGCTGGTTCTGCGACGCATGGATGAAATCACCAAGCATTACGGATTGCGGGTCGCCAATGTCTTCCATGCCGGAGACGGCAATCTGCATCCGTTGATCCTGTATAATGTCAACGACCCCGAAGAGGCCCACAAGGCCGAGGAGGCCGGCAACGACATTCTCAAGCTCTGCGTGGAAGTGGGCGGTTGCCTGACCGGCGAACATGGCGTGGGGATTGAGAAACGCGATCTGATGCGCTTCCAGTTCAACGAGGCCGATCTGGCCCAACAGATGCGCGTCAGGGCGGTGTTTGACCGCCAATGGCTGCTCAACCCCGCCAAGGTCTTCCCGCTCGATGGCAGAATCACCGGCTGAACCGCCCATTCAAGCCCGTGCGACTTGAAAGACGTGACATGAAAGATCCGATATGACGGCGCTGACCCCTACCCGTGACGAAGACATCATCGAGGCGATCAAACTGGCCCGCAGCGAGCGGTCCTCGATTGCGGTCGAAGGCCAGGGCACCAAACAGCTGATGGGACGGCCCATGCAGGCCAAGCGGGTGCTGTCGACCCGTGCGATGACCGGAATCACGCTGTATGAACCGGCCGAACTGGTGCTGTCGGCCAAATCCGGCACGCCGGTGGCCGAGGTCGAAGCCACTCTGGCCGCACGCGGACAGATGCTGCCGTTCGAGCCGATGGATTATCGCCCCCTGCTCGGCTCGTCGGGCGAACCGACCATCGGCGGACTGACGGCGACCAACCTCTCGGGTCCGCGCAGGATCATGTCGGGAGCCTGCCGCGACAGTCTGATCGGCACCCGCTTCGTCAACGGCCATGGCGTAGTTGTCAAATCCGGCGGACGGGTCATGAAAAATGTGACGGGCCTCGATCTGGCCCGTGCCATGGCGGGATCGTGGGGCACGCTCGGCGTGCTGACGGAAGTCACCTTCAAATTACTGCCCCGCCCCGAAACCACGCTCTCGGTGGTGTTCCACGGGCTGGACGACCAGCAGGCCGTCGCCTTGATGGCAGCGGCTGTCGGCTCGCCTTTCGAGGTCAGCGGCGCCGCGCATCTGCCGGTCGGCATCGACCGGATTGCCATGACCTTGCTGCGGCTCGAAGGTTTTGCCGAATCACTCGCCTATCGGGCCGAACGCCTGCGGGTTCTGCTTGCCCCGTTCGGGCGGTGCGATGTGATTGACCAGGCGGCTTCGACCAGCCTGTGGGCACAAATCCGCGATGTCCGCTGGTTCTGCGAACCGCGCAGCGAAGCAATCTGGCGCATTTCCGTGCCACCCTCCAAAGCACCGGCTCTGTTGGCGCAGATTGCGGCGGGACGACGCATCCGCCATTTGCTCGATTGGGGCGGCGGACTGGTCTGGATTTCGACGGCGCCGACCGATCTGGCGGGTTCGGATCTCATCCGGCAGGCCGTAAGGCAGGCCAAGGGCCATGCCATGCTGGTGCGGGCGTCCGAGGGCGCGCGCGGTACCGACGGGACGTTCGAGCCTCTGGCTCCTGCCATGCTGATCCTGTCGACAGGGTTGAAGAGAAGTTTCGATCCGGACCATGTGCTCAATCCGGGCCGGATGTATTCGGGGGTATAATCTGATGCAAACATTGTTCACCCCTGAAGGGTTGCAAGACCCCGCCATGCAGGCCTCGGAGAAAATCCTGCGCTCCTGCGTTCATTGCGGCTTTTGCACCGCAACCTGCCCGACCTATCTGCTGCTGGGCGACGAGCTCGATTCGCCGCGCGGACGCATCTATCTAATCAAGGACATGTTCGAAAATGGCCGCCCTGCCACCAAGGAAGTGGTGCGCCATGTCGACCGCTGCCTGTCCTGTCTCTCTTGCATGAGCACCTGCCCTTCAGGCGTCAATTACATGCATCTGGTCGATCATGCCCGCGCCCATATTGAAAAGACCTATCAGCGCGACTGGAGCGACCGGCTGATGCGCGCCATGCTGGCGGCGATTTTGCCCTATCCCGGCCGCTTGCGCTGGGCTTTGGCTCTGGCCGGTTTTGCCCGTCCCTTTGCCGGCCTGTTGCGGCCGATCCCCAAATTGGGGGCACGGCTGGCCGCCATGCTGGAACTGGCCCCGTGGCGACTGCCGCCGCGCAGCACGCTCGACCATCCGCAAACCATCCCCGCCGCCGCCACCCAGCGCGGGCGCGTCGCGCTGCTGAGCGGTTGCGCCCAACCGGTGCTCAATCCCGACATCAACGAGGCGACCGTGCGGTTGCTGACGCGGATGGGGCTGGAGATTGTATTGCCCGAGGGCGAGGGCTGTTGCGGTGCGCTGGTCCATCATATCGGCAAGGAAGACCAGGCCCATGCTGCCGCCAAGCGCAACATCGATGCCTGGTGCGCGGAAATCGACGGCAAGGGGCTGGATGCCATCGTCGTCACCGCGTCGGGCTGCGGCACCTCGATCAAGGATTACGGCTTCATGTTCCGCAATGATCCGGCCTATGCGGACAAAGCGGCCAAAGTCTCGGCGCTGGCCAAGGATGTCACCGAAGTGGTCAGCCGCTTCGGCCTGCCCGAACCGGCCCGCAAACCCGATCTGGTGGTGGCCTATCATTCGGCCTGTTCGATGCAGCATGGCCAGCAGATCAAGGACGAGCCCAAGAAGTTGCTGAAAGCCGCCGGTTTCCAGATCCGCGATGTGCCCGAAGGCCATATCTGCTGCGGATCAGCCGGAACCTACAATATCCTGCAGCCCGAAATCGCCGGACAACTGCGCGCCCGCAAGGTCGGCAATATCATGAAAATGACTCCCGAGGTGATTGCCACCGGCAATCTGGGCTGCATGACACAGATCGGCAAAGGCCTGCGCGAGGCCCAACAGACAGTGCCGATCCTCCATTCGGTAGAACTGCTGGATTGGGCCACAGGTGGCCCTATGCCGCCCGTTTTGGTCGAACGGGGATTTTCCGAGGCGCCAGCGCCCGCCATTGCTGCCGAATAAATGCCGGGGGCTTGCGATGGACTATCACAAAACAGCCATAAGCCCCTTGTAGACGAGACGGGTGCCACCCCACATGATGGGTTCAAGCCTTTGATGATCGGAGATCGGAAATGTCCCCTGAAGAACGCCAATTGATCAGCAGTCTGTTTGACCGCATCAACACCGCCGCCAGCGCACCACGCGATCCCGAGGCCGAAGCCCTGATCGCCGACGGTGTCAAACGTGCCCCCCATGCCGCCTATGTGATGGCGCAGGCGGTGATCGTGCAGGAAGAGGCGCTCAAAGCCGCATCCAACCGGCTCGAACAGCTCGAAGCGCGCATCAAGGAGCTTGAAAGCAAGCCCACCCAACCTGCACCCACCGGTTTTCTGGGCGGCCTTGGTGGCGGCCTGTTTGGCGGTGGCCGGACAGCCAGCGGCGTGCCGGCCGTTCCTGCCCCATCGGCGGCACCCGCGACCTCGACAGGCGCGGTCTGGAACCGTGGCGGCGCGGCCCAACCCCAGCAGCCATTCCAGCAGCAACCGATGGGCATGGCACCGCAGATGCAGCCCCAGCAAGCCGCCGGTTCGGGATTTTTGGGCAATGCCCTGGCCACCGCCGCCGGTGTGGCCGGTGGCGCCCTGCTGTTCCAGGGTTTGCAGTCAGCTTTCGGTAACCATAGCTCGTCAATTCTGGGCAACAGCACGCCGAGTGGTGCCGGTTTCTTCCATTCCGACACGACCACTGTCCCGATGCCGGTCGAGCGGGCCTCGTTCAGTGAACCTGCACCGCAACAGACTGGTTTCATTCAGGAAACATCCTACGCAGCGCCGGATGACGGCGGCTCGTTCGGGGGTGGCGGCGACGATTCCGACTGGGCCTGACCACCGCACACCATTTTTTTGCATTTTTGTTGGCCCGCGAGTCCTTGACACCGGCTGGGGCACTCCCTATCTGCCACATGCAGTTTGGCACTCACCAACTGTGAGTGCTAACACAACCATCTTTGCTCTAAACCACTATTATCCAACCTGGACAGCGTGCCGTTGAGGCACTGTCATATGAGAGGTGAGATCCATGAAGTTTCGTCCATTGCACGACCGTGTTGTCGTCCGTCGCCTTGAGTCCGATGAAAAGACCAAGGGCGGCATCATCATTCCAGATGCTGCCAAGGAAAAGCCTCAGGAAGGCGAAATCGTCGCTGTGGGCTCCGGCGCCCGTGACGAAAGCGGCAAGCTCGTGCCGCTCGATGTGAAAAAAGGCGACAAGGTTCTGTTCGGCAAATGGTCCGGCACCGAAGTCAAGATTGATGGCCACGATCTGATCATCATGAAAGAGTCGGACATCATGGGCATTATCGGCAAATAACCGATACCCCGGCTGTTCTGCCCATTATCAATTTTAATTCAGGAGCTCCATCATGGCTGCTAAAGAAGTCCGCTTTTCGTCCGACGCCCGCGAGAAAATGCTGCGCGGTGTCGATATCCTCGCCAATGCCGTCAAGGTCACACTCGGTCCCAAGGGCCGTAACGTCGTGATCGAAAAGTCCTTCGGTGCGCCCCGCATCACCAAGGACGGCGTCACCGTTGCCAAAGAAATCGAACTGGAAGACAAGTTCGAGAACATGGGCGCCCAGATGGTGCGCGAAGTGGCCTCCAAGACCAACGACACCGCTGGTGACGGCACCACAACCGCAACCGTTCTGGCCCAGGCCATCGTCCGTGAAGGCGCCAAATATGTGGCTGCCGGCATGAACCCGATGGATCTGAAGCGTGGCGTCGACTTGGCTGTGACCGCAGCGATTGCCGACATCAAGGCCCGCGCCAAAAAGGTGAAGTCGACCCAGGAAGTCGCACAGGTCGGCACCATTTCGGCCAATGGCGATCGTTTCATCGGCGAAGAAATTGCCAAGGCGATGCAGAAGGTCGGCAATGAAGGTGTGATCACGGTGGAAGAGGCCAAAAGCCTGGAAACCGAAGTTACCATCGTTGAAGGCATGCAGTTCGACCGTGGCTACCTGTCACCCTATTTCATCACCAATGCTGAAAAGATGGTGGTGGAACTCGATGACCCCTACATCCTGATCCACGAGAAGAAGCTGTCCTCGCTGCAGACCATGCTCCCAATCCTCGAAGCAGTCGTGCAGACCGGCAAGCCTTTGCTGATCATTGCCGAAGACGTTGAAGGCGAAGCTCTTGCCACCCTCGTCGTCAACAAGCTGCGTGGCGGCCTCAAGATTGCAGCCGTGAAGGCACCTGGCTTCGGCGATCGCCGCAAGGCCATGCTCGAAGACATTGCCGTCCTGTCGGCTGGCGAAATGATCGCCGAAGATCTGGGCATCAAGCTCGAGTCGGTTACCCTGAACATGCTGGGCCGCGCCAAGCGCGTCCGCATCGACAAGGAAAACACCACGATCATCGACGGTGCAGGCAAGAAGAAAGACATCGAAGCCCGCGTCAACCAGATCAAGGCCCAGATCGAAGAAACCACCTCCGATTACGACCGTGAAAAGCTGCAGGAACGTCTGGCCAAGCTGGCTGGCGGTGTCGCAGTGATCCGCGTCGGCGGTGCGACCGAAGTCGAAGTGAAGGAAAAGAAGGACCGCGTTGATGATGCGCTGAACGCCACCCGCGCTGCGGTGGAAGAAGGCATCGTTCCTGGCGGCGGCACCGCTCTGCTGCGCGCCAAGGGTGCGGTGGCCAAGCTGAAGTCGGACAACCCCGACGTGCAGGCCGGCATCAACATCGTGTTGAAGGCTCTCGAGGCTCCTATCCGCCAGATCGTTGAAAACGCTGGCGTCGAAGGCTCCATCGTGGTCGGCAAGATCGGCGAGAACAAGTCGCAGACCTTCGGCTTCAACGCACAGACCGAACAGTATGTCGACATGCTCGAAGCCGGCATCGTCGATCCTGCCAAGGTTGTCCGCACAGCCCTGCAGGACGCAGCCTCGGTTGCCGGTCTGTTGATCACCACCGAAGCGATGGTTGCCGAATTGCCGAAGGATAAGCCAGCCATGCCAATGGGCGGCGGCGGCGGCATGGGCGGCATGGGCGGCATGGACTTCTAAGAAGTCCAGCCCCTCCGCTCCGAAACAGAAAAGCGCAGCTTCGGCTGCGCTTTTTTTATGTGCCCCCGTCAAGTCCGCTCCGCATTGGCCGCTCCAGATGGCTGGCTAAATGATTTTTAACCTGTTTGCCGCTACACACGATTTCACGCCCCCTCCCACAAGGCCTGTCTGATGGAGTTCTATCTGCCCATTGCCGAATTACCGGTCAATATCTGGCTCATTGTGGGAATGAGTGCGGTGGTCGGGTTTATTTCGGGCCTGTTCGGGGTCGGCGGCGGCTTTCTCATCACACCCCTGTTGATTTTTCTCGGCATCTCTCCCGCCGTGGCCGTCGCAAGCGTCTCGACCCAGATTGCCGCCTCGTCCCTCACCGCGCTGATCAGCTACTGGAAGCGGCGCGCGCTGGATATCAGGCTCGGCTTGCTGCTGCTGTCGGGCGGTTCGATCGGCACGGTGTGCGGGGTCATGGCCTTCAACGCCCTGCGCCGCATCGGCCAACTCGATCTGACCATTGGTGTCTCCTATGTCATCCTGCTGGGGGGCATCGGCCTGCTGATGCTTTACGAGAGCCTCAAGGCCCTGCGCGCAAGACGCCGTGGCTTGGCCGCCAAGCGACCCCGTGGCGGCAATCATCCATGGTATTTCGGCTTGCCGTTCAGAATGCGTTTTCCGGCTTCCGGCCTCTATGTCAGCGTCATTCCTTTGCTGGCGATGGGCCTCATTGTCGGATTTTTCGGAGCCCTGCTGGGCATTGGCGGCGGGTTCATGATTGTGCCGGCGCTGATCTATCTGTTCCGTGTTCCCACAATGGTGGTGGTGGGAACCTCGATGTTCCAGATCCTGTTCAGCATGAGCGGGGCAACCATGCTGCATGCCACGACCAACCACTCCGTCGATTTCGTGCTGGCCCTGCTGTTGGTTGTCGGCGGTGTTTTCGGCGCCCAATTCGGCGCCCGCGCGGGCCGCCATCTCAAGGGCGAACAATTCCGGCTGTTGCTCGCCCTGATCGTCTTGGCGGTGGCCTTTCGCTTCCTTGGCGATCTGGCGCTGAAGCCAGAGGATGTGTTCTCGCTGTCGGCCTCGGTCACTCCGATTGCCGGAGCCGCGCAATGAGACCGGTCCCTCTCATCATCCTCTTGCTGGCCGGCATGATGGCTTGCTCAAATCCAGTCCGCGCCGAAAGCCTGACCATTTCGCTGTCCTCCGGCCATGTGGCGATCACCTCGACCTATATCGGCACCGATCTGGTGGTGTTCGGGGTGATCGGGCGCGACCAGGCCTCGGCCACGCGATCCGAGCATTATGACATCGTGGTCTCGGCGCGCGGACCGCGCAGCCATATGGTGGTGCGCGAAAAGGCTGCGCTCGGGCCGTTCTGGGTCAACCGGCGCGAGCAGAAGTTCACCTTTGTTCCGGCCACCATGGCGGTGGCAACGAACCGCCCGCTGGACGAGATCACCTCGCCCGAAATGCAAAGCCGCTACCAACTTGGCCTCGGCAGTGCGATCATCGCCCAAGACCTCCGCGACGAGCCTTTCGCCGAAGCCCTGATCCGTCTCAAACAGCGCGACAGACTGTATGAGACTTTGCCGCACAATGTCGAATTCATCACGCCGAATGTCTTCAAGGCGGTCATTCCGGTGCCTGCGCGCGCACCGACCGGCCTCTATGATGTCGAAGTCGCGTTGATGTCCGACAGCGTAAGGCTTGCCTCGCAATCCACCCATTTCGAGGTGGTCAAAATCGGCTTCGAGCAGGACGTCGCCGACGCCGCCCGCCTGCATGGCTGGTTATACGGCTTTGCGGCTTTGCTGATGGCAGGCCTGTTCGGCTGGCTGGCCACAATCATTTTCCGTCGGGACTAGAAAAGCACCATGACCCAAACACCAGACACTTCCTTGCACGACGACCGCACCATTCCCGCCATGGCCCTCTGGCTCGGCATGGGCGGAGCCATCCCCTTTGTCGGACTGTCCGGCATCATGCTGCTTCAATATAGCGGACTCATAGCGGATGCGGGCCTGCCCGACCGTTTGTTCTACCACCTGCTGATGACCTATGCGGCACTGATCGCCTCGTTCCTCGGCGGCATCCGCTGGGGCCTCGCGCTGGTGCGGCCGAACAGCAACAGCCTCTTATGGGTCTCGGTCATTCCCAGCCTTCTGGCTTGGGCTGCCCTGGCCCTGCCGCGCCCCTACGACAATCTGGTGCTGGTCGGCCTGTTCCTGTGGCTGGTGATGATCGATGTGCGGCTGGTCTTGCGCGCGCTGGCGCCGCGCTGGTTCGGCACCTTGCGGATCGCCCTCACAGCCGTGGTGCTGACCAGCCTGCTGGTCAGCCTGCTCGTGTCGCTGAACGGCTGAGCCCCGCCCTCACGCCTTCTGCATCAGGCACAGCCAGCCCGGCACCGGCTGGCCCCTGTCCTGACGCACCGACACGGCGTCAAGGGTGAGAACGGCAAAGCCGACCGTGTGCGCGCATGTCCGCAGATAGGCCTCCGGATGGGCCGCACGCAAATCCTCGCCGATCACCACGCGTTCCTGCGTGGTGGATTGGGTGGTGAAAGCCAGATATCCATGCCTCTCCAAGCCATGATGGCAAGCGGCAAAAACCGGCAGCAAATCACCGATATAGACAAACACATCGGCGGCCACCACCAGATCGTAGGATGCGGCCGGTTCGGCCTGCAAGGCCCCCACCACATCCTGACAGGACAGACCGTCATACAATCCCTTGTGGCGCGCCTGCGCCACCATTGCGGAGGACAGGTCACAGCCGACGATCACATCGGCTCGCGGGCGGATGGCGGCGGCCATCAGGCCGGTCCCGCAACCGGCATCGAAGACCCGCTTGAACCGCGGCTGGCGGGCGAGCAACAGATCGGCCAGCATTTGCGGGGCACGGTACTGCAAGGTTTCGGTCAGATGCGCATCAAAGCGGTCGGCATATTCATCGAACAAGGCCGCGATATAGCCGTGACCAAGCGCTTGTCCGGCGTCCCCAGCACCCAAACGGGCCAATCGCGGTTGTGCACCCAGCAGATCGGCCGGATGCAGGCCCAGACAGCGCTGCCAAGCGGCCAGGGCCTCATTCTCGCGCCGGCACAACAATTCCGCATCCCCCAAAGCCAGCCATGCCGGCGCCCAATCGGGCGCCAGTTCGAGCACCTGCCGGAACAGATCGGCCGCTGCTTCTCCGTCCCCTTCTTTCAGGAGTGCCTCGCCATAGGTAAACCGCCGATCCGCCAGGAGATTGCCGGAAGGGGGAACCGCAGAGAGATGAGGCAGAACGGGATCAGTCATCGGCTGTTGACCTCGGGTGGGATGCAGGCACAGTGAGCGTTAGCGGGAAATGCCGCAGCGGACAATCACTGCCTGACCAAGATGGCCTGTCTGTTGCACCCGAAAACCAGTTGGACCAGTCATGCGTAACAAGACAGGTTCAAGAATTGCAGGAGACATCATGACCTTGCGGATTATCTGTGGCATTTTATTCGTCCTGCTGTCGGGATCGATCATCTGGGCCTTCAAGGCGGCTCCCTTCTGGGAGAGTTTCGACCTGATTTCGGCCAATCCGTGGGGAAAGGTCACGCTGATTGATCTTTATAGCGGCTTTGTCGCCTTTGCGATCGTCATCGGGCTGGTGGATGGGCCATGGATCGGCCTGATCGCCTTTTTATTGCTCTGCGTACTCGGTAACGTCGTCAGCCTCGCCTGGCTGGCCCTGCACGGCTTTATGATCCTGTGGGACCTCATCGACAAAAGCCTGGCCTCTGCCCCTTAATCCGGCCCGAAAGGGCTATATTCGCCCAAAAACAGCATTTTTACGCTGTTGTTATCAGATTTATGACAGTCCCCTCTTGCGTTGCAATAAAAGTGAAAGAATGATGGGAAGGCGAAAGTCTACGAAACATCAGGGGGGTATGTAGTGGCCGAAGCGGAATTGCTGATCTTGGTAGCGGATGATCATCCATTGGTGCGTGGAGCGTTGCGGGAGGCGGTTCTGGGTCAATTGCCCGGTGCCAAAGTATTGGAGGCAGGCGCTTTCGAAGAGGTGTCCAAAGCCCTGAACGACCACGGCGATCTCGATCTGATCCTGCTCGATCTGACAATGCCCGGCACCCAGGGTTTTTCGGGCCTGATGTATTTACGCGCCCAATATCCCGGCACGCCGGTGATCATTGTCTCGGGCAACGAGGAACGCTCCACCATCCGCCATGCGATCGATTTCGGAGCCTCCGGCTTTATCCCCAAATCCGTCGATGTCGACACCATGCGCACGGCCATCCAGACCGTACTGGACGGCGGTGCCTGGACACCCGCCGATGTCGATCTCAGCCACCCCGTCGATCAGGAAACCAGCGATATCGTGCGGCGGCTCGGCAGTCTGACACCGCAGCAGGTGCGCGTGCTCATGATGCTGTCGGAAGGCTTGCTGAACAAGCAGATCGCCTATGAATTGTCGGTGTCGGAAGCCACCGTGAAGGCGCATGTGTCAGCCATCCTGCAAAAGCTGGGCGTGGAAAGCCGCACACAAGCCGTGATTGTCGCCTCGAAAATTGCATCGGGCCAGTGGAATTCGCCGATCAGCTGATCGGGAAGGGTTGCGCCGTCCAGTCGGCATTGCTGCGACCGACCATTTGTCCCACATGGGTCATGCCCTGTGCCATGATATGGCTGGTCAGCCCCTGCTTGATGGCCCCCACCAAGGCAGGACCATGATAGACGAGGGCGGAATAGAGCTGGATCAGGCTGGCTCCTGCCTCAATCTTGGCAATCGCCGCCTCCGCGCTGTCGATACCCCCCACCCCGATCAGCGGGAACTGCCCTTCGACCCTCTGATAGGTCTCGGCCAGAACACGGGTTGAAAGAGCAAACAGCGGCTTGCCCGACAAGCCCCCCATCTCGGTCATCAGGGTTTTTTCCTGCAATGTTGCAGGCCGTGACAGGGTGGTATTGGTGACGATCATGCCGTCAATTCGGTGTTTGCGGGCAATCAGCACCAGATGATCGAGATCGTTCAAACCCAGATCGGGCGCGATTTTCAGCAAGACAGGACGACGCCCGAAATGCTCGGCACCGGCGTCCCGCTCGGTCACCACGCGGCCCAGCAGATCATCCAGCGCGGCCTCGTGCTGCAGATCGCGCAGGGCGGGTGTATTGGGCGAGGAAATATTGACAACAAAGTAATCCGCCACCGCCATAAAGGTCTTGATGCCGCTGACATAATCGGCGGTCCGGTCGGTCGCATCCTTGTTGGCGCCAATATTGACGCCGACAAGCCCGCCCCGATGGTGTCGCGCTTGCAGCCGTTGCAACACCGCCGCATGACCCTGGTTGTTGAAGCCGAACCGGTTGATCACCGCCTCGTCGCGGCTAAGGCGGAACAGACGCGGGCGCGGATTGCCCTGTTGCGGCAACGGCGTCACGGTGCCGATTTCGCTGAAGCCGCAGCCCAACCGCATCAGGGCATCCGGCACTTCGGCATTCTTGTCGAAGCCCGCCGCGATCCCGACCGGATTGGGGAAATCCAGACCAAAAGCCCGCACGCGCAGGCAGGGCGCATCGGCTGGAGCGGGGGGCAATGGCAGCCATTTCAGCGCGGCAATGGTGGCATCATGCGCCTGTTCGGCATCCAGCGCGTGCAAAGCCGGACGCACCAGCGAAAAAATCGGTCCCAGCATCACAACAGCTCCGCAAAATCATGTGTGCCATCGGCCAGCATCGGCAATGGCTTGGCCCAGACAACCTCGGCCGCTTCCAGATGTCGATACAGATGCGGAAACAGGGCGCCACCGCGCGACACTTCCCACAGCAGACGATCGCCCAAAGTCCGGCTATCGACGGCCAGCAACACCAGATCATCCTGAAAGGCGAAATGCTTGGCCGCCGTTTCGCGCACCTGGTCAAGCGACGAGAAATGGATGAATCCGTCCGCCAGATCGATCGGCGCACCGGTATAGAGACCGGCCTGAGCAGCCTGTTCCCACGCCGTGCGCGCACATATTTTGAAAATCATCATCAATGACACCCCGCCGGACCCCTTTACCCCATCACGCCCTTGCGCCGCAATGCCCGGCTGTCAGGCCGCTCAATGCCATATTCTGCCACGCGAAAGCCTTGCAAAGCGGCAAAGCCGAAAACAGTCGTTTACGGCTTTGATTCCTAATTGTAGAAGTTTTTATCCTTAATTTCTTGTCCGCTGCCGTTCCTTGGAGACCTATCATGATGTTAAGCCATAGCGAGATCTGGGCTGCCATTGATGCCGTTGCCGCGCGCGCCGGCCTGTCGGCCTCGGGACTGGCCAAGCGGGCCGGTCTTGATCCCACCACCTTCAACCGCTCCAAACGCATGTCGGCAGATGGGCGCCAGCGTTGGCCGTCCACGGAATCAATCGCCAAAGTGCTCGATGCCACAGGCATTGATCTGGACACATTCATGGGCCTGATCTTGGCGGGCCATGGCCGCAAGCAGACCAGCACCATTCCGCTGATCGGTGCGCAGGATGCCCAAATGCCCGATGCCTTTACCAGCGAGGCCCAACCGCACGGCACGCAATGGGATGAATTGCCATTCCCCGATACCGGCGGCGACAAAGTCTATGCCGTCGAACTGGCCGGCCATGAAGGCGGCACCCGCTACCATGCGGGCGATGTGCTGATCGTCGCCCCCCATGCCCCGTTACGGCGCGGTGACAAGGTCATGCTGCATGGCAAGGACCACAGTCTTATTCTGGGCGAGCTGATCCGGCAAAGTCCGCGTCTGGTGGAACTCGTCCGCTTCGACAATGGCACCGAATGGTCTGTGCAAACCGGCGATGTGGCCTGGATCTCGCGCATCCTGTGGGCGGCCCAATAGGCCAACCGCACGGATCAGAACATCACATCCAGCACACCGCGGACCACATAGACCCCGCTGATGACCAGAATGATCCAGCGGCTCCAGCGCTTGAAGCTTACATCGCTCATGGCATTCAACACGCGGCTGGCCAGTGTCGTCCCGCAAAAGGCCAGGCCGATGCATAGGCCATAGAGCCACCACGGGACAACGCCGAACGCTTCGACCGAGATCGACCCGAAATAGGCCACGCGCAACATATGGGCCAGCGTCTGGGTCGCCGCTTTGGTGGCGACAATTTCCTTGCGATCCAGGGAGCTTTTGTTGAAAAACAGATCGAGCACATTGCCCGCCACACCGGCAATCAGCTGGAACACCATAATCAAGGCACCGCAAAAAACCGGCGCACCGCGTTGTTCGATATGCGGTTGCCACGACCTCGGCAGCAATTCGACCAGAAAGGGCGTCAGCCCCAGCCCGAGATAAATCACCGATTTTTCAGGAATATAGGCAATGAAACGGAACAGCACGAACATGGCGATGGAACCGAGCGCATAGCCGCCGACAATCGACCAGCGCACATGCTTGCGCCACAACAGGCAGCGCCAGCCATTGGCAGCGGTCTGCGTCACCCCGAACAGCAGCATGGCGGGCGCGACATCGAACAAAGCCAGCAGCACGCCGACCAGCACCATGCCGCCGGCCATGCCGAAAATGCCCGAGATAAACGAAGTCCCCAAGACCGAGACCGCGAGCAAACCGAGTGTCGGCCAAGCGAGCATCAGCGGGGATCCTGTTCGGCCATCAGATCTGGCGGGCGGCCAGAAAAGCCTCGTGCTCGGCCATCAGCGCACCCGACAGACCCTGCTCAATCAAGGCGCAGGTTTCACCGACACCGAACAATGCGGCAAACGAGCCGAAGCGCGGCCCGCGGTCCTGCCCCAGCAAAATCTGGTACAGCACCGAGAACCACTGCTGGCTGACGCCCGGACGGCCATCCGGACTTTTGGCCTTGCCGCTCAGATCGGGGAAGTGGCGACGGCCAACCTCGTAGACGAGCGCCTGCAAGGCCTCGCCATCGGTGGAACCGGCCATCGGCTTCAGGCTCTCGGCGAGATCGGCAAGGGCGGCGTGTTCGGCCTCGGTGGCTGCGCGATAGACCTTGGCCGGACGGACAAAATCCCGGAAATAACGCACGGCATAGCCGACCAACTGGTCCAGACCCGGATGGTCGGCAGGCGAGGCCGATGGTGCATAACGCCGGATAAAGCCCCACAACACCACAGGCTCCTCGGAATTGGCCACAGCGACCAGATTGAGCAGCATCGCAAAAGACAAAGACGACCCGCTGCCGGCGGCGGTTTCGACCCGCTCGGCGGCCGGCGGCTGGCCCTGATGGATGTGCCAGGCCGGGTTGAGCAATTGCTCGCGCACGGCCTGTTGCGGGAATTTCTCGCGGAAGGTCAGATAGTCATCGGCCATACGCGGAATGACATCGAAATACAGACGCTTGGCCTCGCGCGGCTTCTGATACATGAACAGCGACAGCGATTCCGGCGAGGCATAGGTCAGCCAATCCTCGATGGTCAGGCCGTTGCCTTTCGACTTGGAAATCTTCTGGCCCTTTTCGTCGAGGAACAATTCGTAATTGAAGCCTTCGGGCGGCTCGGCACCGAGCACGCGCGCAATGTCGCCGGACAGTTTCACACTGTCGATCAGATCCTTGCCCGCCATTTCATAATCGACACCCAGCGCGACCCAGCGCATCGCCCAATCGGGCTTCCACTGCAGCTTGCAATGACCGCCGGTGACCGGGGTCTCGTAACGCGTCCCCGTGGCCGGATCGGTCCAGACCAGACAGCCGGTCTTGTGGTTGATCTCGTCGATGGCCACCTGCATCACCACCTGCGTCACCGGGTGGATCGGCAGGAACGGCGAATAGCTTTGCGCCCGTTCCTCGCGCAGGGACGGCAGCATCACATCCATCACCGCGTCATAGCGCTCGAGAATTCTCAGCAAAGTGGCATCGAACTGGCCGGCCTGATAGCAGGCAGTCGAGGACATGAAACTGTATTCAAACCCGAAAGCATCGAGAAAGGCCATCAGCCGGGCATTGTTATGGGCGCCGAAGGACGGATGCGTGCCAAAGGGATCGGGCACCTGCGTCAACGGCTTGCCCAAATGCGGAGTGACCAGGTCCTTGTTCGGGATGTTGTCGGGCACCTTGCGCAGGCCGTCCATATCGTCGGAAAAGGCGACAAGACGGGTCGGCACCTTGTCTGCCGTCAGCACCCGAAACGCATGCCGCACCATCGTGGTGCGCGCCACCTCGCCGAATGTGCCGATATGGGGCAGACCCGAAGGACCGTAACCGGTCTCGAACAACACCTCGTTTTTGCCGGTGCGCTCGAGGCGGGCGACAATTTTGCGCGCCTCCTCGAACGGCCATGCCGTGCTTTCCACGGCGGCTTCGATCAGGCTCGGCAGAGATGTCATATCGGCAGGAACAATGTCGGTCATGGCAGGTTCAATCATCAGAAGGCACAAGCAAGGGAGCAACAGGTGTCAAAACACCGGTCGCGCGTGGCCGCACACTAGGGAGAGACGGCAAAAGGGTCAATGCCGCATGGGGGCCAAGGCAGAGCCGACACGGTTCTTTTTCACACGGGGCAGAACCCGAAGACCATGCATAAAGCCATTGGCGTGGGATTACGCCAACGGAAAAGACACGAGAGCCTGCAGGCCCTGACCCGGCAGAACGTTGCATGACATTTGTCAGGTGGCCCTGCGACTGGAAACGACCCCCGGTGGCGATGAGGGCAGTTCAGAATTTATACGAGACACCCAACGACACCTGGTTGGACGTATAGGCAAGCCGCAACATGCCATTGTGATCGATGATGTGTTGTCCGTAATGGTTGTAGCGATACTCCATATTTGTCGTCCAATGCCTGTCCAGCGCATATTCAACGCCGCCGCCAAGGCTCCAGCCGCTAAAAGTCGTGGACTGCACGCCAACGATAGGCGGGATAAAATGATCCCGGATATTGACCAGGGCCCAGCCACCACGGACATAGGCCAGAAGTGAACCCCAGCTATAACCGAGCCGCGGCCCGATCGAACCGTTCCACCGTTCGGTGATATGATAGATTTCGTGATAGCCGCCAACATATTCAAACTGGCTATTGTGGGTGCCCAGCGCACTCGACAATCCTACATTGCCGTCGAGGCCAACGACCCAGTTCCCGATTTGATGGTTGTAACCGGCCCGCACGCCTCCGCTGAAACCTCTGGCCGTCAAATCAAAAACCGCAGGATAGACCGGAATGGATACATGCCCGTTTGCCAGGTTGAATTGGGTCGTTGCACCAAAATAGAACCCTTCCCAATGGCCATCCCGGGTTGAAACAGGCACCTCGGCCTGTATACGCTTCGAAAGATCAGCGGCATGGGCACCGACAGAAAAAAAGACCACAGGCAACGAAATCAAAAATTTGCGCATAATTGCATCCCTATAAATAAAATCGCCAACAACCAACCAGGCAAAGACTACAAATTTATGGTTAACAAATATTTAACAACACCTTGGATCAGGATTGAAATGCGCTCCTTCAATCTGAGAAGCATCCGTTAAACCGAACAATGGCTGGCTTCGAAAATCCATCAGGCGTGCCAGCTTGTCTATCACCGCGGGATTGGCGGTTTGACCGTAAGGGTTATCCGGCTCAACACACGCAACGCGCCCTCCGACATTCCAGCCGACCACACAACGCGCCGACTGGGATAACCCGGAAGCTCCCGAGACAGGTCGCCCTGCATCCGGTCATCGTCGACACAAGGCAACACTGCGAGCCCCATAAAATCATTGACCCGCCAAAAATGCTACCCTCAACGCCTCCATTGTCCCGTCAAAAAGGGCCTGGCAACAGCCCCATTCCATATCGATGCTGGCTGGTTTGGTGACATAAACCGCACAAAGCGCAATCGGTTCATCCATGACCCTACAAAAACCGGATTTGGACGATTGGTGCAAACTTCTTGACCTAGAGGGATTGCAATATCGGATAAGAGAGGTTAGACAGACGCACCTACGAGGTCGGTCCCACCGACACCGTTACGCGCCCGTAGCTCAGCTGGATAGAGCATCAGACTACGAATCTGAGGGTCGGACGTTCGAATCGTTCCGGGCGCGCCATTTACGAACAAAACCACTAACATTTGCATTGGTTCCATTTTGGCCCGCGATAACGGCTGAAAGCGTGGCTTTATCGCCAATAATGCTCACTTTGTCGTCATCGACACGGATTTCCGAGATAACCGCCCGCAGATAGGCCTTGCGGGCCTGAACGTCGCCATTCTCGAGCTTATCGTGCATGAGTTTTGTAAAGGCCTTAATTCGCTCCGGCGTCAGGGTTGACCGGTTCCTTGATTGCTCGGCTATTCGATCAAGCGAGGCTTGGGCCAGATCGCGTTCAGTTTTGATAGCCTTGATGCGATCCCTCAGCTGATCGTCGGTCTCAACGATACCGTCTTCAATGGCCCGGTATAGCCGGTTTAATTTCTCATCCTTTGCTTTGATTTCGGATTTAAGAACGCAACGTCGTTCCTCGACCGCATTGTCTTTGGTCGTTTGACGATCCATTAAGGCACCAAGAATTGTCGACATACGATCCGGCTGTAATAGTTGGGCTTTGACGCCCTCGATAATCAGGGTATCGAGTTTACCCATAGGGATGTGCCGACCCTTGCATACCGACTTTCCCTTCTGATGGCATCCAGCACAGGTGTAATAGGAATAGGAACGATGGCCGCGAGCTGTGCCT